>JBDTIZ010000152.1:0-21649 GCA_039936115.1 Gammaproteobacteria bacterium
GAAAACGATGGCATCAATCATTAGGTTATAAAACCCCTGCGGCAGTATATTTTGAGCAGGAAAGAAAAGCTTGTGGATATGTGGACGAGTCCTGCGGATCAGCCACATACCCACAAGTGCGGTAACACTTTATTTATTTTTTTATTAATTTTAATACAGGTTAGAGTAGCCTAAAAATTTCTGGGGCGCTGGTCTGGACATTGGGGTCATTAAAGTCATGCAAGTTCTATCGCTATAGAGAATCGATCACTTTATTTTTCAACAAGTGAATTTTTAGCATTTTTGATAGATAAAATATTTAATATTTCTGCTCCAACAATTCAAGATATTCAAGAAAACTCAAAAGAATATTTTAAGACGCATACGTTTCCTGCTTCTAAAGGCAGCGATGCTGCAGCAAAAAAGATAATATTTGATGTTACTATGGAAGAATTTTATAAAAAAGAAATATGGAAAAAGTTAAATTTCATTAAACTGATTAATTATTCAAAACTACAAATCATACGAAGAGTAATAAATATGTTAAGAACTATACCTACTGAAATTTCAGAACAAGCAAGAGTGTTACATAAAAAAATTCAGGAAGAAAAGAGTGCTGCATCTAATGACATTGCAAAAGCATTATTAAAAATTGCTCACGGTGAACATTTGCCTCCCGATGATTGGGCGTCAATTCAAGAAACAATTGACATAACCCATCCTTGCGCACCGTTTTTTTCACAGCATAGAAATGCGATCTCTCGCCAATTGATTTTCGAAGGAAGAAAATTTACCGCGGTTCCTATTATAACGTTTAGCTATTTGGGAGAACGGTATGTGTTGCTAATGAAAAATATAGGATTAGAAAAATCAGCGGATGTGGCTGAAGTCCAATGGACTGCACATGGTGTTCGAGTTGACGCACATGAAGAGCAGTTACAAAAAAATCTGTGGAAGTTGTATGAAAAAGTAAGTCATCAAGATGGAAATTTAACTTATTTTGTTGCGGCGGCTGTACGAAGATTATCTGAAATTGGTATCAAAATGAATGAAGCAGACATTTCAAACATACATCTTATCGACAGATCTGCAGCCGGATTTCGTGAAACAAGTAGTGATTATCGTACTGAGTATTTAGATTTTAATCTAGGCGAAAGAGACCCGCTCAGCTTAATGCAATCATGTGCTATGTCAAATTCAAGGTATGCACAATGGACTCAATGTTTTAAGTTATCTGATTTAAAAGCAAAAGTAAAAGAAGATCAGTTCGCAAAAAGAGAAAAGAAAAAATATACGCTTTCATACCAAGATCAAGATATTACAGTAAGAGAAACCACGTGGTGTTTTGTAAAAGCATTACAATTATTAGCAGAACTAGAAATTAAACCAGATTCTATCACAAAAGATCCATGGCAATTACGCAATATTAATTCTTTTGAAACAGCATTACGATGGGTTCAGCAAAGAATGGATAGTAGTGTACAGTTTACTCTGTTTTCACCAGAAGTAAGCCGTCTTTCCTCTGCGCAGTCACATGCTTATGCAGCAAAAGCAAGTCTAAATGAAGAAAACTTTGCTTATACAGCATTAAGACCTGAGCGATTAGTCTTACATGTTATTATTGCAACTTTAACAACACGTACTATATTGAAAGATAGTAAAGAACTTGAAACAAGAGCGCGCTTCTTGTATGAAAAATTCTTTGAAAAAAATATATCTGTTAAAGAAAAATGGGAAAAAATATTTGAGAGTATGACGTCAAGTTTAAAACTCATTGCTCATTCTCATATCAATGATACCAATTCAGATCAACAGAGGCTGTCATCTGAAGATAGCGAAGACATAAAGTGCATAAGACAGCTGCTAGATGTTATCAAAACAACAAAGTTAGATGAACGTCATAGCACAATTTATCACTTATATGAGTCAGATCTAGAAATTGCAATTCAAATACGCCTACACGAGAAATATCATAAGATGGTTATGTCTGACATTCGAAATAAAATTGAAAAATTAATCGATGCAGAAGATAAATTTATGCCATTAGAGAAATATTCACTTTCTGATCGTCTCTGTTTTGGAATATCAGGTCCAGTGGCAAGTGGAAAATCAGTAAGTGAAAAAATGATACGTACTTTATTAGGCAAGAAAAATGCAGCATATATTGGATCTGATGAATGGAATATAATTTTGAGTGAGTTTCTGAAGCTAGACAAAACTGGATTTAATATGCATAGAGGTAATTTAACATTACCTGAGGCGTGGTTCATAAAGGTTCTTATCTGGGAAATGATAAATGATATGGAAAAACAAGGACAAGCACCGAATTGGATCCATGAAACATGCAGTCCACTTGCAATTAAACCAGCAACTAATGCTAAAACAGTTATTATCATCAATACAGCAGACCCCACTAAAGCTGTCGAACGAGTTAAAAAGAGAGGAGATCAATCAGGACGCTACGTTTCAGCTAGCGCAGCTGCCAGTTCTTATCGATGGCCATGGCTTAACTTCATTAAGTTACTTGAAAATAAAACTAGCAATACAGTCATCAAAGTCATCGATACAGATATTATGTATTCCAAATTGTCGCTCGCAGAAGCGGAGAGAATGATGCTTGCTAATATAATTTCAGTTGAAACAGACTCTGAAGGAAAGCGGATACTGGATATTCATAATTTTAATCATTTTCTATTCTTTGTCTCACGTGGGTTAAGAGTTAATCCATCACCGAAAAATGCTAAAGAAATTTGGTTACCTAAAAAAGCTGATATTTCTTCTCTTTTGTTAAAAGAAATCGAATTATTATTTAAGCCAGCTCTTGGATTAAGCATCAAAATAAACGGCAAAGCAATTTTGAAATTTAAAGAAATATCCGATAGAGTTGATAAAATTTATTTTGTTTATGTCAGACCCATAGAGCAGTTTTGGCAAAAACGTCAGAATGTTATAAAAATAACAAAGGAATCCAAAATTGTGCCTAGTTCTAATATGTTAGGTGTGTGATGCAGACATTGCCACGCCAGCAAATTTCTCATACGAAATTTGTATTCGAATTACCGTAAAAAATACGGTATTTTATTTGACAAATAAATGTATAGTTGTACATAAAATAACAATCAAGTCATTTAGAAGCATACACATGTATCCTAGAATCCACGACACCCACTCAGTACACTAAAACCCATCAACAGGTTTGAAAATAGCTGAACTAGATCCTAACCATTATTTATATAGGTATTTTATGTTTACACCAACACACATTGCTCAATGCAGAAACACCATAAAAAGAATATCGCCGAACACGGCTCCATTAGTGCTTGCAGCAATGAATGAGCTAATGAATGAATGCGAGAAGTACACTGATGATGATCAGGTGCAAGTGGTTGAAAATATGTTAACGACCAAAGAAGCAGCGGTTCGCAAAATGAAAGGCGATACTCGGTCTAAAGATTCTTTGGCTATTGGCGTCTTTAATCTTTTGCAAAAGGCAATTGCTAATTACAAAGAATTGAAATTTCCAGTTGAAGAAAAGGCTATCAAAACTTCGCCTCACTGGAGAGAACATAGCCTGAGAATGCAGCAAGAATTGTTGATGGCTAGTGATGAATTTTTGCAGACATTAAAAGAGATGGAAAAGTATGCGGCACGTTATCATAGTTTGCCAGGCAGCATATTAATTGCCTATGCCGTTCCATCCAAGGCTCATGCATCCTATATTGACTGGACAGAAAAATTTGTTACCACGTTACAGAAACAATTGATTGCTGCAGGATTTGCGTCTACTGAACTTGCTATTGATCATAGGTCGAGATTAGATATTGAAAGTTGCGGAAGAGTCATTTTAATTGGAACTGAGCTACTGTTAAGTGCAAAAGATACGATAACAGCTGATTTAATCGGCAATATCTATAATAGAGCTCAAGAGGCAAATCAACGCAGTAAACCCACCAATATTATACCTATAGTCATTAGCGGCGATGCGGCGACATCATTGCCGCCGAGTTTTACTAGAATGACTCCGGCAATATTGAATGATGGTGAACCATACCTTCAACATGTATACAAATTAATTAAGCAACTCTATCAATCGCACGATGATGGGTTGGATAAAATTTTGGAGTCATTTTTAACTAACTTAAGAAATAATAAAGATACAAAAAAACAACAATTGGCTTTTATTCTTGAGAAGGGGCTAGACGAAAGCGCAGTATTAGCTAAAGTGAATGTCGAGATTGAAGAAGCAGATATTGCAAAACAACATGCATACGAGGCTAGCATGCGATTGCTTTCTAGTGCGCGTTCCTCAACTTCTTCTGAGAGGTTAATTAGATCTATGTTGCCAGAAGTAAAACAGAATAACTCTGTTAACCCTCCTGTTTTGACAGCTCCTCCTTCAACTCCTGTGTCAGAAGCTATATTACCACCTCTTTCCAATTCGGCTCTCAGTGTTGTAGTTTCTAGCGTAGATTCTAAAGCCAATAATGTCACACACAATGAGTCTAGTGATTACCTTATCCCTCGGGCACCTGGAGGGCCTAGCTTTTAAAGCCAAGAGGTCAGGTGCATATGGGACATTGCGAGGCTTTCAATTTTAATTACAATTATTTGTTGTGCCTACCTAAAAACGCGAATTCCGCATCGTATAGTATTTGATTGTAAAAAATAAAAATGTTTGGGAAATTTTGTATTATGAGCAGGAAAGAAACCTACAAAAATCAGCCTTGAGACTATCCCTGATTTTCAAGCAGCACTTAATAATTTGTCGCCAGCACAATCAGAAGAATCCAAACTTATTCCAATTAAAAAAATTATTCATGCTTATCATCAGGGTTATGGAAATTATCTTGGCAAGGGGAATGGAGTGCAAATTATTAAAGCGCTTAATCTATATGTAATAGATTTTTTTAATACTTTTCTTAAAGATAAAAAAATCTTTTTAAAGGCTGCGCTCCATTGACGAGTAATACTTATATGAATTGTAGGCCAGGTATTTTTTAGTAGTTAACTATCTTTATATTCTTTATTAATTACTAAAATAATAGCGGAATGATGCTTTTTCGGTGGTTACGAACAATTCCGAGCATAGTTTAGATTATACATCCCCCGGTTTTTTTGTCACGGTGCTACTGGGTTCCTTTACTTCAGCGATTTTACTTTTATGTTTATACTTTTTAAAAAAATTAGAGTGAGATGATGTCAATTGCGCATTATGTTTTTTAAAATTATCAATATAGTTATTAAGTAGTTGATGAATTGGATCACCTGGGTTAGCGAGAGATAATGCACTTTCGGCGAGTTCAACTATTTTTTTATTATTTTGAGGAGTCAATAAAAGCCTGACAGTGGTTTCATTACAGTTAGGGATAGCAAAAAAAGGGTTAAAATAAATATTCATGGCGTCAAAATCAATAGGATGATTGACATAAGCTTGTACTACAGCTGCATCATTATTACATATTGCTGACCTAAATAATGCGGCCATATTGTCCATCCACATACGTGTATTATGGGATAATAATATACTGCCTGTTTGTGGATTAGGTAGCTCCGACAGTACGGCGCTCATTCTTGAAAAAACAATGCCAAGTTGTTCCTCTTTTTCTTTAGCATCTAGTGTATGCTCATATATTTTTTCAGCGAGTAATTTAAGCGGATAAATCCTATCCTCTTTGCTCAGCATATCCTTATACTTATCATATAGTAAGATAGTAATATCGATATTATTTGTTTTAATCGATTTAGACAATGATCTTGCTATAAAGCTACATTTTTCAGGTGTGCTCTTTTCCTCAGAGACAAGATTAAAGATTTTCTCAACGGCAAGCGGTTTATTTTCTGATTGAAGTAGTAACTCAACAATAACGTCATTTATTTTCTCAAAAAAGTCTTTGCTTGTTAACAGCTTATTTTTTATTTCAGCTTTATATTCACTAGGAAATAGATTTTGTAATTTGTCGACTAATAGTTTGATAATCTCCGCATTAGAAGGCTCGCTCTGTGCCTCATAAAGCGCGAGTAATAATGATTTTTCGCCATGCAAGGTATTGCTATTTCTATATTTGAGCAGTGATTCAACTTTTATCCTGTCTGCGTCATGTATAGCAGCTGTAAGAAGAGTATCAACTAGACCTAAATCTTCTAATGCTTTTGGTGTTACTGAGCTATAGTTGATTAACTCATCATGCATAACATTTTTAACGCATCTCTGTTTTGTATATTCAAATGTATCTTGAAAGGCATTTTGTAAAATATCTTGATCTTCTCCATCCATAAATGGGCTGTCAATTTTTACTTCGTAAGCTTTAAATAACGCTTGAATTGTTTTCTCTTGTAGAACATGCATTATTTCAAAATAACTGTGAAAGCCAAAACTCATATAGTGAGAAATAAATGCACCGCAAAAATTATTTATATCTTGATTGAGTACGGGATCCTTTTTATGCTTATCCATGTATTCTTCTAGCATCCCAACAATAAAAAATGTGTGGCCAGATACAGAAGAAACAAAAGCTGAGTATAAATATTTTTTGCCATAGGGCGTCGGTGAACGCAATTCTCCAACTTTATTTACTAGAGAATATTCGCTCAAATCTGTAGCATAGGTGGGTTGGTTAGCTTTTAAGATGCTTGGATTACGACTTAGGGAAGTTTCAGGATTTCCCTCTTGATCATCATATTCTATTCTTTTTTTTCTATCGTGTAGATCATATAGAGCGCAACCGTTGTTTAGAGCGTTCATTCTGAGAAGATATTTTCCTTCAGGGTCTTTATATTCTGAAAAATTTAGCATGACATGGTTGAGTTCGTCAGGGCTTTGAATGGTTAAGCCAGTCAAAAAACTTGATATTTTATTAATACTAGCGAGCCGATCATTTTTTTTGGAAATACTAGTACCTTTTTGATCGGCTATAGATGGTGAGTTAGGTGCTGATAACTTGCCTAAATAATATTGCGATAATCTGGTTTCAAAAAATCGACGTGTGTAATTACGATCTATATCGACATTTTCGTATTTTTTATCGATCATTGCCTCAACATATTCTAGTTTCTTTTTAACATCTGGTGTCACTTCTTTTGCATGCAATAATGATTTTATTTGCTCTAGACAATCAGTGAACTTGATATTTAAAAGATCTTCTTCTATTTTTCGTATTGTACTATTGAGTTTGTTTCCTAATATTGATTTAAGAAAACCTGTCGTTAGAACGATAAAAGCAGAAATGTCTAATGCTGTATCTTGAAGTGCTGTTTTGTATTCTTGTTCTGTAATGGTTTTATTTATATCTCTTGCCGATAATGGTTTTGCCCCTTCTCTATAATCGGCATATTTTTCATAGAAGTCAGGATAAATTTCTCTGCAAATGCGTTTTTTAAATTCAGTAGGTATTTTTTCATTTGGGATTTTTTTTATTACATTTGCTAATATTCTTCGTATTTTTTCGCCGTGCTTGGCATCAACTGTTTCACCTCCATTCATAAGGATGGCACGTATAAAAGTTTTAATAAATTCTCGATCAGTTTCGTTTGCAGATAATATCGATCGAGAAAAAAAACTAGGGAAAATAATGCCACATTTATTTAACGGGTCTGCCATGATTAAAGCAGCTTTTTCTGGGGATGTCATTAATGCTGCAATTAGATCTGCTTTTTTTTCTTCACTTAAGCTTTTAATATAATTAATAATTATTTTGTTTTCAGAACTTTTATCAAGTAATTTAACTATATTTTCTTGAAATAATTTTATTTTTTCTAGTTCCTTCAATTTATTGTCAGCTTTGAGTTTTTCTATAGATTTATTAAGATCAGGATTATTTTGTAAATAATTTTTTACAATGGAAACAATATTTTTATCATTTAAATTTAATAAATAGTTAAATAGCTCGATTGATCGTTCCTCATTTTTTTTAAATTCATCTACACCTTCGTATAAACAAATGGCTAAACAAAAAACATTTTCTGGATCTTCTACAGAAACATCTTCTTGTACGCGACGTGCTCGGATTACCACATTACTAAACATAGCGTGTTATCCTATATAAATAAAAAATAATTTTATCAATATTATAATTATAGCGTAAAAATGAAGCTATTTTGGGGGGGTAGGTGTTTCTTCAACGCTATGAAAATACAGGAAATGAGAATAAAGACGGAATTCCTTGGCTGCTGAGATGGTGTAAGGTAAAAACTAAGCTCATTAATTATTTCACAAGTAGATACAGGTAAATAGTGGGGTCGCACAGGCTTCGAACCCCTTATCTTCCTTTTTAAGGACTTTTGCTCATCGTAGATGACTGCAATTCTGTTGTAGGCGGTAGGGTAGGTGTTAACGTCGTACCACTCGGTAAATTAAAAAGAGTCGGCGTGAAATTCCTAGCCTTAGCATTTAGAGTAAGACTCTTATTAACAACAGGAACATCATTACTAGCAGATGTATTGACAAGTGATACCGATTTTACTTCAGTTTCAACATTGTCTTTATCTATGTATGGTGCATCAGAAAATGCTAAAAATTGCATACTAAGTTCTTTTTGTAATTTAGAAAATTCAGCTTGACCAAATTTATCTGACTCATCCGAAGAGTTCTTCGATTTAGTCATTGAGATTGTAGAAGCTTGATGCTTAACTATTGTAGTTTCTGCTTCGATGGGAGTAGAGCTAACATAGAATACTTTTTCTAAAGCGAAAAACACATCATTTAAATTTAGAATTTTCTTAAATAATTTAAAACTCTCTGCAATTTCATCATGATAAGTACAATCAGGAAAATGATGCGAGACTGGAATCCTCACTTTGTTATGTGTATAAATCAGGAAATTATAAAAATGCTGAATTTGTGGGCCTAATTTATCTGTAAATGTTTCACAAAAATAGGATTTACTTTTTCTTCCAATATTCTGCGCATCTAATAAATAATAATAATGTCCTATAATCGCTAGTAACATTTTGAGCGCATCGACTTGTTGATAATGGTTTTCATAAAATTGGCTAATGGTCGCAGGTCGAATCGTGATATCGTTACCTTGAACTTTTTGCACACTATCAAAAATTAACGCGGCTTTAAGAACGGTATTTTTTAATAAATCCAGCTGAATACCATCATTATCCACTTTCTCTTCATGCAACTTATATAGTTCTTTATATAATGAAGTGCTCTCAAATAAATTTAAAAAATCCCTATTATCTTCTAAGATTGGACGATAGTTGCGATCTAAAAGAAAACGCAATTCATCACCGATACCAAACAATCCTGCAAGTATTGAAAGATCTGATGCGGGTAATGCATGCTCCATTAAATGGGGTTTGCGTTCTTTTAAAAATTCTCTCGGCAACGAATTTTCATTTACAGCATCTGCTAATTGATGAGCAGTTTTCCATACGGCTTGATGACTTGCATTTGCAGCACCGAAATGTATGAGCATATTACGAAACACTTTCGAATCATCAAAATTAGTTGAAGAATCTTTGTTGCTTCGATATTTTTTAAGTGCCTCAAAAAGTCTAAAGATATTATATAAAAGAGCGTAATGTCTTATCGTATCTAATAGAGGGTCAGGTATTTTATTATTGCAAGAACGCCATTTATCATCAGCGGTTTTATCAAGAACAATATATTTAACTTTTATTAAATAACCTAACGCGATAGATAAATAGTTTTTTCTTTCCACGCTTGATTGTTGTATACCATTAGGTTTTGCTTCTTCGGCATGCAAGAGCTGTGGTTTGGTTGATATGGCTTGTTTTTCTAATGCATGTTTTAATTTTTCTTCTTTTTGTTTTCTGTATTCCTCCTTCTGCCTTAACCAAGCCTCTTTTTTAGTTTTTTGTTCTCTTTCATGCGCAAGATTTGCTTTTTGTCGAGCTTCTTTTTTCTGCTGACGTTCTAATTGACGCTCTCTGAGCTTGATTGCAATAGGATTCTGCTTTTGATTAGCTGAATCAGTTTCGGTTGTATGTGAATCTTCACTTTTATGCTCTTGATCAAGAGCTGCGATCACTGGAGGAGGAGCTAGTAAATCTGATACTGGCGTTAAGGTCTTTATATGGTGTGCCAAAGTATTTTCAAACCCTATCTTAAGTATATTTCGATACTCGATTACTATTCCTGTATAGGATTGCATAAAATAATCTTTTATTATGTTGAAGATTTTATTAGCCAGGCCATCGTATATGATTTGTGATGGCATAAACAAATAATCTATTTCTTCTAAGGTGGAATGAAATAGATTGATTGTAAACTCTTTTATTATTAGATCAGTGTATAGATTCAAGCCTTTGTCGACTAACTGGATTGACTCAGTTATCATTTGTTTTAGTTTAGTCGTACAATCTACTAACTCTCCTCCTTCATTTATCAAATTCCTTACTCTGGCTAAATAATAGCTGGAGTCTGGGAGTAATCTAATTACTTCTTTCCTAATTTTAGACAGGACATCTGATTGAATTTTTTTAATTACAAATTCTTTAATTCTATCTAAAACGTAGTTGATGTCGGGGATAGTTTCATTTATTGCTTGCTGAATTCTAGCAACAAGTTCGCTTGTCTCATCGACTTTTCCATCTGTATCAAGGATTGTAATTGTTTTCTCAGTATTTAAAATGATGAGACTTTTCCGTCGATTTTTTAAAAAAGTAATAAAGCCTTTTACTTTTCTTTCGCTAATCTTTAAATTACCTAATAGGAGAAATTTCAATGATTGATTGTGTTGTAACGCCTTAATTAGAATTTTTATAGCATCATCTCCTAGTGATGATTCAATTAAATCTACTTTTATTAAACAACAATTTAGTTTTAATAAATTGGCTAAGCAGTCATATGCTTTGGGGCTTTCTATCATTCCACAAGCTAGGACTTTGATATTAGATTTGAAGCGTATTAAATTGGATGAAAGTTCATCTATAATAAACTCACCTCGGGTTTTACTTTCTTTTTCGAGTTTACAAGTAGGGCACTCACAGCTTTGATTTTCATTCCCACTTGTACTGAGATTATTCATATTGTCGATAGTTACTTCCTGTAAAGAGGGTGATTTTGCAATAGCGGCGCTAATGTCTTTCCAGGCAGTTCTTGTTGTATGGCTTGAGAATTCTCGACTACTTAACAAAAGGCTCTCAATTTTTCCATTTACAATTGCACTTACTAAAGAGTCGCTCACGGTTTCTAAAGTGATGGCGGATAATGTAAGGCTTTTTAAATGAGTATTTTTAGCTATTCCAATAAATACAGCATTTAAATTTACAGTAGTGGAAAAGCTCCCCGGTGTTATCAGGACATTAACAAGACTTAATTTGCTTAATTTTGTTTGATTTTCACCTAAAATTGTTCCTAAGCAGTTCATTCCCAAATTTACAGTGTCACCGATGAAACTCCATGTGAACGAAGTTAGCTCTCTTAAAGAAAAGATCATCCTTATTAAATTTGCGTAAAACTGACGCTCTGCGCTCGCATTGTCTCTTAAAAAAATTGTATTCGTTAGAGTCTTATACACCTTATGGAATATATTAGGACTCTCTACCAAAAAGATACCTAGGTGGATTGCTTTTATAGATTTTTCTTTATCTTTTATGATATTAAAAAAAGAGTTTAGGCCTTCTTCTGAGATATATTTTAATTGGTGTTTGTCATTACTTAATCCAAGGTCAATATTAGCAGGTATGCTAAGTATAAACTTGCCAATTAAAATATAGTCTTGCACTGTTAAATTTACGCAGTTAATCTTGATAGCTACATGAGTTAAACCTTGGACGGAAATTTTAACTAGATTTGCTAAATTAGCTTTAGTTATGGTTATCTCGCTTTCTGATTTTCGCTCGATCATGGCTTTAATTCCCATATTTTCTTGATGTTAAAATAAATAATAATTTGTGGGAGGTGAGAACCTCCCTGCTGGCCGCACTTAAAATCGTCTGTTATCTATAGTTTCTATGAACTTAATCGCTTCCCTTGGTGACCCTTTGTTGTGCTTTTTCATAGCGATGCAGCGCATGCCATATTTATAGAATTGTCGTGTGACTAAGTATATTTAAGGACATCATTGGCTACTTTATATGCTTATTTTGCGAAGGATATCATATTTTGTTTAAGATTTGTATAACTTATGCGCTATGAAACAACGCTCTTCTGAACGAATGTCACATATAGAACTTGCGACTAAAATGTCACAGGTTTACATTACTTTTTTGAAGGGTTGCGAATCTGGACGTTTATACGGGAATTACATAGTTATGAAATTTTCAATTTATCATGTGGACGCATTTACAGATAAAATTTTTTGCGGAAATCCAGCAGCAGTTTGTGTTTTATCGGAATGGCTAACCGATGATGCTCTTCATGCTATCGTTAAAGAAAATAATTTGCCTGTTACAGCATTCCTGGTACGTAAGGGAAAAAAATTCAATATTCGTTGGATTACACCGGATTATGAGCTTGATCTTTGTGGGCATGGTTCTTTATCAGCTGGCTTTGTTATTTTTAATTTTTTGGAGCCAACGTGGGAAAAAGTGGATTTGCAATCCCGTGTTGAATTGTTACAGGTTATTCGTAATGATGATTTTATTACTCTGAATTTTCCGGCGAAAGATATCGAAAGCCTGTCCTTACCATTGTTAGCAGATGGGTTGGGATTGGTTCCTAAAGAAATATATCAACATAAAAATGAGCGTTGTTTAGCAGTATATGCGACAGAAGAAGAAGTTAAAAATCTGATACCAAATATGCAGATTCTTAAAAAATTAAAGCATCGTGGTATTACAATTACGGCTCCGGGGACTAATGCCGATTTTGTTTCACGCACATTTTATCCGCAAAAAAATATTTCTGAAGACCCTGCGACTGGCGCATCGCATTGTTTATTAGCACCTTATTGGTCCAAGAAATTAAATAAAAAAGATTTGCATGCTTTGCAAGTATCAGAGCGGGGAGGTGAGATATTTTGCAGGTATGAGGACAGCAGAGTTTTGATTAGTGGAAAAGCAATATTATATATGCAGAGCGTTGTTACCCTTAAATAAAGAATTAATTTTTTCAACAATTTGGGGTAAAGTGTCACCATAGAACAAGTTGCAAAGTCAAAATTATACAGTTGTTCTAAGTAAAGCTACCGTCTCTCCTTAAACTTAACGAAAAGGATGTAACTTGAAAAAATTATTTTTGATTTTTGGTGTGCTTATGCTAGCCGTGGGACTCCTATGGATTGGACAAGGCCTCGGTTATATCCAATTCCCACGGAGCAGCTTTATGATTAGCCAGATCCAATGGGTGTATTTTGGTGGCGGTTTAGCAGCCATTGGGGTGATTCTTATTTGGTTCTCACGACGCTAAATAATGCAAGAATACATGGGGACTTCTGACACGTCTTGATCCAGTGCTGACTAGACCTATGTTGGTAGAGCGGTATGAGCTAGTGGATTACTAATACTGAAAAATCGAGACTACAAAGTGCCGAATGACACAATAAATATCTTACCTATTTACGTACGAAATTTAGCATTTTTTAAAAATAAAAGAAATCACATTTCTAATTTTAAAACTGGATCGCTTGGCATGACCGGTTCGTCCTTCTTCGCACAACACATCCATGATAAAGAATAACTACGACTATTTTTCGCCTTATATTCAACAGATTGATTGTTATCATCTGGAGATTCATCAATCATTATCTCGTAATCAGGTTTATTTTTTAATGCATTATTTAAATTTGCTGTCGTGCTGCCCGTCATATCCGGCTGCGGTTCAGCAATTTTTTGTTTTACATACTGCTTAGTAAATAAAGATTTAAGACCTATTTTTATCGCAGATATCGATCATGGCAATGAACTGCCAAAAGTTACGTAACGCGTGCAGCGCGCGTTGAACAGTATAAATTGTTCAATAATCAAATAGTTATGTTTTGTGCTAGCAATGGAAAATATTGGCTATGAATCTAAGGGTGAATATGGTATTTCCTTTAGGCAAAATTTTTAGTTTAATCATCATCTGATGCTTGTAAATTTTATTGCAATAATAGCTATACTGAAATGCCTTTTAATGACCCTGATGGGTATCGCAAGATATTGAGGTTGGAAAGATATTAATTAGAGGTTAATTAAATGTTAGATGATTCCATAATGCATTTTCGCAAGATGCTAAATAATGCTTCTCAATTAATGTCAGTGTATTTTAAAAAATCCGTTCATTTTTCAAAAGTTACTCAGCTGAGTGAGCCGGATAGACGTAACGTGATATTGAGGTTATTTATTGATAACCCAACAACAGGAATGCCGCAAACTTTAATTTTAAAGAAAAATTCAATTGAGCAACAAATTTTTGATCGCGGAGAGAGTGAAACAGAAATTGAGCAACTTACTCGTTTTGCCCATGATTGGGCAGGGATTGAATTTCTAACTCAGATTGGAGGTAATCACGCTCCACATTTTTATGCAGGAAATTTTGAGTATAAATTTATAATCATTGAAGATTTGGGTTTTGCACATCCAAGTCTCGTAGGGCCGTTAACAAGAGCATCTTCTCCCATAAATATTCAAGAAGCAAAATCAGCTTTAACTGCATACGTTCGCAGATTAGGCAAAATGCATGCAGATACTGCTGGAAAGGGTGATCAATTTAATTCGATTTTAAAACGAATTTATCATCAAGCACTTCGCTTTAATTATATTCCTGAGTCCGACGCTCAAGCTGTTATTAAGCAGTTTGAAAAATGTAGCGAAAAAGAAACGAAGGAATTAGCTAAGGAAATTAACGCTGTTTTAGAATTTTCACAGTCTGCAAACGAATTTAATGTATTTTTGCATGGAGATATTTGCCCTGACAATGTTTATTACCAGAATAATCAAATGCATTTTATAGACTTTGAGTTTGCTGACTTTGGAAATGCATTAGTTGACAGCGTTTATATGCGTATGCATATGCCAAGTTGCTGGTGTTCTAAAGCTGTTCCATCACTTCTTGTTTTTCAAATGGAATCAATCTATCGAGAAGAATTAAAAGCTGGCGTTATAGCTGCAGCCGATGATGCTATTTATAATAAACAATTAGCTTATGCGTGTGCATATTGGTTGATAAGAACGATAAAACAACTTGATGATATGGATTTAATAGACCATGAATGGATTTGCCCAAGCGGTCCTGTCGACCCTGATTCAAAATGGGAGCCCGAAAAAAATGCTTTTCGTCCAAGAATTTTATCTAGGCTAGAGGCTTTTATTTCTTGCTCGCAAGCAACAGGTCAACTTCCTAAGTTAGGCGAAGCATCGATACAAATGCTTTCACATCTAAGAAAAGTTTGGCCAGAAACAAAAGCAATTGAAGTCTTTCCAGTTTTTAATGAATGGATATAGATAAATCCGTTGGAGTCAAGTATGAGCACGACAATAAATATAAAAATGTGACAAAGAGCGTTTTTTTGAGGTTATTGACCGCTTATGCCAGACTGACCAATGTAGCTCTAGATCCAGTCTAACCCCATTTTATTTTGAAATTAAAGGCACAAATATCGCTATTTTCTGCTCTATTAATCCATTCGGAAATTCATCAGACATTCTAAACGGATATCGTGCTAAATTTATTTTTTGAGTTGATCTTTCTGCCCATTGGCCAAAAATATAATGATAAGCCAAACCGAGATTTGCGGCTTTACCAAAATAATGAAACTTGGCGTAAACACCTGCTGGAATAATGATATGTTCAATGCCTAGGTCACGCTTGACATGAGTTACTCCCGCGCTGAATCGTACTTGATTTTCAGCTACGGTGCCGGTATGAGGGTTGTCATGACTAATCGCAACAAATACACCCGAAAAATCATCGTCTAATTCTGCGGATGACAATTTTTCTTTTAATAAACCCCACGCACGGGGAGCTGCTTCAAAGTATAATCCCTGTTGCGTGCTTGCTTGAATATGGAGTTCATTGAGCTCAACAATTTCAGGTTCTTCTAAAGTGATATTTTCTAATTCATTTACAATACTCAGTTTTTTTCTCGCTTCACGCGGTGGATAGCCAAATATTTCCTTAAAGCTACGTGAAAAAGCAGATGCGTCTTCAAATCCAGCGCTTAATGCTACACTAAGTATCGACTCGTTTTTGCAATTTAATGAACGAAATGCAAATTCCATTCTAAAGTGACGTATAAAATTGCCAGGTGATTGCCCGGATATTTCTATGAACATTCTTTTTAAAGATGATAAAGATACTCCAACTGAATCGGCAACATCTTTCAGAGTGATATTCTGGTCGATGTTGTCATAAATAAATCGTACGGCTTTGCCAAAATTTGTATTAGTTATATAAGTCATAATCATTGCCCTCTAATTTCACTATAATACCTTTTTGTGAAATATAAAACTGTGCGAAAAAGGCCAGAAAATTCTACTTATCAGGCATGCAAACACGTATACGATGTCCATCTGGATCAAGTGCTACAAAGGTCAAGCCGAATACTGCTTCATGCAAGTCTTGTTCAATTGTCACGTTTAGCTCGCACCATTGTGTATACAATTGACGGACTATTTGCTGGTTTTTTACCATGAATGAAAGTTCGGATCGATGACCAGCGCCTCCTGAAACAAAATTTGTTGCCTGTGTTGACCACAAGCCAAATGTAAATCCATTTTCAAAAGTGAATGCGGCATAAGTGGGGAATGCTGCCACAGGTTTTATACCAAATATTTTTTCATAAAATAACGCACTTTCGAGTGGATTTTTCACATAAAATAACAATAAGTTTGGTGTAAGCATTGATTTAATCCTCTTTAACATTTTGAACAATTGAATTGTTCAGACCATCATTATATGAGATAATACTGTCAAAAAATGGCAGTAGTGAAAGGCATGAATAGAACTGAGCGATTATTGAGTTTATTGCAAATTTTAAGAGGTTATCGCTATCCCGTCAGCGGCGAGCGTTTGGCTGAGCGCTTAGGTGTAAGTATACGAACCTTATATCGCGATATTGCTACCTTACAAGCTCAAGGCGCTAAAATCGAAGGGGAGGTGGGCGTTGGATATATTCTGAAGCCGTCATTTTTTCTGCCCCCACTGATGTTTACACAAGATGAGGTGCAGGCTTTATTGCTAGGCGCACAATGGGTATCGCAATTTGGAGATGCTCCATTATCTAAGGCGGCAACAGAATCCTTAAATAAAATATTACATGTTTTACCGACTAATATTAAAAGTAGCATCAATGCTTATTCACTACGTGTTGGGCCACCTGTATCAGAATCTTTAGCTAAGGAAGATCTCTCGGTATTAAGAGAAGCCATTGCTAGTCAAAAGAAAATTTATATCATCTACAAGACTGAAGATGGGAGTGAAGACCAGCAAACAGTCTGGCCATTTACTATCGGATATTTTATTGATAGTCGCATTCTAGTTGCTTGGTGCGAAAAACAAAAAGATTACAGACATTTTAATACTGATAGGATTCTCATATTGAAAGTTTTGGATGAACGCTATATACGTTCGAAAGATAGTCTTTTCAGCGAATGGCAAGCAATACAATTGCGCAAGCATAAGATGAAATCCCGTCATACCTGATCTCGTTTCAGTGTAAATAAGAGGTTATAAAGCTAGTTAGCTAGAAGAGATCAATTGATTTTTCAAGGTATTTTCTGGTTTCTATTTATTACCTTGTCTATAGTATTTAAACTAGTACAATGCTAGCTACTGAGAGCCAAACCAAAATGATTATCATATTTTTAGACATCGATGGAATACTTCTATTTCTCAACGATTGGCGAAAACTGCCTAAAGAGCAGGAAGATTTTGCTTATTCGTATTTTGTGCCGAGATTTAATAAAGCTGCGCTGGCTAACTTAGAGCAATTGATTGCTGCGCTTGAAAAAACAGGCCATGAAGTGGGGATTGTGATAATCAGTGACTGGAGATTAGGTCATTCTGTTTGTTCTGTGAGTGAATTATTTAGTTCACATTCGTTCGCTCAAAAAATTGTCGGTAAAACAACAGATCGAGTAAGAAAAAGAACTGATGAAAGACGAGGGACTCGAATTGATGATTGGCTGAAGGAACATAAAGACTGGAATATACATAAGTTTGTCATTCTTGATGACAATATTTATAATATCAAAACATTGTTTCCAGAAAACTTTGTACATTGTACTAGCGGGGTTTTTAGTAAAGTTGATTTACAAAAAGCCTTAAAAATAATAAAACCCGAAGAAATAATTGCGACTGCAAACGAAGAAAAAGCTGGTCTTGACACATGGCCGTTTAAGGTTGTTAACTCAGCTGCTATTCAATTTGCAAAAAAAGGCGAATTAAAATCTCTTCAATCTTTGCTCCAATTAAAACCTGAGTTGTTAGAACAGCAGGATGCATGTGGCCATACTCCGTTATTATGGGCTGTCATTAAGAAACATAAAGATATAGTTCAGTATTTAGTAAATGAATGTGGTGCGAATCTTGAGGTGGCAACCCAAGCTATAAATCACGAGCATCACAATCGCACAGCCTTGCACTGGGCGGCCATTAATGGTGATCGTGAGATGACATCTATTTTGCTAGATGCGGGTGCTAATGTCACGGCGCCATCAGGCTCCATGATGTTTCAGCCAATTCATCTTGCTGCGCAAAGTAACCATGTCAATGTTTTGCGAGAGTTAATCACGTTTGATTGTGATCTCATAGATGAAAAAGATGGTCATGGGCAAACTGCGTTACAATGGGCAATAAGTCATAAGCATACTAATGCTGCAGAATTTCTTATTCAACAAGGTGCGGATTTTAGTGCATCTACTCAAATACCAGACCATAAAAAACATGGCTATACTGCTTTGCACTATGCAATTGAAAGCGGTCAGTTGTTAATAGTTGAAAGAATAGTCGAAGCATTCGCATCATTAGGACTCATCGAAGATCAGGCAAATGCGACCGTACCTTTATTATTTTTAGCTGCGATTGCTCCGATTCATCAGAGAGAAATTTTACAGCTCCTTTTTAAAAACAAGGCATCCGTTAGCAAAGCATGGCAGCACGCATGTAAGAATGAAAACATGGCAGTAGCGGTTATCTTGTATGAAAATTGCGGTGGAGTGAGTTTTTTAAATAATTTAATTGCTGATTTAAGAACAGATAAAGAGTGGCAGTTTCTCAAGAATTTTATCCATGGAAATACATTATCTGAGCAGGATCGTAATTCTTTCATATTCAGCCATGCAGAATTAGCCATTCAACAAAGTAACGCTGTTACTTTTCAGAGACTGATGCAAACTGGATTTGCATCACAATCACCCGCACCGAATTTTTTACAAAAGCGTGCTTATGTAAAAGGATTTGTAGAAGGGTTGATAAAAGTGACGGATGATCCTCTGAAGCTCATTAATTATTTCAATATTTTATTTAACTCGGAAGTGCAAAATCCATTGCTGACAAAAATCGAAAACAGAAAAATGAAATTACGCTTAACGGATCCTCGATGGAATCAGCGACATGTTTCACGCGTTTGGACTAACTTAACAGATTTGGCTGTCTCGAAAATTCTTACGCTCGCGCCCACTCAATCTAAATGGTCTAACAATGAAGAAATAAAAATATTTTTAAAAAGTCATACAAGACGTTGGCCTACGCTTTTTTCAGGGAGCACGGCTTTGGCGCGATATACTCGATTAACCAGTCAGCAATCGGATGAGCAGCAATCCTCTGTCACCCCGCACTTGTTGCGGGGTCCGGGCTTTAGTTAATAAAAACACATTTTATTTTTTTTAATGACTTTTTTATGATTTTGATTCCAGACCCCGCAACAAGTGCGGGGTGACAGTGGTGTGCTTACTAATAGACTTAGCTGACAACAATAATAGTGTAATTCAGCTGATCTTCAGATGGTGCCTGTGGAGCAGCCATTAGTTGCAGATTTACCTGCAAATCTATCCGCAATCCATTGTACATAAAATGGCTCGGCACTACCCGGTGTTGTAAAATGCGATTGTTTCCCTGGCAACTGTACTCTAGTAATGTTGGCATTTAGCTTGCACATTTGTTCATAATATAATTTCCCCATCACAGGTGGAACTGTCGTATCTTCTGTTCCCCAGTAAATAATAACCGGCGCCATTGGTTTAACAGATGGAACACTCCCTTTTTTATAATCTTCAATCCAGGTTAGTGCATGATTGATATTTTTTTTGAGTAATTTTTTGTAAGAATTACCATAGGCGAAGTTGAGAGTATCCGATGCAACGTGCATGCACTTTCTGGCCATGACAGCATCAACAACTTTAACACCATCGGGCGTTAAAATATCATCAAGCGATAGTTCTGGAAATGCCGCCGCCATGCCCCAAAGATTTTGCGCATAATGCGTAAAATTAAATATATTTGCACCGAAACTATCGCTTAATTTCTGCAGATATTGGGTTGCTTCGTCACCTGATTTAATTTTGTTTGGGAATACTATTGCTACATCATAAGGAGCCATGGCAACAAAGCCGATCAATTTTATAGTATTGTTTACAGTATCGTTCGCTTGTAAATAATCCGATAATCCCGCAGCAGTAATGGTTGCTCCGCCTCCTTGTGACCATCCATAAATAATGGCTTTTGATCCTGCTCCCGTTTCTTTTAATTGAGTTACTGCTCGAACGGAGTTAATGACATCATAGGCCTGCGAAACTGAAACGGTATATTGATGTTTTCCGCCACCACCTAAGCCCTGATAATCGGTTGCAACTACCACATAACCTGCTTTAATAAATGAGTCTATCGCGGGAATTCCGAAATCAGTCCACGAATTTCCATTCATTAAAAAATATTGATTCAATGGCTGCGCTGGATTCAATATCTGTGAAGGGCCGCATGTTTGTGCGGTGCCTGTAGTGCCATGCGCCCAAGCAACAACAGGCCGATCGCTTGCAGAAGCTTTTCCTATGGGTGCCACAATAATTCCTGTTACAAGTGTTTTATTACCCAACACATCTGATGAAATATAAGCAATTTTCCATGCGTACGCATTCTGAATAGAGGTTTCAATTTTTTCAACTTTGATTAATTTTCCTAGTGGGTCATTTGGATTTATTGCGGGTAGCGACTGATAAAAGGCGCCCATATCAACTGGTCCAAAAACTGGCTTTGCCCAACTGTATGAGGAAAATAATTGTGTGGTTAAAATCGAAAAAATAAGAAAATATCTCATCATGTTCATACATATATCCATTATGTAAAAAATAATCCCAGGGCCTTGAGTATAACGATATTTTTATAAATGAACTACTAATGACGCAGTATTCGTCTTTATATAAAATTCTATTCTTTGATAAATTTTTTAAAAATTGCTGGTGCCCAAGGGCGAATCATCAATATACAAGAGCTTCCATGTTTCTTATCTATTGGCTCTTTGCTATCTTGCTCACATAAAGCCAAAAATTCTTGTGCTACATGATGTAATTTTTTTCTAAATAACACACTAGATTCTGTGGTTAGCATACCAAATTGGCAAATCATTTCTTCATCTTTATTTTGAAAGTTAGAATGAGTAAAGTCACTTAAAAACTCCCGAAAGTAGGCGGTTTCTGACCAATCTTTTGTGGAGAAGTATAATGACCCCCGCAATTTAGACCACACAAGCTGAAAAATTTAGGCCATAATAGCCCTCCCGTGGAGGATAAAATGGCTCGACACAGAAAGTGGTTACCCTCACTTAAATTTGAAATTGCATTA
>JBDTIZ010000153.1:0-3254 GCA_039936115.1 Gammaproteobacteria bacterium
TGTCGCGCTCTGCACGAGCGCGTGGATTGAAACTTGAGTACCGGATGAATAATCTTGCAACACAAGTAGCGTTAAGGAATTCAGGAACAATAGCTTTAAAAAGCTCATCATTATTCGTATGTTGCATTTTTTTACCACCATAATAATAAACTTTACATTTCATTTTCTGCTCAAGAGATTGATAATCAGAAAATTCGCAACCTTGATCAATCGTAATTGTTTTGTGCATCTTGATGAGAATATTTTCTATTATTTTTTATTTAAAAAACCATGCGAGATTTTTTTTCAACCAGTGCAGTAACAACTTTTTCTTTTGTTCACTTAAATTGAATCGTATCACCATTCCCAATGACCACTGGCGACGAAAGTGGGATACGCCACTCACTTATTAATGGTGGGCATGAGATGAACCCTATTTATGGCTGTACTTTGTTCTGCATTTGTTAATTATATCCAACAGAAAAATTTAGAGTAAATGTCTACTTTGAAAGAAGAAAATGTCCTATGAGTGTTATAATAATTTTATTCTGGAATGGACGGTATAAATCCTTCTGCTTGCATTTGCCAAAGCTTATAAAAATGACTTTCTTTATTTTCTAATAAAAATTCTAACGCGCCATCTTCTACTATCTTTCCCTTAACAAAAACTAAAATTCTATCCATGTCTTTTAACGTGGATAGCCTATGTGCAATGACAATAGTTGTTTTGCCAGCCATCACCTCATGTAAGCTTTCTTTGATATAGTTCTCTGTAATGGAATCAAGTGATGAGGTTGCTTCATCTAAAATTAAAATTGGCGCATTTTTTAAAATGGCGCGAGCAATCGCAATTCGCTGCCGTTGACCACCCGAGAGCTTGACTCCACGCTCGCCTACAGGAGACTGATAGCCTTGCGGTAACTTGCTGATAAATTCATGGGCATGTGCTTTTTTTGCAGCCTCAATGACTTCTTCATCAGTTGCTTCAATACGTCCATAACGTATGTTCTCCATCAATGTACGATGAAAAAGAGATGGGTCTTGAGGGATCATTGCAATATTGCTACGTAAGCTATTCTGAGTGACATTCCGGACATCTTGGCCGTCAATAAGAATATGGCCCTCAGTTACATGAAAAAGCCGGAGAATCAAATTTACGAAAGTAGATTTACCACCACCAGAATAGCCAACTAAACCAATTTTTTGTCCCGCTTTGATTGTCACGGATTTGTTTTGAAAAAGAGGTTCTGTGCCCTTGTAATGGAATTTGACGTCTTCAAAAGTAATTTCGCCCTTGGTAATGACTAAATTGGGCGCATCTTTTTTATCTTTTATCTCTTGCGGCACAATAAGGCAGTTGAGGCTCTGTTTACATTTTCCAACTGCTTCATTAAATGCATCGACTTGCTTTGTTGTGTACCAGGTTGTATATCCCACGTCCATGGTCAATCCTAGAATAAGCGCAAAATCACCGACGCTGATTAGGTGACGCCCGTATAAGTGAATTAAAAAATAAATCATGCAGCTAAGCATGATAGCAATCAACCCACCTTGAACCGAATGTAGTTTTACGATAAAAAATTCTTTTTTTTGGAATTTTTCTTTGGTAATAAGCAAAGAATTTTCAAGGCGGGATACTTCGTAAACACGTCTAGCGAAAATGCCAACGTTACTAGCATTTGTAATGCTATCTACTAATTGACCTGAAATAGTTGACTCAGAAGCAGTATGAATATCTGATAAATTCACAAGACGTTTTGACATGACTATGCTAAATGAAGCAAACGCGAGAAACCATAAAGCCAAGGTATAAAAAAACATCGGATTTACATAATACATAGTTACAAACGCAATAATGAGCAATGAGAAAGCTCGAATAAAATCAGGCGATATATTGTGTAGTATCCGTTCAATATTGTCAGCAAGGGTATTGATCTGGCTGGAAATGCGACCCGATAAATTATCTTGAAAAAATTGATGAGAAGAACCAAGAACAAAGTTAAAAGTTTCGCTAACGATTTGATTTTTAATCGCTGGCTGGAATTTACAGTTCAAGTATCCAATAGTGCGCCAGGTAAAATTGTCAAATATTATAAAATTTAATACAAGAAGCACAGCTGGCCATGTCAATAACGAGATATTTTCTACTTGCGATGGAGTTAAAATGTTAATCATGGTCTTAATCAACATACTGTTGAAGGGACCCCAGCAACCAGCAAGCATCGCAAGACAGACATAAATGACAACAATGCCTTTGTATGGCTTCAAAAAATGCCATATAAAAGGGGTTAATTTAGCAGACAAATCTTGCGTTTCATAAACGTGTTTCATATTAAGATACTCATTACAGCAACACGATGACCAAACAATTCGTCATCGCCAATATATGTCCATCCTAGTCGGGCATACCAGTTAGGAATAGTTAGGTCAAAAGCTAATAAATATAAAACTTGATGACCTAAATTCTTTGCTTGGTCTTTTACTATATTAATAAGTGCTTCACCCACTTTATGCCCGCGATATTCGGGACTTACCACTAAACTACCCAGCCAAGGAGTGACGCCAGGGCGAATGCCATCAGTTTCACGCAAACATGCCATGCCTACAGCGTCACCACCAGAGATAGCAACATAAGCTATTGGCATACTATTGCTATTCAAATGATCAACGAGCTTTTGTTGCGCTTTTTCAATAGAAGCATTAGGCGCCCAATGCCGACTAATTTCTTCATACCAAAGTTGGGCAAGAACAGGAATGTGTTCTTGGCAGGAAGCAAGCAACTTAATTTCACAATTTAGGTTTTTCATTTAAAAAAAAGCTCAGATAAGCAATAAGCAAGTATTGTAATGCCTTAAATTGTTGGCTAGAAGCCCTTTCTAGGGGATAGACGAGAAGATTCTACTGTTTGTATTTGTTTTGACCTATTTGTCGGTATTATTCTTATTCGCCCAACGGTTTTTCCATTCGGCGGCACTGATCTCAGATTCTTTTTTTCAATTAGCCTCATCAATAAGCCTGCGCTGAGGTTTTAAAAATGCAGTAAATTTTTCTGCTTCATCAATCGTCAACAATCTGCGGTAAAAACCTTATCAAAATTGGGTGAAAACAAATAACAATAACTAAAAATCTACTACGCGACTTTTACGCGACTATAATGACCCCCGCAATTTAGACCACACAAATCATAAAATTTGAGAGATAATAGCCTCCCCGTGGAGGACTAAATGTCTCGAAATAAGAAGTGGTCGGCAGCAGCAAAATTTGAAATTGCCTTA
>JBDTIZ010000154.1:0-22647 GCA_039936115.1 Gammaproteobacteria bacterium
CTAAACTTCGAATTGGCGCCGCTGGGCGAACACATAGGTTCGCCCCTACAAAAGCCCTCTACCTGCCGCCTTAAAAAGCCTGAAAAAATTCTCCGTCGTACGCTCAGCAATTTCTTCAACACTAACCCCACGCAATTGCGCAATAAAATCCGCCACGTATCGCACATAAGCCGGTTGATTTGATTTTCCGCGGTAAGGCACCGGTGCTAAATAAGGCGAGTCTGTTTCAATCAACATCCGATCAAACGGCATATTCTGTGCGACGTACTGAATGTCTTTTGCACTGCTAAATGTCACAATACCTGAAAATGAAATGTAAAAATTTAACTCCATTGCCGCTGACGCCATTGCCATATCTTCAGTAAAACAATGCAACACACCCCCAATGGATGCAGCATCTTCTTCACGTAAAATTTTAATGGTATCGTCTTTCGCCTGACGAGAATGAACAATAAGCGGCTTACCTGATTCTTTAGCCGCTTGAATATGCTGCCGAAAACGATTGCGCTGCCATTCAAGATCACCGGTACTACGAAAATAATCCAACCCTGTTTCACCAATTGCGATAATTTTTTTAGGTTGCGCTAATTTAATTAATTCTTCCGCACTTGGCTCATTTGTAACTTGTTCATTCGGATGCAAACCAACCGATGCATTGATATTTGCATAATTTTTTATGGCTTCCATCATCGTTGGGAAATCACTTAACGTAATGCAAACGCATAAAAAATGCTGCACCCCCTGCTCTTTTGCCAACGTGAGAATGTTCGCCAAGTCACCGTCATACGGCGCCAAATCAAGTTGGTCAAGATGACAATGCGAATCCACTAAGAACATAGTTTTATCCACCGAATAAATATTTCTTCGAGTAAAAGTTGTTTATTCACATTAAGAGAATTTAAAAACCGCGCATAGGTTTGCTGAACCGTATCAATATACTCTAACAATTTTTCAGCTGAAAACAGTTGAATCAATTTTTCCATTGCCGCCTGATAATCACTATTAGTTAAATTAGCACTATTCGCTGTTACCTTGGCGCACAATGCATCTCTTAGCCAGGAAAGCAGCAGCATGAAAATAATTTGTAATTCCTGCTCTTGCCAACGCACAGCAAATTGCAACGGATCCGATTGTTGTTGGCTTAATTGCAATAAACCTTGGTATAACTCCTGACGCACACTCAGCATCCCGTTGGATAAAAAATCCTTAGCTCTCAGAGGAGCACCTTCTGCCATACTAAGTAGAAGAGTTAATTCCGCTGGCTTAACAGATATTTCTTTGCAGCTGGTTTCAAGCCATTTCAATGCAACTGTTTGTGAGGGTTTGGGAAAAATAATTCGTTGACAGCGACTTATAATAGTTGCTGGTAAGCGCATGCTTTGATTACAAATTAAAATGATTAATGTTTTCGGTGTAGGTTCTTCTAATGTTTTTAATAATGCATTGGCTGCATTAATATTCATGGCTGAAGCAGGATCAATCATAATGATTCGATATCCGCTCATCAATGCCGTTTCATTAACGAAACCCACTATCTCACGCACTTGATCAATCTTAATCATTTGTCCTGTTTCTTCAGGCTCAATCAACTTAATGTCTGGATGAGAGCCTGCTTGCAGCAAACGACATCCGCGACACTGACCACAGGCGAATCCTTCAGGCAACGGCGAATGACACAAAAGTGAAAATGCTAACGTTTCGGCAAATTGTTTTTTGCCAAGCCCATCGGCTCCTAAAAATAACCAAGCATGTGGCAATCGCTCTTGCTGCTTTCGCTCTAAGAGTGAATCCCAGACGCCTTGTTGCCACGGTAAAATGGTTTTAATTTCCATGCTGACTATCCGCAATTAGTTTATCTAAATTGATTTTCAAGTTGTCTTGTACGATATCAAGAGACTGTGTTGCATCGATAATACAGAATCGATGTGGAAATTTTTTTGCACGTGCTAAATACACGTTACGCACACGTTCAAAAAAATCCATTTTTTCTTGTTCAATTCTATCATGTGGTCCGCGATTTTTTGCCCGTGCTAAACCAATTTCTGCTGGCGCATCCAGCAAAATAGTTAAATGCGGTTGGATACCTTGTACCACCCATTTATCTAATGCTTCAATTTGAGTGATTTCAATCTGTCTACCGCCGCCTTGATAAGCATAACTTGCATCAACAAAACGATCACTGATTACCCATTTTCCTGCTTGTAACGCTGGCAAAATAACTTTTGCAACATGTTGCGATCGACAGGCAAACATTAAAAGTAATTCAGTCTCTGGCAAAATTGTTTCTTCTCCATCAGGCGTCAGTAATATTTGTCGTATCTGCTCAGCAACTGCCGTGCCACCTGGTTCACGAGTAAGAACGAACTCTTGTTTGTGCTTGATTAAATAATTTTGCACAAATTTAACCGCCGTTGTTTTACCAACGCCCTCGATACCTTCTATAGTAATAAATTTGCTGGTGAGCGTTACTGGCAAAATGGCATCTCCTGTTAATTGATTTGCTTCATATCCATTGTTATCAAAAGTTGCTTTAATAAATAAGAATTCATTAAATGATCATTAAAATAGCTTTGAATTTGATTTTGTTTAGCGATGGCAATAGCTGCATAATGCTGTTCAAGCGTTTCTGAAAACTGATGACCGCCCTCAGCCGTCGTTGCATTTTTTGCCACAAAATAATAAAAATTGTGATGCTGTGGATGCAAAGCAGCTTGGATGGATACCATGCCTGGCATAGCAATAGGTGTTGGCGGCAAGCCTTTGTGTTTATAAGTGTTATAGGGACTGTCTGATGATAAATCAGTTTTATAAATAATGCCGTTGTAATGTTTGCCTATTGCATAAATGACTGTTGGATCGATTTGTAACAGCATATTTTTTTTAAGACGATTAGCAATAACACCGGCAATAACAGGGCGTTCTTTATCAAGCGCGGTTTCTTTTTCAACAAGAGATGCAACGGTTAAGACTTGTTCTTGCGTCTGGTAAGGTAGACCTAGATCGCGATTTTTCCATATGCTGTTTAATTTATTTTGCATCAAATGAAATGAGCGTTTCAATAAGGCTAAATCAGTGGATCCTTTCATGAAATAATAAGTATCAGGATAAAACCAACCTTCTGGCATTAACCCAGGAGAACCTAAAGATTGCATAATCGCGGCCTCACTCATCGCAGTGGATGCATGTTGCAAATTAGGATCTTTATCCAGCACATCACGCAAATGTCTGAAATTCCAGCCGGCAACGACGGTAAATGTATGATAAACCATTCCACTGCCCGTGACGATTTGATTGAGCAGCTTAGTAGGTCTTGTTCCTTTTTGGAAAAAATATTCACCTGCTTTTAATTCGTGCTTACCACCTTTTAAATAGACTAAGAAATTAAATAATGCAGGATGTCTAATGACATTTAGCAAATATAAATCATGCACCACAGAATTAAGGGATGCGCCCGGCGCGACGGTATATTTAAGTCCTTGTTCATCGGTAACTAAGGATGTGCGTAAAAAAATTATCCAAGAAAATAAAACAAGTAGGCATATCGTTGTGATTGTGGTGGCTACAATTTTTAAAATACGTTTAGTTATAGTTATCATGGGACTTTTTTCCAACTGTAATTTTAATCAATGCCAAATTGATTGGAGAGCTTTTGTAGGGGCGAACCTATGTGTTCGCCCTGCAGCGCCAGCTCGAAGTTTGGCAGAGGGCGAACACACAGGTTCGCCCCTACAAAAGCTCTCCAGTAAATTTGACCATAGTAAACTAATCTAGAGTAAACTAATCTAGCAGATCCAACCCAAAAGGGTTTTTAATTTTTATTAATCTGCAGACAAAACAATACACAACACTAATATAAACGGATTTACTGAAATGAGCGACTGCATAACACATACATTTATGCGTTCGCGGAAATGACAAATTATTTTGCGGATTTTATTTGAATCATCTCCGATGTTTTAATCCTTAAATTCACGGAACAATAAGGTTCCATTTGTTCCACCAAAACCAAATGAATTGGAAAGTACCGTTTTAATGCGCATAGGCTGCGCTTGATGCGGCACAAAATTCAAATCGCAATCTTGACTTGGATTATCCAGATTAATGGTTGGAGGAGCAACTTGGTCACGAATCGCTAAAATACTGAAAATAGCTTCTACAGATCCAGCAGCACCTAACAAATGTCCAATCATAGATTTTGTCGAGCTAACTGCTAATTTATAAGCATGATCGCCAAAACAACGCTTGATTGCAATCGCTTCAAGCTCATCGCCTGCGGGCGTTGATGTGCCATGTGCGTTAATATAATCCACATCGCTTGGCTGCATACCTGCATCAGCCAATGCATTACCCATCGCTAATGCAGCACCCAAACCATCTGCATGAGGTGTTGTGATATGGAATGCATCGTCACTCATGCCAAATCCAACTAGCTCAGCATAAATTTTTGCGCCGCGCTTTTTTGCGTGCTCATAACTTTCCAACACAATAATGCCAGCGCCATCGCCTAACACAAACCCATCACGATCTTTATCCCATGGCCGACTCGCTTTTTCCGGTGCATCATTTCGCAATGACAAGGCACGCATAGCAGCAAAACCACTAATGCCGAGCTTAGTACTCGCCATTTCAGAACCACCCGCAATCATGACATCCGCATCACCATAAGCGATGGTACGCGCAGCAAGTCCGATATTGTGTGTTCCAGTTGTGCATGCAGAAACCACTGCAATATTAGGTCCACGCATGCCATACATGATGGCCAAATTACCCGCAATCATATTGATCAAAGCGCTTGGAATAAAAAACGGTGAAATACGACGTGGGCCGGACTCTAATAATACGGCGTGAGATTTTTCAATCATTGGCAAACCACCAATGCCTGAGCCAATTGCTAGCCCAATGCGAGGCGCAGTTTCTTCTGTGACTGTTAAACCAGAATCTTTGATTGCTTCGATACCTGCCGCAATACCATACTGAATAAACAAATCTTTTTTGCGCGCTTCTTTTTCTGACATATAAGGTAGCGGATCAAAATTTTTGATACGGCTACAGATGCGACAACTCACATCAGACGCATCAAAATGATCAATCAGACCAACACTGCTTTTTCCTGCCAGAATACCTTTCCAGGTATCTTCCACAGTGAGACCTAGTGGAGTCACCATACCTAGACCTGTTACAACAACGCGCCGTTTACTCAAGATATGCCCCTCTCAATAAGAACGAGTTTAACGCAACAAAGAATTCTCAAGCTGTATTACCGACAGTGGGAGTTGAACCACTCACCTTAGCAGGTGTCTCTGACACCCCCCAAGGTCGCGGCTCTCTGATATCAGCTGAGAGAGCGAACTAGGCAACTTTATAAGTTGGCCCTAACTCCCCCGCTCATGGCTGCTGCACTCGTGACCAGCTGCTGAGAATATTAATTTAAGCTTTGCTGGGCTCTTCATGATGAGAATTGATGTAATCGACTGCTTGTTGAATAGTCGTAATTTTTTCTGCGTCTTCATCCGGAATTTCTGTTTCAAATTCTTCTTCCAACGCCATGACCAATTCAACGGTATCTAACGAGTCTGCACCCAAATCATCTACGAATGAAGAATCATTGGTGACTTCTTCTTCTTTAACGCCTAATTGCTCAACAACAATTTTCTTAACGCGTGCTTCAACGGTACTCATAGTACGTACTTCCTCTTAAATTTTAAAAAATGACTGTGTGTGCTAGTTTAGTTAAAAAACCATAACTTTCAAGCCGAATTTCATCGACTACGAACTTTTTACCACTCTCTCTTATCAAGACATGTACATTCCACCGTTCACGTGCAATGTCTGACCTGTAATATATCCTGCTGAACGTGAGGCTAAAAATACAACAGCCTCAGCTATGTCTTCCGGTAATCCTAAACGTTGCATCGGTATTTTCTGCAACAAAGCATTACGCTGATCCTCTGGTAAATCGCGAGTCATATCAGTATCAATAAAACCAGGCGCTACTGCATTCACGGTAATATTACGTGAACCGACTTCTTGGGCTAAAGCCTTAGTAAAACCCACTAGACCTGCTTTAGCAGCTGCATAATTCACTTGTCCCGCATTCCCGGTTGCACCCACAACAGAACTGATATTAATGATTCTGCCCCAGTGCGCTTTCAGCATATCGCGCAAACACGCTTTGCTCAGACGATAGATTGAACTGAGATTTGTTTCAATCACTTGGTTCCACTCATCGTCTTTCATTCGCAACAATAAATTATCTTTGGTAATGGCTGCGTTATTAATCAAAATCGACGGCATGCCAAATTGTTCTTTTATTGTTGAGAGCACAGAATTAATGGACTCTTGGGATGCAACATTTAAAAGCAATCCCGTGCCTAAGATTCCTGCGTCTGAAAATAATTTTGCAATATTATCAGCACCTTGCTGCGTTGTCGCTGTACCTATAACGTTTATACCTGTCCGGCCTAAACCCAAAGCAATCGCAAGGCCAATACCACGGCTAGCGCCTGTCACTAAAGCAACATGACTTTTTTCTGCGTCTTTAGATTGCATATTAATCCCCTTAAATACATTAAGCGGAAAAGCTTAATGCTAATAAATTCTGTAAGTTTGCTAAGTCCGCTGTGTTAGCGAGCTGTATATCGGACACTATGCGTTTATTCAAACCGCTTAACACTTTGCCTGGACCACACTCAATCAGTTGTGTGCATCCAAGTTTTGCAAGGAGATTGATCGTTTCAACCCAACGCACTGGGCTTGATAATTGACGAATTAAACCCTCACGAATGCCCATTTCATTCTCATAAATAACAACATCTACATTGTTAATCACTGGAATCGTCGGCTTGTTAATTTGTGTCGCGGCTAAACGCGCTGCTAATTTCTCTGCCGCCGGTTTCATCAAGCTACAATGCGAAGGAACGCTCACGGATAACTGTTTAGCAAGTTTGGCACCCGCTTCTTTTGCCAACAAAATAGCACGCGTGACGGCAGTCGTTTGACCTGCAATGACAATCTGTCCGGGGCTATTATAATTTGCTGGCGCAAGCACTTCCGTTTGCGCTGCTTTTTCACAAATCGTTTTGACAACAGCATCGTCTAAACCAACAATGGCCGCGAGCGCACCTTCACCTGCTGGCACAGCTTCTTGCATGTACGCACCGCGTGCTGCCACCAAGCCTACTGCATCCGTAAAAGCGAGCGCGTTTGCACACACTAATGCGGTATATTCACCCAAACTATGCCCAGCAAGCCATGTCGGTTGAATATTTTTTTTCTGTTTTAGAATACGCCAAATAGCATAAGACGCTGTTAATAGAGCGGGCTGCGTATGAACGGTTTTATCCAATTCTTCTGCAGGCCCCTCAAACGTCAATTTCCACAAATCATAACCGAGTACAGTTGACGCTTCTGCGAAGGTTTCTTCAACTTCAGTAAATTCATTGGCAATATCAGCTAACATGCCAAGCGATTGTGACCCTTGGCCAGGGAAAACCAATCCTAATGTTTTCACAACATGACTCCTAATACCTAATTAACGCTGATCCCCAAGCAAGTCCGCCGCCAAAACCTTCTAACATCAATAGATCGCCACGTTTGATTCGGCCATCGCGTATTGCTTTATCGAGCGCCAATGGAATTGAAGCACTTGAAGTATTACCTTGATCTTGAAGCGTGATTGCTACTCGTTCTAAAGGTAAATTTAATTTTTTTGCCATCGCCTGAATGATTCTAATATTTGCTTGATGAGGTACTAACCAATCTACCGCAGATTTTTCTAATGAGTTGGCTGCTAATGTTTCATCGAATAAATCACCGAGAATATTCACCGCTAACTTAAATAACTGATTACCTGTCATTTGAATATAGAGTGCTTGTTCAACATCCATAGGTTTTCCAATACCCACGCCCAGCGATAAAACGTCTTTATGCGTACCATCCGCATGTAAATGCGTAGATAAAATTCCTGGTTTTTCACTTGCACCGAGAACGACAGCGCCTGAACCATCTCCAAACAAGACGCAGGTTGTGCGATCGCTCCAATCAACAATTCTGGACATCACTTCACTACCAATAACGAGCGCATGCTTCACAACGCCGTTACGAATAAATTGATCAGCAATACTCATGCCATAAACAAATCCAGCACAAGCTGTTGAATTCAAATCAAACGCTGCACACCCTGCAATACCTAATCGCTGCTGCAACAAACAAGCTGTGCTTGGAAACATTTTTTCGGGCGTAGTCGTTGCGATGATAATCATATTGATATCTGCGGGCGTAATGCCTGCAGCAGCCATTGCTTGACGAGCAGACTGTTCAGCCATTGTTAATGCTGTTTCATGCTCTGCCGCAATATGACGATAACTAATGCCGGTTCGTTCGATAATCCACTGATCCGTGGTATCAACAATTTTTTCTAAATCAGCATTCGAAAGAATTTTTTCTGGTAGGTAACTACCTGTACCGAGAATTTGCGCGTATGTCATAGTAAAACAACGCCTTTTTAATTTAATAGTTTATGTATGCGATCTTCAGGGTTTATTTGATGAAGATAGCTTTAATAATTGCTCTACCTCAGCACAAATTCGTTGAGGAATATTTTTTTCTACTTGTATGATGGCTTGTTCGATCGCATTAGCAAAAGCATGTACCTTCGCACCGCCATGACTTTTAATCACAATACCCGGCAACCCAATGAAACATGCGCCATTGTAGCGATCTGGATCGATTCGTTTGACCAATGCCTTTAAGACTGGTATCGATAAAAGTGCCGCGAATTTGGTAAACCAATTACGATTGAACTCTTTTTTCAATATATTACGAATAAAAATAGCAACGCCTTCACTGGATTTGAGTGCAACATTTCCAACAAAACCATCGCACACAATCACATCTGCATCACCTTGATAAATACGATCGCCTTCAATAAATCCCATGTAATTGATTGCTTTAGTACTAGCAAGCATCTGAGCGGTTTGTTTGACGAGCTCATTGCCCTTGATATCTTCATGCCCGATATTGAGTAAACACACTTTAGGATTCTTAATATTATCAACTGCTGATGCCAGAACTGAACCCATCACAGCAAACTGAAACAAATGTTCCGCCGTAGAATCAACGTTTGCGCCTAAATCAAGCATACGCATATTCTTTTGGCCAGCGACTGTTGGAAAAGTAGAAATAATGGCGGGGCGATCGATACCAGGTAATGTTTTTAGCACAAAACGAGCCGTTGCCATCAAAGCACCGGTATTTCCTGCACTAACACAGGCTTCAGCTTTACCCTCTTTAACTTGGTTGATAGCCACTCGCATTGAAGAGTCTTTTTTTGAACGCAACGCATGCGAAGGCGATTCATCCATTTCGACACACTGAGAAGCGTGTTGAATGGTTAGCCTGTCTGAAACAGAACTATGATTAACCTTCAATTCATGCTGCAAAATATTAGTGTCACCCACTAACATCAAATTCAAAGCCGGATGCTGTTTTAACACTAGCAAACAGGCAGGCACAATCACAGGGGGGCCATGATCCCCCCCCATTGCATCCACTGCGATGGTTATCATTTTCAAAGGATTTACTCTTCGTTTTCGTCTTCAACTACTGGATTGTTATTGATAACTTGTCGGCCTTTGTAGTAACCGTCTGGGCTAACATGATGACGACGATGAGTTTCGCCCGTAGCTGCATCCACTGAAAGTGCAGAAGGACTTAACGCTGAGTGCGCGCGGCGCATGCCACGTTTTGAACGAGTTTTACGACTTTTTTGAACTGCCATGAGCTAAATTCCTCACTATTTTACTTATTGCGTGTTGAACGCAACGATTCAATTACCTTAAATGGGCTTTCTCTTTCTGCGCTGGACGTCATATTGGTATATAACTGTGCATTGCAACTTTCTGTATTATGCATAGGTACGAGGGGCAAACTGATAATTAACTCTTCTTCAATTAAATCACTCAAAATGAGTGCGCCATCGTTCACTACTAATGGATCATACCGTTCCGGGAGTTTATCCGCTTCTTCCTCTGTATGCACAATACCCGACTGAAAGCCGCCGATTATCTCATACTCAAAAGGTTCAAGACAACGCTGACATTGCAGCATCAATCGTGTCTTTAGCTGTCCTTTTACAAACCGAATTCCTTGTTCATCCACCCCAAACTCCATATTTACGTCTATACCCCCTTCCTGGTTACTTAAACTGGTACAAAGACGCTGCATGTCTTTGATAAGCAAAGTACCATTCAAACGCGTCGCATTTTCAGCGAAACGGAATGGGTCGACTCTTAATGGTAGATTGTCTTTATGCATAGCTGCGCGATTGTATTCTCATGCTAAAAGAGTGTCAATTTGTTAATGCTGCTAAACAGCTCCATTATTACAAATTTCTGAATATACTTTAAAATGTCATTCCCGCCTTCGCTGGAATGACAAGTTCTTTTTAAGTGGCCTGCTCATTCGCTCGAAGCTTTTCAAGACAATTCGTTAACTCATCATCCAATGGCGCCGCAATTCTAATGGCTTGGCCAGTGGACGGCAAATCAAATTCAATTAAACTTGAATGTAAAAACATGCGCTTTGAACCCAATTGACGCATATGTTTGTTAAATTCGCGATCGCCATATTTTTCATCTGCTGAAATAGGATGACCTCTATATTGTGCGTGCACACGAATTTGGTGAGTTCGACCGGTATGCAAAGTCGCTTCAACTAATGTTGCATCTGTGAATGTTTCCAAGGGCTTAAATACCGTCAAAGCCGTCTTTCCCTCAGGATTGACTCTGACAATGCGTTCTCCACTGCTTAAGTGATTTTTTTGCAAAGACACATCAACTCTATATTCAGAAGGATCCCAATGTCCCATCGTAAGCGCCAAATACACTTTATGCATTTTTCCCGAACGGAATAATTCATGTAATTCTTTCAACACGCTCCGTTTTTTTGCCAGCACCAAACAACCTGAGGTATCCGCATCCAATCGATGAGCTAATTCAAGATGGGGTAATTTGGGGTACATACAACGCAACGCTTCAACAATCCCAATTTTAACTTTACTGCCACCATGCACTGGAATGCCGTGCGGTTTGTTAAGAATAAACAAATTCTTATCTTCAAAAAGTATCCGCTCAGATAAAACCGTCATCAATGAACGACTCGGCGCTTCAGGTGCTTCTCTTTCTTCTAAATGCATGGGCGGAATACGCACCTGATCCCCTGCTTTTAAACGATAACTGGGTTGTACACGTTTTTTATTTACGCGCACTTCACCTTTGCGCAAAATTCGATAAATTCGGGTTTTAGGCAAGCCTTTTAGTTTTGTTACCAAAAAATTATCAATTCGTTGGTTTTCAAAATCGGGGTCAATTGTAATGTAATGTACTTCTGTTAATGAAGATTTCTGCATAAAAATCCTGAAGTTATATAATTGTTTGCAAGTATTATACTCAATTTAGATGCAATATAATCACATCTCTGTAATTGATATAGACTCAAAATACTGGTATATTCGCTAACACATTGATAGGTAAAATTTTTTAGTTAAGGCATTTTACAGCGTCTGGCTAAGAATTTCGCGAATCATAGATTGAATTGGATGTAAAAGATATCAAAATTAATCATCCAGACAAGCAAAAATGTGCAGCCCCATTGGGTGCCTTTTACCATCAATGTAACGAATACTTTAAAAATTTGTTAACTTGCGCTCCAGCACTAAGCGATTACTGTGGCTGTACAGGTTTTAGAGCAAAAATTTAGCGATGGGTTGTTGTAAAAACAGCCATCAAATAGAAAAAGTTAGGCGAATAAACTAATTATAAAAATATAAGCAGGTAATCAGGACTTATACGCAAGCGCAGACGGAGACACCAGGATTCTCGCTTACAGGTTCTTGAATTTAAATTAAATCACACTGCATTCGCCTATATTATCGCACCGCTCGAAAACCTTCTCGCTATCCCTTGTAGGGTATTTAGCGCAGCTCGAATAAATCATCCAGTGAAGGGGCGCCTTAAGATATAAAAAAGGTAGCTATGAAAAGAATGCTCATTAATGCAACTCACAAAAATGAAGAGTTGCGAATCGCTTTAGCAAGTGGACAACATCTTTATGATCTCATAATTGAATCAACGTCCCGCGAACAAAAACAATCGAATATTTACAAAGGCCGTATTACACGCATAGAACCCAGTCTTGAAGCTGCTTTCGTGGATTATGGCGAAGAAAGACATGGCTTCCTTCCACTAAAAGAAGTCGCTCGCTCTTGCTTTAAAAGTAGTTTCAGCGACAGTGGAAAACGTATTGCCATCAACGAAGTACTCGAAGAAGGTCAGGAACTCATTGTCCAGATCGATAAAGAAGAACGCGGCAATAAAGGTGCAGCGCTCACAACCTTTATTTCTTTACCGGGCTCTTACCTAGTACTCATGCCAAACAATCCGCGAGCGGGCGGAATTTCGCGTCGAATTGAAGGCGAAGAACGCACGGATCTACGTGAAAACTTAGCCGCGCTCAACCTACCTGAAGGCATGGGAGTTATTGTTCGAACAGCCGGCAGTGGAAAAAACTTTGAGGAATTGCAGTGGGATTTAGACATCTTGTTAAGACACTGGGAATCCATTCGCAACGTCACCGACAACCGCCCTGCTTCTTTCTTAATTTACCAGGAAAGTAATACGGTCATTCGAGCGGTACGTGATTACTTACGCAAAGATATCGATGAAGTGCTCATCGATCATCCGGATGTTTATGAAGAAATCCTGAACCACATTAAACTGGTTAGACCTGACTTCATTCATCGAATCAAACTTTACAAAGACCCAACACCTTTATTTACACGTTTCCAAATTGAAAGCCAAATCGAATCCGCATTCCAACGTGATGTGCGCTTGCCTTCCGGTGGATCTATTGTGATTGATCACACTGAAGCACTTGTATCGATCGATATTAACTCGGCTCGTGCAACGAAAGGCGGCGATATTGAAGAAACCGCATTAACTACAAATCTGGAAGCTGCGGATGAAATTGCTCGTCAATTTCGCTTACGTGACCTCGGCGGATTAATCGTTATCGATTTCATCGATATGACACCTGCGCGTAACCAGCGTGAAGTGGAAGAACGTATCAAAAATGCATTATCACTGGATAGAGCACGCGTTCAAATTGGTCGCATTTCTCGCTTTGGATTACTTGAAATGTCGCGTCAGCGTCTACGGCCTTCATTGGGTGAATCCAGTCAAATCAGTTGTCCACGCTGCTTAGGTCAAGGCACTATTCGTGGTATCGAATCACTTGCGCTCTCCATTATCCGAATTATTGAAGAGCATGCATTGAAAGAAAATACAGCACAAGTTCGCGCTATATTGCCGATAGAAATAGCGACCTTTTTATTGAATGAAAAACGCCAAGCTATCATCGGCATTGAAGAACGACAAAAAGTGGGTGTGATCATTGTGCCTAACCAACACTTCATGACACCACAATATGAAGTTGAACGTATTCGTATCTCGGATTTAAGCGAACACGACGAAAAAATCTTAAGCTACAAATTAGCAATTAAACCGGAAGTAGAATCGACAACCAGCAGCCAAACCACCGCGCGTGCTCATCAAGAACCTGCGATTAAGAGCATGATCATCGAACAACCGACACCTACACCTGAACAAACAAAATCAGGACAAGGTATATTGAAACGTTTATTTGGTTATCTTGTTAAAAAAGAACCTGTGGCAGCTGCATCGACTGAAAAGAAACCTGTTGTAAGAAGTGATCGTGCTAGACGTCCAGGCGGCACCTCACCTCATCGCAACAAAAATCGGCCGTACAATAAAAATCGTCCGCCTAAAAAACCACAACATCACCATCATGATGGCGATCAAAAACAATCGAAGTCGGAAGAGCATCCTAAGCATACGCATACGCATACGCATGCTCAGCCACATTCTGAACATCGTGATCAGCAAAAAAATCGCGAGCGTCCGACACATCAACACCATCGCACAGACAGCAGTGTTTCACGAGAAGAACACGCGCAAAGTCATGCTTCACAACCGGTGCGAACACATCAAACACATACGACGCAAAGCAGTCATCAAACTCACAGCCAGCAAGCGCCAGTGCAAAGCGTGTCGAGTCATACACTACCCGTTGCGCGAACTGAACGCACAGAAATGCAAGTTATCGATACCCAGCATGCAAAATCTGTCAGTCATTTTGCAGAACTGCCACCTACTCACACACAACCAGCAGCTACACAGCCAGTAAGATCTGATCAACAACAAGCATCCGCTGGACAACCTGGGATGGTAAACGAAAATGCAGAAAGGAAATCAAGACATCCTGCCAAGCATCGTCGTCACAAACGATTCTCTAAGCACCGCCCTAGAAAACCGGCTACGGGCGCCGTAGGTGAATCCACACAGCAGAAATTGGAAGGCGAAGATATTTATAAGAAGAAAGCTGAGGGTGAATAAATACGATTGCTGCACTTTGATTTTGAATTTGAAAAATTATCTTCTGAAATATTGAAATATTTTTTTACCCTCCTCTCCCCAACCCTCTCCTCCCACAAAAAGCGTGAGAGGAGAGGGAGCTGTCCGCTTCTAAAAACCTTCACTCATCACTCTCAAGCCGTCTAGACCGAGAAGCCAGCAACACCGGAATATCATCAATCACCGGATAAACAATTCGATCAAACTTACAAATTAATTCTTGGTTAGGTTGATCAAACAACAACTCGCCTTTGCAAATAGGACACGCGAGTATTTCAAGTAAATTTTTATCCATGCTATATTTACCACCACTATTAATAATCAATATAAGAATTTATGACCACACACCAAATCTTCAATCTCACTGCAGCCGATCCATCTTGGCATATTTGTCTTGAACAGGCATTAGAAAAAATTGATCCACTCTATCTGGAAAAACTCTATTCCAGTAATGATTGGCTGCCCGGACATCAAAATATTTTTAACGCGTTTTCTTTGCCCGTGCATAAAACAAATTTTGTTTTATTTGGCGAATCACCTTACCCACGCGCAGCATCCGCAAATGGTTACGCTTTTTGGGATGCTGCCGTAGAACAACTTTGGTCTGTTACAGGCTTAAGTAAATCCGTCAATCGCGCAACCTCATTACGAAATATTATTAAAATGCTCTTGGTTGCAGAAGGTGTCTTAAAACCCAAGCAAATAGGCCAATCCGATATTGCAAATTTAAATAAAGAGACGTTTGTCAGTACGAATAAAGAATTCTTTAACAACTTTTTGCAACATGGATTTCTATTATTAAATGCAACACCCGTGCTACGCATAGATCAAGTGCGCAAAGATGCGCTTGCATGGCAGCCTTTTGTTCACCATGTACTCGATTTTCTCTTCACAACACACCCTGAAATACGATTGATTCTACTCGGGAATATTGCAAATACGATCGATAAACTGATAGACCGTCCAGAAATGGACAAGCTCTATGCTGAGCATCCTTATAACCTGTCTTTTATCCATAATCCTGATGTCATCCATTTTTTTAAACCCCTACATCTCTTGCAAAAAACCACCTAATCCAATGAAAATTTGCTATAATTTCATAAAACCGATAAAGTTATTGTCAACAGCCTATGCGAGGAATCAGGCATGCGTATACTGCTAGTGGAAGACGATGAATTATTAGGCGATGGCTTAAGAACCGGCTTAATCCAGTATGGCTATGCTGTAGATTGGCTAAAAGATGGCTTGTCCGCTGATCAAGCCCTAAAAACTGAAAGTTTTGACATTGTCGTGATCGATCTTGGTTTGCCTAAACTACCAGGCATCACAGTGTTACAAAATTTACGTGCCCGTGGCCAAACAATGCCTGTTCTCATTCTGACAGCACGCGAATCAATTGATGATCGTGTCAAAGGTCTAGATAGCGGAGCCGATGACTATCTGACTAAACCGTTTGATCTCGATGAATTGTGTGCTCGTTTACGTGCCTTACAACGTCGTTTTTCATCACGCGCAGAACCTTTGCTAACTCACAACAATATAACACTTGATCCGGCAGCACATACTGTCACTTTGGATAACGAAACGATTAATGTCTCGCGCCGCGAATTCGCCCTGCTGCAAAAGCTACTCGAAAACGCCGGTCGCGTTCTCTCAAGAGAACATCTGACTCAATCACTTTATGGTTGGGGTGAAGACGTGGATAGCAATGCGCTGGAAGTACATATTCACAACTTACGCAAAAAATTCGGCCAAGCTTTCATTCACACCATCCGTGGCATTGGCTACATGGTCGATAAAGATCAAGAAGAAAAATGATCCGTTCAATACGACAGTTCCTATTAATTAGTCTGCTAGTCAGCATGACAATTGCGTCATCGATAACTGCCATCGGTAATTACTTATTAGATAAACAAGTGATTCAACCTTACCTTGATGACCAATTATTAAAAATATTTTCATTCATTGAAGTGATTTCACACACCGCAGCAAAAGATCCCGAAATCCAAAGGAGTATCTATACTTATTTAAATAGTGCAAAAAATCCCGGCGCTAAAAATTTGCTTTTTCAAGTCTGGTCAAAAGAAGGAAAATTATTACTGTCCTCCGAAAACAGCCTGAATGAATCATTGCTAAATGCACCAATAGGTTATACCGATACGCAAATTAGTAACAATGATTGGCGCGTATATGCAACAAAAGATCCAACTACAAAAAATAAAATCATCGTCGCCGAAATATATGATATTCGAAATAAATTAGCTGACGATATCACACGCAACAATGGTTATATTTTATTAATCACCTATCCAATTTTTGGTGTACTTATTTGGGTAATCGTAGGCTTAGCACTCCGTTCAATTACACGCGTCACAAACGAAATATCCAACCGCGCCTCCACTTATTTAGAACCTGTTGAAGCAGAAAGTATTCCAGTTGAAATTAAACCGCTGGTCGCAGAATTAAATCAACTTTTTTTACGCTTAAAACTTGCCTTCGATCGTAACAAACGTTTTGCTGGCGACGCAGCACACGAATTACGTACGCCATTGGCTGCACTTAAAACCCAAGCACAAGTTGCACTTAAAGCCGATAAAGCAGCAGATCGATTCAACGCATTACAGAAAGTAGTGCAGAGCGTTGATCGCAGTTCACATGTTGTAGCACAGCTCTTGACATTAAGCCGTCTCAGCCAAGAAGACGAATTAAACGATGTGCGCCCTGTTGATCTGCACAAACTAGCCACGGAAATTATTGCTTATTTGGTACCTATCGCACTTGAAAAAGAAATCGAAATTGAATTAGCGGCGCCACCCGAAAATATAATTATTTTAGGCAATGATATCGCGCTTGGCATTTTGATTCGCAACGTTGTGGATAATGCCATTCGATACACACCCGAACACGGTGAAGTCAAAATTAAAATCATTAACGAAAATGATCATGTCATTTTACGCGTTACTGATTCTGGATCAGGCATACCCGTCGAATTACGTGAACGCGTCTTTGAACGATTTTACCGAATATTAGGCACCCAAGCACAAGGCAGCGGCTTAGGTCTTGCGATTGTGAGCCAAATTACCAGCTTACATCATGCAAAAATTAAACTAGGCACGCCAGAAAATGGTATCGGCCTTCAGTTTGATGTTGAGTTTATGAATCTAACACTATAATTCCCATTAAGTGATAATACACATGAAACTTATCGACCTTTACATCGGGCCAAATACAACTTTATTAACACCAAATCGTAGACTTTCCGCTGCATTACTCAAACAATTTTATGCATCACAATGCAAAAAAAATAAAACCAGCTGGAAGAGTTTAGATATTTTACCCTTACAAAGCTGGCTGCAGCGTTTATGGAAAGAAGCAACCACAAAAAGAATTTCTGCCGCTCCATTATTATTATCGACCAATCAAGAAATTATTTTATGGGAAGAAATTTTACGTCAATCACCCGAAAATGATTATTTGCTCCAACTCACAGCAACTGCCGAACTTGCCAAATCCGCGTGGGAATTATTGAAGTTGTGGCAAGTCAATATTAATGACGATAGTTTGCAATTAACAGAAGATGGCTTAGTATTTCAGCAATGGTCGCTGAAATTTCAAAAAACCTGCAAAAAAAATAATTGGATTGATATTCACAGCTTGCCGGAAGTTGTAAGCGAGCACTTAAAAAATCAAGACATCACGCCGCCGCAAAAAATTATCATGCTAGGATTCACTGAAATTTCACCCGTACATAAAAATTTACTGACAACTTGTCAGGCACTTGGCACAGAAATTATTTATCATACCGAACCTCTGAATACGATGTCTCGTGTCAAAAAAATCGGCTTAACCGATGAAGAAACAGAAATTCGAATCATGGCGCGTTGGGCAAAAGCAACTTATGATGCAGCGTGTGACAAACGACCCTACTTAATCGGTTGCGTTATCCCACGACTAGAATCGTTACGCAACTCTGTTTTGCAAATTTTTTCAGAAACATTTGCTGAAAATAATACTTTCACATTAGATCCCACTTTATTACCGTTTAATATTTCCGCCGGAAAAAGTTTAGCTTCATTTCCCATTATCCATACGGCACTGCAATTGCTACGACTCAATGAAGAACACATCCCAATCGAAACGATTAGCAGCATTTTGCGATCACCATTTTTAGGCGAAGGCGAAATGGAGCAATTACGTAGAGCTTATTTTGAGAGTCGGTTACGCAGCGCCAATGTTACATTAATATCACTGAAAAAATTAATTGCTCCAAATGAAGCTTATAGTCTACCGGCCGTGTGCCCTGCCCTCGCAAAACGAATCAAGAATTACTTACAATTTTTTCAAACATTCAAAAAAAACCAACCGATCAGCGAATGGATCAAAAGTTTCATTAGCTTATTGACTCAGCTTGGTTGGCCCGGCGAACGCAGTTTAAATAGTGAAGAGTATCAAGTAACCCAGCGGTGGTTAGAATTACTTACCGAATATTCTACGTTTGATCATATTCTGCAGCCGGTAAAATATGTGACTGCTTTAAATTATCTTGCACAATTATCGGCAAAAACAATATTTCAACCACAAACACCTGAAACACCCATACAAATACTAGGTGTGTTAGAAGCCGTTGATTTGCCATTTGAGCATTTATGGGTAATGGGGTTTGATGATTCAAACTGGCCGGCTGCACCCAAACCAAACCCACTCATTCCACAACGTTTGCAAAAGAAATTACAAATGCCGCATGCTACTGTGGAACGAGAATTAACATTTAGTAAGCAACTGACATCGCAATTAAAACAAACGGCTACCCATATTATTTTTAGTTATCCCGAAAAAAATGAAGATGCTGATTTGCGCCCGAGTTCTTTGCTAAATGAGATCGAGGAAACTACTTTACCCTTACTCTCTTTAGCCCAATTTGAAACGCCTGCTCAAAAAGTTTTTGCTGAGCAGCAGTTGGAATTGTTAGACGATGAAGTTGCCCCAGCGATTACAAATGCAGAAGATGTACGTGGTGGTACACATATTTTTAAACAGCAAGCAGCTTGTCCTTTTAAGGCATTTTCTGAACTCAGATTACATGCTCGCCGATTAGAAACGCCCACTATCGGTTTGCGTGCGATCGATCGTGGGAATATCGTGCATAAAGCGCTTGAGCTCATTTGGCAAACCGTTAAAGATTCTGATGGATTAAAAAATTTATCGCCCATTGAATTAGACAATATTATCCATATGCATGCAGAAAAAGCTATTCACAATACCTTAGCGATCACAAGTGACGAAGGGTTTTCCAATCAACGATATTTATTACTCGAATTGCAACGTTTAAAAAAATTGTTAATAGATTGGTTAAAGATAGAAAGTCAACGACCCGATTTTAAAGTCATTTTACAAGAACACGAAATAAATGACACGATCGGAGATATTCCGATTAAATTACGCGTGGATCGAATTGATGAATTAAGTGATGGCACACATGTCATCATTGATTATAAAACTGGAAAACATAATCAAATAAAAGATTGGTTTGGAGAACGTCCCGATGAACCGCAATTGCCTTTGTACTGTATTTTAAATGAAAAAACAGCCAGTATTGCATTCGGACAAGTGCACCCAGATGAGATGGGGCTCATTGGAATAAGCCATCGAAATATCAATATCAAATCAATTAAAACGTTAGCAGAAACTAATTATCCTAAAGTAAAACTCTGGAACTTACAGTTAGAAGAATGGAAAAAGACCTTAGAGAATCTCGGCAATGATTTCAAACAAGGCATCGCACATATTGATCCAAAAGATATTAATCAAACATGCAGCACTTGTAAACTACAGACATTCTGCCGTATACATGAAAAAATATAGGTCCGATTAAAATGAAGATTCAAGACGAACAAGAAAGACTACGAGCACTGGATTTAACAAAATCGTTTATCGTGCAAGCACCTGCGGGCTCAGGTAAAACTGAATTATTGACCCAACGATTTCTGGTATTGCTAGGTCATGTCAAGCAACCCGAAGAAATTCTCGCCATTACTTTCACAAAAAAATCGGCTGCTGAAATGCGTGCGCGAATTGTCAATGCCCTGACTAACGCACTCAACAATCCAGAGCCTGAATCATCGCATGCAAAAAAAACCTGGCATCTCGCAAAAAAAGTATTACAACAAGATCAGGCTCTACAATGGAATTTATTAGCAAGCCCAAACCGCTTAAGATTACAGACTATCGATTCGTTTAATACCAGCTTAACGCGTCAATTACCTGTGTTATCTCATTTTGGAGCAACTCCTGATATTGCTGATGATTCTTTCCAACTGTATCGCCAGGCAGTGCAAGAATTTTTATCTCACCTTGAAGAAGATCATTCATGGTCTGATGCCATTGCAACCATTTTGCTACACATGGATAACGACTTAAATAAAGTTGAAGCCTTATTAATAAACTTGCTTGCTAAACGTGATCAATGGCTACGACATATCACACTTAATTCAAGCCATCCTTTTTTACGAAAAAAATTAGAGGAATCTCTCGCTGCTGTACTCACGGATATTTTGACACAGCTACAGGAGAGCTTTCCAAAGCAACACGGTGTGGAATTGTTAGCATTAGCACGCTTTGCTGCACAACATGTTATTTTACTAAATCCTGAATCACCCGTAGCTTCTTGCCTAGATTTAACTGAATTACCGGGTAACTTAACTCAAGATAAAAAATACTGGTTAGGTTTACGTGAATTATTGTTTACTAAAAGTGATGATTGGCGCAAAAAATTAGACAAAGATTTAGGTTTTCCGCCAGCGACGTATTTCAAAAATCCAGACGAAAAGAATTTAGCCAGCCAGATGAAAATTCGAATGGCTGAATTAATCCAAACACTTTCTGAAAATACTGAATTAAAAAATCTATTCCAAGATTTGAACTGCGCACCCGACATTGTTTATCATGAAGCACAATGGCAAACACTCGAAGCATTGCATCAAGTCTTACAAGTTGTTGCGGCACAATTAAAATTAGTATTTCAACAGCATGGAAAAATTGATTATATTGAAAATGCATTAGCTGCTCATGCTGCATTAGGCACAGAAGATGCGCCTACTGATTTGACCTTGGCGCTGGATTATCAAATTAAGCATATTTTAGTCGATGAATTTCAAGATACTTCGAATGGACAATATCTCTTACTGAAAAAAATAACCGCGGGCTGGGAAGCTAATGATGGTCGGACGTTATTTTTAGTCGGCGATCCTATGCAATCTATTTATCGTTTCCGTGAAGCTGAAGTTGGAATTTTCATACGAGCGCGCAAACAAGGTATTGGTCAGATTAAACTGGAGCCTTTAGTTTTATCTGTCAATTTTCGTTCTATTCCTGGGATTGTAAATTGGGTCAATGAACATTTTCAACATGTCTTTCCTTCGTTTGATGATATTGCAACAGGTGCGGTTTCATATAGCCAAAGTTTAGCAAATCGAGCGGCTAATACCCATGACTCTCCTGTCACTCTCAATGCGCTTGTAGAATCTGAACGAGAAGAACAAGCTCAGGCTATTGTTGAACTCATTCAAGCACGAAAAAAATCTGATCCGACAGGAACAATTGCAATTTTAGTCCGATCACGCACACATCTTGAAGCTATCATTCCTGCGTTGAAAGCCGCGCAGCTTGCTTATCGTGCGATAGATATTGATCCTTTAACTGAGCGATCGTTTATTCAAGATTTAATGGCACTCACTCGTGCACTGCTTCACCCCGCTGACCGTATTGCTTGGCTTGCGATTCTACGCGCACCCTGGTGTGGATTGTCACTAAGTGATTTATTAATTCTCTCAGGTCATGATGCAAAAATAAGTTTGTGGGAGCGTTTACAATCGACTGAGATAGTCAACCAGACAAGTCCAGATGGACAGATAAGATTAAAACGCATTGTGCCTGTCTTAAAGACCAAGCTGCATGAGCGTCGCCGAATCAGTTTACGTTATTGGATTGAAAGCACTTGGCTTTTGCTAGGCGGTCCTGCTTGTGTTTCGCAATCAACTGATCTAGAAGATGCAACGGCTTTTTTCAAGTTATTAGAAATGCTTGATCAAGGTGGCGATTTAGTTAATTTGGATACACTTAGCACTTACGTTAGTAAGTTATATGCAGCGCCCAATAATCA
>JBDTIZ010000155.1:0-2638 GCA_039936115.1 Gammaproteobacteria bacterium
CCTCTTAAAATCGCATACGCTTTTCCGCTATTTGCTGATACATTTGTTCATCCAGATGCATTCACTTACACTTTATATAGCCCTACGCATATTCTATCACTTTTTGAATGTTTATTTTTATAACATAAGATTAATTCTGTATAAATGTTTTACCAATTGGAGTGAAGAACATGAGCATAAAAGAAAATATTAAAGACATTAATTTGCTAGAAGGAATTAATGAGCTTGAAAAAGAATTGGGAACCAAGCAAGAGCTCACATTCCGCACCACTGAAGCCAAGTTTTTTGATTTAATGTGATATCTTTCAACGCTAGCTTATCGGGTAATAAGTATATTTTTCTTGCCGTCTCGCCAAGAAGCAATATCACTTTTTGATGTAGCGGTTGTATATTTAAAACGAACCGATTATTTTGATTTCCATCTTGTGGATTGATCATGGTAACAGTCGAAAATAATGTGAATACCCACATTAGCGTTGGCGTCTTAGTAGGCTTCTTTTTTTGATCCGGTAATACTTCATTATTTTCTTTTAACGCATCGCGTAATCGATATTGCGTTAATCCATAAACCAATAAACAAAGCGTCATGATAGCCATCAATGCGCCTATTCTTTCTGGCTTCTTCAAATACACTTCGTCCAAACCAAATGTGTCATTTTTTATAAATCGAAATCCTCTTTCTATCTCACCTTGATCTTTGTAATCCAGCAACATCGATTCATTCGTGATAATGTCTTTATTCAGCATATTAGTTGCCAATATAAAACGGCCAAGCGTTTTTTTCTTTTCACGAATAGCAATCAAATTACTTGATATGCCAGTGATTTTTATTTGATATGAAAAACTATCCGGCACCTGGTTTTTCTGAGGCCGACCTTTATTACTATATCGTGGGAATTTAACAACTTCATAATCCACTATATAAAAATGTTTCTTTGAGCTAATAACTTTGTCTATCGATTTTTTTGCATCGCTTTCGCAATTAAATTCTTGGCAAGAGCAATGCCATAAGGATTTTTGAAGGTCATTAAATATCCTTTCATGCTTTCTTAAAAATGTATCATTTTTCCTATGAAATGCAGGCTCAGATCGAACTAATAACCATCGTTCATTTTTATTTGTCGGTAAATATTCAAATAATTGATATCGGCTATCTGATGTATTTTCCCATTCAATATTCTCTCTATCACGTAACGCTTTAGCTTCGCCGTAAGATTCTGGCACGCGAGTTAGCCAATCAACATTTAACTCACTAAGTTTTTCTCCATACAAAGCGCTGTCTGCTACAAAACACATCGATGGCGCAGACTCTAATTTTTTGTAAAATGCATCTACCTTCTTAACTGTCTCAGGAAAACTTTTTTTGTCACTGCTATTTCCATCTAATGCTTCCATCCATATAGGCAGAGCACTCTTTCCTAGTGATACACACTGCAATGTCACTTGTTTTAAATCAGGCCGATGATCTTTTGAATACCCAAGCAAAGGCTTTGGACTCGCATCATCAGAGATTTCATTATATTCGCCATAAAGGCTTAATGTCGTTGAGTCCAGATGCACCATTCGTGATAGTAACCCTGCTTTCATCACTACACTTAGCGCTAACTCGCTGTACCATTTCGTAGTGCCATAGGCTGCAATTTTATCAAGGCATCTACCAAGGCTATCATCGTTAAGTTGTTTTGCAGTGACGCCTTCACCCAGCAAAAGCGACAGTGGTTTATCGTGAAAAAATCGGGGTGTCATATAGAGCGCCGTATTAATAAATCCCAACCCATTTAGGATCATTGCGCCAACTCGGTATCCATACCTCAACCCTGTTTCTACGGTTCCAAGTTGTTCATCAATCTTATCCATTATTCCCATATCTTGGATTGTTGCAGCGACCAAACCAAGATGCCCTATCGATTCCGCTTTTGCCGCTGAAAAGTCCATGTGCACTTCCTCCATAAAATGGAGGATTATGCACAATTTTTTGCGAAATTGCTGGGGGTTAAATTAAATTAGTTGGGGTGGTGGGTGCGGAAGGTGAGATCCCATCTGAAGAAATTATCAACATTGTCCAACTTGAGCCTACAGGATCATATAGTCGTAGAATTTGGTTTTTGTATGAATGGCTCCAAGGAACTAAGTTAAATTTACCCGATGCAACTAAAGGTAATTTAGTTGATGTTTTAGATCCGACTATTCAATATCCTGGACCACCAAGGCCCTCAAAAAGACATCGCGTCCGAAATAATTTGCCTGGCGTTCCAGAGTTCTGCCCTACTGTTCGTAAAACACCAACCTTGACCCAATTTATCGAGGCAAATCTAGGTGAGCGCGCACAAACCATCCTTGGCTCCATACATCCAGACATCCTCCTACGCGCAGCAGCATTTATGCTATTAAAAGACTCAAAAGCCTCATATGCAATTGAGGGTGAAAGCCCCCCTCAAACACGAGCAGAAAGATGGGGCAGCGCAATTGGCCAGGCAGGAAAACATGAACTTTCACATGATGAATTTCTGAGATTACAAGAAATTATCATATCAGATTTTCGGTTTACGCATTATGGTTACCGCAATGAGGGCGGATTTATTGGTGAGCATGAAAGATCAACCGGCTTACCTATTCCTGATCATCTATCTGCTCGCCC
>JBDTIZ010000156.1:0-15883 GCA_039936115.1 Gammaproteobacteria bacterium
AAAAAGTCCAGACGAGTGACCTAGGATAGGCCACTCTATATTAACTGAAAGTGTAAACCATGTTCCCGGACAGGTGTAAACTATGTCCCCGGTTCATACATTGTCCGCGGGATCCAGTCAACTTGGCGTCTGTTTTTTGATTTGTAAAAAAAAGAAAATATATATCGATCTACCAGCCTTACAAAGCCCCATGTCCCTAATAGACTCGCAATACTACTTCATTCGGCTTTTTTATCGTCTCATCTGTAAATGATTAGCGCCATGATGATTAATATTTTCTTTTTTAGGTGAAACAAGTTGATCAGCTAAATCTCTGATTCCTTTATACAGATCCACCATGCATGGGTGGCTTTGGCTTGGTTGATCGTAAATATGTTCAAAAGCCTTAGTGATACCAAAATTGTCCCGCGCCAACTTCACACTCGATTCTAAACTTTCGTAAGTACAATTCACTTGATCCGAGCATAAAAATTGCAATAGATGATACTGGGCAAAACGTAAATTAATTGCATACTCTAGATGAGAAAGTTTCTTAGGAGCAACTTGTTTTAAAATCAATAATGCCTGAACGAGTTTTTGATACAAGGCATCTAATAATTTCATTTGACTTAGATCACTGACTGCAACAACTCTTTTTGTTGGATGATCAGATTCCTGAGTACGTTTGGACAAATCATTTCTCATCACTTCAGCAATCGAACTGTTACTTCCTCTCAGATGCGATTCCGCATAGTCACGAGCAATCCAACGACGCTTATCCTTCGCTAAAACACCGAGCTCACCTAATAAATTATCTTCAAGCAAATAGGTACGAGCCACGTATACATTAAACTCTCTATGCTCTTGTGTCATCAGAATACTATCGCATGGATTTTTGTTAAAATGCTCCATAAACGTATTTACACGACTTCTGTTCCGCGCATTTTCTTGGATTAATTTTTCTATAAAGTCTAGAGTAAGCCCTACTTTTCTTTGTTTTGATAATTCATAGATCATCTGCATATGACGCGTGTTGGCTTTTATTAAATACGCCAACATATTTACTCTGATTTCTTCGGGTTGCATCTCCACACGTGGATTTTTCTTTTGCTGAGAAGAAGGCGGCTCTTTTTGCTCGGATAAGTCTCGAAGACGATGACTTACCTCAGATAGAGCTGCTAAATACCTTCTGCTAAATTCATTTCTTAATGTAAACATAACAACCTCTTGATGTGTGAAAATTTTTGGGATTCTATAACATGCATCATTTTTTGTACAGTGGAATGTATGTTTAGCAGAAACTTGTACTCTGAACAACTCCTAGCACCTGAATGAATTGACCACCACTGCTGAATAATCGATAAAACTCCGTGAACAAACATTTTCATCGATTGCGACAAAAAAATACAAATGACATGTGTTTTTATTGATCTAATGTTATAATAAGAACCATTTTTCAACCTAATGAATCCTAACGAGGAAGTTGTCCAATGCCGTTGATTTCCGATATTAATTTGAGTGCACTCATCTCAATCGCAGATGATGAAACAGCATTAAGAGTCGTTGAATTATTGCCTTCAGAAGAATTAGTGGCTATATTGTTAGATCCAGAGAATGAATCTGGAAGACCTACGCTATTACATACTGTTGCAGCGAAGATGCCTAAAAAAATTGAGTATATTTATTATATATTACGTTGTTTTCAACAAGCTGCTATTGCTCCCGCGGTCATCGAAGAAAAAGTATTGCCTCATGAACAAAAAGAACCAAGTAGAATTTTAGATAGCATTGTCAATCTGAGATATCCCTATAAACCTAAAAGAAGTCAAAATCTTTTATATCTTTTTGCCAGCAACTCTCACATGACTCCAATCCTATGGAAATTATTGCATTCTCTGATTAGCCAACCCGCATTGGAACTAGCCTGGAATGATAATTTTCATGAGGAATCCACTAGTGAAAGTAGCTTTATTAAGGAAGCAGCCCGTCATCAAAGTCCAGAGTGTTTAGAAGTTATTATAAACGCTCAAATAAATCAACAGAGTTATGATGATGCCATGTTGAAGAGAGCATATAATTATGAGGATTACTTGAATATACCTTTTGTATTAGCAGCAAAAGACGTAAGAAAGTTTACTTTGCTAGTTGAGAGGGCGAGCTCGAAGGCATTGAATTTAGCTCTGTTAAGTAAAGGTAACTGCATGACGGTGGATAGTTTTGTTAGGTGCTTAAGTGAAGAAACCTTTGACGTGATTTTCAAAAAAACACCTTATGAAAAATGGGTCGAAGCACTCAAACCTGTTGAGACGTTTTACCACGAAAAATCTAAGACGTCATATGAATGCACAGAATTGTTGAGGGTGTTTCGAGACGACAAGAAAAAAATGTTTAAAACATTAATCAATGCGCTTACCCAACAAGATTTAAATGATAATTTTGAATTAAATTTGCATGAGCATGGCGTGTCTCATGTAATGGCGAAACACGATGTATCAGATACTGATCTGCCCGATTATGCTGAAATCATTTCCTATTTAGAAAAAAAACTGTACCCGCGCTTATTAGTAAAAGAAGATCTGCATTGTTGGAGTGAATATTTCTCTATTGGATATGAGTTTTGCCCAGAGCCTGAAGAAGAGTCGGATGAAGAGTTTAAAGTAGAACCCAATAAGATTTACGTCAAACAAACAAATGCTGTCATGACCTATACGGTGATGAATCCTCTTGGAGAAAGAGTTACAGGGTCAATTGATGACATTGAATTAGGGAATGAAATACCAGAGCCATTTACAGTTCCGGCATTAACACCCTACTTCCCTCGTATTTTAGAGATTACTACAGCAAGAACTCATACAGTTGAATCAGAAAAGGTTGCATTTATTCGACGCTATTCTCAAATGAAAGAGGTTCTTCTTCGTCCAGAAAAAACCATGAGCAGCACTCCCAATGAATTTATCAATTTTTTCAGAGAGCATGTCAGCCAAGCAGAAACTATAGTAGACTTCCCCTATTGGGAAACGACACTAAAAACCAATATAAAATTAGCAAACGAGAAAAAATTGAATCAAGTACGAGATGCATTGCTCATCGTATTAGCGCATGGTTATTTTACTATGCATTTTTCATCTGAATCCTCATCAACCTATTATATACAAGCTCATCAAACGCTTCTTGCCATTGATACGCCTATGTATTTAAATCCTGAAGATAATCAATTTATTGGAGATGAATTAACAGCAATTGGTTTTGAAAATTCGAATGGCGTTATGGAGCAAAAAGAACAATGTACACCTATAGAACGTATGCAGTTTGCCACGACTAGAAAAACCTATCCTGAGATATATCAGCAAGGATTATGCCATCTGCGTGTAGCCGAAATAAGCCAACAAAAAACAGCAAAACAATTACTGAGTTTACGTAGTATTTCTATGTTTGGTTTAAGTGAAGCAGACAGAATATCTGCATATGCTGCCTCTTTAGCTAACAAAATGGTTGTTGCGGATCAAGCTAAAGGTAATTTAGACGCGCTGGGCTGGAAATCATTTTGCGTTCTTCTACAAGTTGAATATGACAAATTAAATTCAAGCAAAGAGACAGCATTTTTTCAAGAAATACTCCGACTCAAATTATTATTTGAAATGGCTAATTCAACTAATAGAATTGACATTAGTAGAAAAATACTTTTTCTGCTGCAAGAGGAGAATAGAAAAATTAATTCGCCCGTCAATAAAACTAGCCCTACTCTATTTCAAGCAACGGAAAATATCTATGAACACAAACGTGAAGATGCGCAAGATAAGGTAAGTTTATCTTATGGCCGTTGGGCAGGTAAAATGTTAGAGATTATGGAAAAGATTAATTCAAAAATCAACGAGCAAGCTCAGCATTCTAATCATCGTGCAGCGAACACCACTCCTAATATAAAATAAATTATTTACGAGGATAAATAACATGCCACTTTTCCTTTCCGATGAGCAATACATTGACCTTATCGTAAAAGCTAATCACATAACACAAACTAACTTAGTTACTCTTATTACAAAAGAAGAATTAATTACTGTTTTGGTAAAACCTTATCAAATCAATGGAACCTTTCCGACTTTACTGCATTTTATTGCGAGTCATGATAATGGCGACTTGTTCAACACAGTATTAAACAGCCTGGTGCTTTATCAGAAAAAAGAAAAAGAGAACAAAGAGGATAAAGAAGATAAAACAAAGAATGATAAATCATCGTCGATCGCACAGCCCAAGATGTTAGATACAATTATTAATTTAAAAACATCACAAGGTGAAACGTTATTAGATTTATTCGCCAATAGAGAATATTTCTATTATTGGGATAAGTTATCTTCTTTGGTTAGTCGCGCAGAATTCTGCATCGCATTTCGTTCACGAGACCCCAATAATAACTTTACAGCCAGGGTTGCAGCTTCTTCGGGACTTAAGCACTTTTTAAAAGCTCACAAAGAAATCTTTGATGAAATGATATTGCAAATAGAAAACATACAGGATTTATTGTTAGTCATCAAAATGACAATTAATTTTAAGGGAAACAATGTTAAGAATTTTGAACTATTAATGAAACACCTTCCAAAGCCTGTCTTTGATAAAATGCTACTTTGTCAACCGGAAGATGAAATAACCTTTTTGACAATGGTGCTTGAGCGACGCGGACCGGAATTTTTCGATTTAATAGCAGAAAGAATTGCTTATTCTGATTTGCTTAGAACATTGCGTCATTGCACACCATACAATCCTTCTACGACGTTATTATTTTTGTCTGCTATAAATAATAAAACGTTTAATTATTTAATAAAAAAACTCGATCGAAAAGATTTAAATGATATTTTTGCCCACCAAGTGAGCTTGGGACAAGCATCAATGGATGAGATTTCAAAATCCCTGAATCGTGATACTGTACTTTATCTGGAGAAAACCTTGTATCCGCATTTATTAGCAACATTGGATTTGGAAGAAATCTGGAGTCGTCACCTTACGGATCCTCAAGAAAAAACTGATTTTGTACAGAGATACCGTCCAATGCGCCAATTTCTTAATCAGGCAGAGCAGAGTATCACTGATACACCAAAAGAATTTGTTGCTTATTTCCAAGAATTATTAGCAAATCAAATTGATGATTATGCTTATTGGGAAAAAACATTAAAAACCTTTATCACTATTTCGCTGAATCAAAATAATTTTGCTGTGGTTGATGCATTATATGTGTTACTGGCACGGATTAATTTCAAACAGTATCTTGCCAATAATAATTTTGAAATTTATTATTTAGATCGCATGTATGATGCTCTCTTTGCAATACGCGACTCGAGTCATTTAAATGCATCTGATAACCTATTTGTCGGCAACAGCTTGACTGCGCTAGGTTTTCCAAGTGAACCCGCAATTGCAGCAGGTATTGCTGTTGATCTATTAATCGAGGATAAGCCTTTTGTAAGATCTCAAAAAATGTATCCGGAAGTTTACCGAGCTGGATTAGTCTGCTTGCAAGCTGCTGTGAAATTTGCGAATGCAGTGATGAAAGATATCTTGCAAGTGCCATTTTCAATTTTTACATCCGATGATAGATTAGAAGAAAAGTCAGCTACATCTACTTTAACTGAAAAAATTAAAGCTTTAGATAATCACATTGAATATTTGGAAACCCTAGGTTGGGGAAAATTTTGTGATTTTTTGCAATTGGCGCGTGCAAATCCTGATTCACAACTGAATACCGCGCTTATTCAAGAACTTCTTAAAAAGAAATTAGTATTTGAGATGGCGTCATTAACAGGAAAAACTCGAATTGGGGAAGAAATTGTTTCTTTATTAAAACAAGGCTTAACTCAGAAGTCATCTACTTCTACTTTATTTGCTTCAATGCCACATAAGCCTAAAGATGAGTTGGAACAAATGTTTAATATTATACGCAAAATAAACTTAGAGCTTGTTGCTCAAATGCAAGGACGAGTTTTGGATAATGACACACATTTAGTTGGAATGACCCCAACACCCGGCTTTTAATTTAGATATACCTGACTTCATTTTTAAATTTGAAATCTATATTGTAGAAACCATCATAAAAACCTATGATAGTAATGGACGATAAACTAACAGGAGGTTCAAATGCGTAATTTTCGTTTTATTTTTATGTTTGTGGCTTTATTTGCAACCCAACAAGTTTTTGCGCAACCCGGCATGATGGATCGTGATAAAAACTGTATGACCATCGCTAAGGCTTGCGAAGCAGCGGGTTTCACTAGAGGTAAATCACCCAATAAAGGATTTTGGTTCGATTGCATGAAACCTATTGTATTGGGCAAAACCGTAGCAGGTGTCACGATCGATCCCGCAGTAGCTAAATCTTGCCGTCAACATAAGGTAAATGAATTAAAAATGGAATTAAAAGAGTTCCAACAATCTAGTTAAAAAACAACTCAGGCACTCGCTCCACCGCTATTAAGCGTCATTCCCGTCTTCGCGGGAATGACACTCCTTATCGACGGTTATACTAGGCCAATTGAAAGAAATCAAAATCATCATTTCTATTAAAAACTGGGCCGCTTTTATTCCGAATGACAAAAATTAAGTTGAGCAAATAAGAATGCCAATATAATATCGAGCCCTCTTTAAATCATACAAATATTCTGGAGTAATATATGATTCCAAAACCAAGCACACAAAGAAATATCTTTAACTGGTTTAATTTATTTAAAGTTTTATCTTTAGCATTTCTAGCTTTGTCATCACCAGCGTCTGCAGCAGCAACCAGACGAGAAATGTCAGAACAAGACGCTCTGCATCTCCTACAAAATGAAGGAGCAATGGGTTTGTGTCATGACTATGCCATCAAAGGTGTCGCATCTTGCATGATGCTAAATCAACTTCGCTCATTAGGAATCTCGCCAAATGATGTTCATCCTCGTATCTCAGAAAATGCTTGCAGCGACAGAAATCGACTATTTCAAAGAATGACACCCGCACAACAAGAAGCTTGTAGCGTATTGGAGCATAGTAATGGCGGACCACGTTTCACTAATAGCTAGTACTGTTACACCGCACTTGCCTATTGTCACACTCACATGAGTATTGTCACGCTCTCTTAAGTATCGTCACACCCACTTAAGTATTGTCACACTCTCTTAAGTATCGTCACACCCACTTGAGTATTGTCACCCCGCACTTGTTGCGGGGTCTGGGCTTTAAATAATTAAAATACATTTTATTTTTTCAATGACTTTTTTATGTTTTTGATTCCAGACCCCGCAACAAGTGCGGGGTGACGAGTAGCCAAGTGCAGGTGACAGCACTCCTTACCCTAACCCCAAAACCTAGCAATATTGACAGGTAGCTTCCACTTCCTATGTGCTGTAATTTATTGTATAATTACTAACCAATAAATCCACATAAAAACATAAAATACACGAGGCTACTATGCGCTTTAGTCATTCACTCTCTGCAATTGGCTTCTTGTTTATTTCTTCAATATCATCAACTTACGCCGCAAATATCACTTTTGTGAATAATACGCCCGCAGTCGTTCATTTAGACTATACCAATTGCACATGGGTTAGCGGTAGCCAGCCGGACGGATCAGGTAATTTCCCAAGTCACGCAAGTGCACTTTATAGTTGCGCTCCCTATCAAAATTTAGATTTCGCCCAATATGGCGTTGACACAATTATTACGCCAGCACCTAAATCTTATATCAGCGTAAATGCTGGTGGAGTTGCGGGTTTAAGTACAGATAGCATAGATGTCACATTAAAGAGCAACACTGCTACTATCGCTTGGCCAGTACCAAAATTAAATTACACCGATATGGCAAGCAATATTGGTACAATCGTACAGCAATATATAGCACTAAAACCTAGCCCAGCCACCTCTTTACTTCCTAATGTTATTGCAATGGATACGCAAACCTTAACAGCACAAAAAAATTCACCCGATTGGCAATTACAAGCAAGCTATGATGCGAGTCGTTTTCCATTGTGGAATGGCGCATATTGTTTAGCAAATGTAGGCGTTCAATTATGTCCGCATGATTTTTTAACAAGTTACATGCAGAGCGTCAAAACAAGCAGCCCATCGGGAAGCATTAATACAGCAGGATACTGGGCATTTACAGCGGGTAGTTATCAAGATGGTCAAGCTGTTGCAGGTGGAAGTGCTGATGTGAAACCAGCGTTAGTGGGTCCGTTAGCGGTAGCTGAAGCGGCTGTTGATAATGGACAAACGACTTCAGATGGTTATTACAACACTTTAATTAATCAACTAGCATCCTATGATTTAAATGTGCATACACCTAACTCTGCACAAGGCCAAGGTTATCCGAATAGTTCAGATCCCTATTTTAATGGCGCCTTAAATTTATTAACAGAAGCACTGTTAACGGGTAATGGTAATTTTAATTTAAATGCAAGTGATTCACGTACTGGATACGTTAGTTATAACCAATTTATGGCAAATTATACTGCTTGGACCAAAGATGGATTTATTGTTCCGTTCACAGTCAGTGATGAAAATGGCAAAGAATATCCTGGTATTCGTGTCGTTTTCTCTGTTGATGTAGCTCCGCACACAGGTGGCGATAATTGGAAAGATGCAGGCGCATCCCCTACTGTGTCAGAGGGTATGGCTTATGGTTTGCTCGTTAGTTATGCCGCAAACGATCAAGCTTCGTTTGATAAAATGTTAAATTACATTTTATTTGAAGCAAGAACAGTGGGCTGTGCTGGTATGGATAGTACGCAAACAAGTTGCTCAGTGAAAACTAATTATTTAATGCCTTGGATGGTAGATCAAACCGGGAAGCCATTTCATTATGTAAATGCAGGTGGTTTTTTAACAAATGGTTCAGCAACCGATGCAGATCTTAATATTGCTTGGGCATTAAGCTTAGCAAATGATAAATGGAAGACACCCTCTAATAATTTAATGGGTAATGAAAATTACGCGCAACTTATTACTGATTTAAAAAATGAGATGGCGTTTTTTGATTTTAACCAGCAAGTGAACTTCATGGGTAATGGTAACTACACGACTTTTTCACCTGGCAGTCAGTGGGGAAATGCAGGACGATCAGTTCTTTATCCTGGTTATGATGCACCAGCTGCATTGAAAGCAATGGCTTCGTAGCAGTAATAATATACCGGTATTTGAGGAGTTAAAAAATAATGTTTGCATCATTAAAGATTAAATCGAAAGGTATTGAGTCAAAAGAAGAAACACAAGTTGTGGATTTCAAGCCTACAGAAGCGTTTGCAGTTTTACAGCATGAATTTGCTATAACAACAGCCTCATCAGCGACTCCTGTGTTGGGTTCACTTGGAGCTAGACCTTGTTTGATATTAGCTCTTTATGACCAAAAAAATAAAATTGCGATTCTTGCTCACATTGATGCATTAACAAGAGATGATTTTCTGCTTGATTTATTGCCCTATATTTCAACTAAAAACACCGTAGCTTACCTCACAGGTGGTGATCAAGAATCAAAAGGGTTTTGTAACGACATACTTTCTTCACTTTTAGCCATGAATATAAAAATAGTTCTTAATGACACACCTAAAAATTTTGATGAAGTTGCATCTATCGCCATAGATTCTCGCACTGGTAAAATCTATACCTCTATCAGCGATCATGATTTAGGCCGGGCGCTCAATTTTGATATAAGAATGCAGTTTGCAGCACTTGAGTTTATGAAATCACGATTAAGACTTGCTTACAATTCAATGAGCAAAACAAATAAATCTGAAACTTTTATTTCAGAAAATTTGATGCCATCGTCAAAATCAGAAAGTGATACAGGTTCTAAGATCACGAACATACTGGCAGAAGAATCATTTAAAAGAGAAAAAAATTCCCACCCGTTCAGTGATCTATTGAATTTCGCACTACTAGGGAAGCAAGAAAAATCTATCGAAGAACTTACCAACCGCAGCGAGTCAAACATGAAATTGTTAAAAACGCCTACGCAAATCTTACCCACGCTATAAGAAAAATGCGTCCTGATTCTTCAACCCTGTGGCTCCAATCTAGCGCAATAATCTAGGGCTACTTTCTTTTCAAAATTTGAAAATCGAAATATAGATTACTTAATGAAAAAAGCCTTATAATCCAACTAAGTTGATTCATTCAAAAGACGCGGAATCCTATTCAAAAAATGGAGATAAAAAAAATGAAATTATTTTTAAAATTAATTTTACTAATTGTTTTTTGTTGGATTCAGCCAAGTTTAGCAAAACATTCCGCTTGGCATTTTAAGTCGAGCGATGTGAATGCATTGCATAGTGCTGCAGCAGACCAACAGATAGCTTATGGAAAAGATCCATTGCAGTTCGCAGAATTAAGATTGCCACACAAACCAGGGCCTTATCCCGTTGTAATTATTATTCATGGTGGTTGCTGGGTTTCTAAATTTGCAGATTTACATAATACAGCAGCTCTAGCTGATGCATTACGTGCGAGCGGTTATGCAACTTGGAATGTTGAATATCGAAGAGAGGATAATGCAGGCGGTGGTTGGCCAGGAACATTTACAGATGTTGCACAAGCAGCCGATTTTTTGCCGACAATTGCTGACAAATATTCACTTGATTTGAATCGCGTCATTGTCATTGGACATTCTGCAGGTGGACAATTAGCACTTTGGTTAGCCGCACGTCATCGTTTACCGACATCTGGCCCACTCTACAGTGCAAAACCATTAGCAGTGCGCGGTGTTGTAACATTGGGTGGCGTGACTGATATGAAAGCATTTCGTGAATACAATAATTCAAGAAGAATTTGTGATTCATCCGATGTCATTGGAAACTTATTAGGTCAGACGGAAGAAAAAATTACGGAACGTTATCGTTCAGTTTCACCGATTGAATTGTTACCGTTTAATGTGCCGCAAATTTTGATTTACGGAAAAGATGACAAAATTGTGCCTGCGACATTTGGGAAAACCTATCAGCAAGTTGCGCAAAGCAAAGGCGATAAAGTTAAAATAGTTGAAGTGCCGTATGCAGCGCATCATGAATTGATCGTACCGAATTCAGTAAGTTGGCCGGTGCTTCACTCTGCAATTAAATCATTGATTAAGAATCAGTTAAGTCCGGACAAAAACCCATAGGCGTCAAATTAAGGAAAACCTAGGTTGGCACGGCGCATGTACCGCCCAAGAGATAAAGTTATTTACAATAAATCCACTTCCTGTCAATATGCACACTATTTTATCAGAGAGATCGCGCATGTTTAATCATAGACCAGCAACAGAAGAAGAAACCAATCTATATTACGCAAAACAAGCTATTGCTTATGTAAAAAAAGTCTTACCTTTAGGCTCAAGTAATAAAAAAGAAGATGAAAAAAAGCCCAATTACACATTAGCATTAATAAAGTTAGCTCTGGCTCGGACAGAAATCAAGAACTTCTTAGCTCAGGCTGAGGGGATGGATTACTGGGATAAGCTAGCTGGGCAGGTTGAAATATTAGAAAGGTATGAAGCCGGAAACTGTAACGAGCAAGTCAAGGTTGCTTTGCAATTCCTCGGACGTAGAGGTGTTAATGATGTTGATCTTTGCCCGTTTCATGAAGGTAGCGATCATATCGTATTAATCATTGGTGGGAACGTTATATGTGATCCTTGGGCAAATGAAACCTATCATGTTCGTGAATTTAAACAACGACAAGCCGAAGCAAAAATCGATTATTCTGATCATGAATTACGTGCCTGCAAATTATTGGGTAAAGCGAATCCTCCTCCTCAATATCTTGTTGGAAAACTGCACTCGACTATTACGACGAATGAAACAAGTGACGCGGCTGCAATTAAGGGTGAATTTGTTAGAGCTGACAGCACAAAAACAGAATGTGGGGCAGGAAATGTTTTAAAATTTTCACTAGCAAGATTTAATTTTTTAAATGAGCTAAAACTATTTAATGAAGAAGAAGCAAAAATATCCTGCTCCGGAAAAAGCCGAGAAGTTATGTATCAATCTAACGAAGCTATTAAATCATTAAAAAAATAAAGATCATTCCAATTACGAGATATTACTCACTTCGGCAAGCTTGCAGAGGCTTGCCGATGCAAAACAATTACGATAACACACTATGAATACACTATTAATTTTTACCGATGCAGCAACGTCATCTTCAGAAAATATCTCGGTGGGTGCTTTTTTATTATTAGAAGAAAAGGAATTTCAAAAATATATTGATTTTAACTTGAATGATTTATTCATCCAGTTAGAGAATAAAATTGTTTATAAAAAATATAACTCCAAAAAATCAACCTGGTCAGAAATACAAACTGCTATTGATGCGTTAAATCACACCCACCTACCCTCTGCAAGTATTGTTAAAATGTACACAGACTGTCAAAGCCTTTGTGATTTATTAGGGAAAAGAAAAGAAAAACTTTTGAAAAATAATTTTATCACTCGAGCAGGAAAAGTTTTGCAAAACGCGGATCTTTACAAAGAACTTTATCAGACCGCAGAAAAATTTCAGCTATCTACTTTAAAAATAAAAGGGCATCAGAAAGTATCTGATTCTACGAGACTGGAAGAGAAAATTTTTTCTATTCTAGATAAATTCAGTCGTCGAAAACTACGAGAACTACTAACTTTAATTGATTGCAACCCAATTCGCACCTCTAGCTAGTCAGTGAGCTTTGTCTTTTCTACAGGCTTGCAGAAAAGACATGCTAGTTACGCGCAGAAGAAGCCATCCAGAAAGAACACAATCCATTTGATCTCAGGCGGTTTTGATGTTCAGCAAATTTTTTTGACACTTTTCAGCGCCGTCAAAATAGTAGCCATGAAATTGAATGGATGTATTTTGGCGGGCTTTGAAAGAATCAAAATCTTTATCATATCTCCATACCAGGACTATTCACTCTTGAATTTGATACCGTCTGGTCAACTGGTTTGAACGCAGGAAACAAAACAGAAGCACTTTTTGCCGCTGAACCAGGGATATATCCAGCTAACAGGAGTTCGCGACTGTTGATTTTTTTGTTTAAAAACGAATTTAATGCTTCTAGAATCTTACCTACACTCTCAGATTGAATTGCTATAGCAAGAGCTTTTTTTGTGTTATCAAGTGCAATGGATTTTGACTCATCCGCATAAGCCTTTAGATCTTTATCATGAGTGATGGTCAAAGAAAATTTTCCATACACTGTACGATCAAGTTTAAGATTAAAATCTAATGGAACAGTCACAGGCGAAAAACCGAGGATATACATTTTGCTTGAATAACTATTTGGAATAGCAATTGCACTCAATTTTTCGTTAATTAATGACAGCAAAACCTGACTGTCATCATTCGCTATGATTGTTTCTAATCTTGCGTCTGAATATTCTTTTGCGTTATCTAAGTGTGTTAAGGTGAGAGATAAGGGACAATTGACTTGCAGTGTAGTTTGAACTGAATCGTCTGCTGCATTTTTTATAGTAGTCAAGTCAATATATCTGGCATCAAGATCAAATAGAATTTTTACGTCGGCTTTTTTAGTTTCAAAAGCTCGGATAATAGTATCGCAGTCATCATAAACAAATTCATCTGGTTTAGAACGATTTTTAGCTAACGCTGCCTGCTCTTCTTCATGCAAAACTGCGGCAAGAGCAGAATCATAAGGATCGACGTCAGGACGACCCGATTTTAAATCTCTTGTAAATGTATTAAGCGCATCTTTTTTATGTGAAGGTAATTGATTCAACACGGCATTAAGCTTGCTCTCTGCTGCGTCATCTTGATTCGCATCTTCTGCAAACTCATATGAACCCATGTCATGCCAATCATCCCATTCCTCAACGTCATCTTTTTTTTCTTGTTGTGACATATAATTCTGGCAAAAATCGGTAACTTGTTTTACAAAATTCTGAACGCCTAAACCTTCGCTATCAATCATCATTTGAAGATTTGTATCTTGCAATAATGCGACGGGTGTTTTCATTTTAGAAGGCAAATGCATATATAAAACATTTTTATCGAAATAAACACTCGTTATCTTAGGATCAAGCTGCTGTAAATAATTATTTAGATTTTCAGTCAGATTTTTTTTCCATTGTTCGATATCAAGATCAGAAAATTTAAACTTTAATTGCAGACCTTCTGTCTCGCTAAATTTAATTGATTCGATCAGTATCATGGGAACACTCCAATGTTGTTGCTTATGTGCTTACGAGGTAACTAGCCGATATTAAAAGCGGATGATATAGCACTTGAATTTTTTAAGCAAATCAAAGAAACAATATTGATTCACCGCTGCATTTTGCATTACTTTAGTTGAAAAATTTAAGAAGTCACATCACACATAGATTTCTAATATTATGATTATAGTGAAGAAATTTGGAGGACGACTTGTTCCCCGACTGGTTTACTCGAATGTACTATAATGTATTATATAGTAGAAGATAATAACGCACTTGCTATTTAAAAAGCGTTGTGGAGGTATGCAAATGTTTACGCACCTTCTTGGAGCTAGTGGTTCAAATTTTCGTAAAGAACAGATGTTTGAAAAGTCGTGTGCGCTATGGCATGCTCGTTTCTATTTTCTGTTCTACTTGAAGATAGCGAGGAAAAAAAACCGCTCGGTCAGCAAATGCAAGATATCTTTGAAATTGCGATTTATTCCAAAATATGGGTAAAGATAGGTGATGTTGCTGACTCAAACATGTGCATGAATTTTATAACACAATTTATTGAAGAAAAAAATATACAAATGATTCAAAAGGAAGCTGTGGCAGAAATCGCACCGACTCCCAATCATATTTTGATTTACGTCGCTAATTTACATTGTGAGCTAGTGCTCCCTGCCGGGAATGTTTTTGTAAGAGTCACTAACAAAGGGTTTATAGAAAGCTCAAAAATTGATATGTATGATCCAATTGGATTTGTAGTAAGAATTGATACTTCACATCTTGATAAGGATAAAATAAGAGAAGCTTACGTTTCTTATAAACAAGAAATTGCCAAAATTTTAGCAGATATTTACTTGGGCGGTGATGACTTAGCGAAGTGGATTTTGCCTCCCGTAAAAGTTTTATATCAATTCGCGCCTGATTTATTTAAGGAAAAACTTGAAAAAATTCTTATTGCAATAAAAACAAATAACAAACAGCCATGGCTTGAAATTGAAGAGGTATTGCAGGTTTTTTCTGGTCATAAAGAAATATTAAAGATTATTCTAGCTAATGCAGATATTTTCTTGGCTGATGGATCTGACTTATTACGAACAGCAAGAATTTTTCCTGAAGAAAAAGATACAATTGCTGAGTATCTTGTTAAGAATCCTGAAAAATACTTATTAGGTTTTTGGGATATAACTCCTTTTAGTGACCAGTTTCCTGAAAAAAAATCTAATATTGATTCTTATTTTTTAAATATTCTTTCTAGAAACCCAGAAAAATTACTAACTAATTGGTTTTCTATTCAGGTTGGATTGACACAATTTCCAGATCAAAGAGAAAAAATGGCTAGCTATATAATGCAAAATAATGCAAAACCCAGAAGTTTTTTTAAATTCTGACATCGGAGTAGCTAATGCTCTTCGATTATTTCCAGAAATGAAAGAAAAAATTGAATCTACTCTTCAGCAAAAAGGGTATGACCAGTTTGGACTTTTTGTAAAAAATGAAACATCAGCGCCACCCGGCATCGAAACAAAAACAGCTGATGAAGGATCCGCAACTGTAAAAGTTAGCGGCCGAAATACTCTTTTTAGTCACCCTACTGACAGCCCTCCTACATTATCACGTAAATTATCATACGAATCTTATTTGGAAGAGTATAATGACCCCCGCAATTTAGACCACACAAGCTGAAAAATTTAGGCCATAATAGCCCTCCCGTGGAGGATAAAATGGCTCGACACAGAAAGTGGTTACCCTCACTTAAATTTGAAATTGCATTA
>JBDTIZ010000157.1:0-11109 GCA_039936115.1 Gammaproteobacteria bacterium
TAACATAAACGTATATGCCGCCTGCGTATCCAAGGCTTGAGGTTTAGCACCATTATTATTCATCGTCATATCGTTTTTATTGAAAGATGTGGATGCTGTAATATATTCAGCCAATAAATCGATATGATCACCTAATGCAAAGATAGCTCTAGCATCGTAAGCAGGTACACGATGCGCAATACGTTCATTACCTGTTCCGTTTGTTCCGCCAAATCCATTAAACGTCGTAGAATTATTTGCAACTGCTTGCATGCCTATAGAATCTGCAATATTTCCAATCCAGCCGCCACCGATATCACCGTGGTATTTACCTTCCGTAAAATGATACCCCAGGTTAATACCGCCGTTATTCACTCGACTTGTAGCGCCCGCATGGGTATCACCTTTGAATGCATAAAGAGACCCATAAAATGCATCATCGACTTGAGGCTGATAACCTACGGTCACAGCACGTTCTTTGGTTCTCGCCATGATTTTTGTTAATGGACTACTTACCATGTTGTTTGCATAAGTACCGAAAGGCACATAGACTTGACCCATCGTGCCATAGAAGGCTGTTTTGGTGAAATTACCAATCGTGATAAATGCCTGGTTTAAAAACATTCGTGAGTTTAAGGCACGGGAATTACTCGCTAACGAACCTTCTTGTGCCCCGATACTGTTGTCATAACTCATAGAAAATAACGAAGATAACCACTGACTCGGGCCTAAGATATAAGCATCTAAGGTTGCATTTGTTACGTCAATGTCTGTGCTATTTGGACCACCGCCAATGTCTTTATACATTGCCTGGCCTTCAACCGTGCCGCTTAACAGCACGTGAGCGTGTTCGTCTTCTTCTACAACACCTAGCGCGGTTAATCGTTTATGAATATTTTTGCGTACTGCTAGCAAAGCAACGTCTTGATTTACGCTTGGCGCGTTAATAATCAAATTGGAACCAGAATATTGCAATGGTATGCCGATATAAGGACCACTTGAGACAAATGATTGTCCGGGTACGTCTAGATCGACAGGTAAGTAAGTCGTGCCGCTAGTCGGTAAATTTGAAACACCCGAGATTGGACGGGTTGTTCTGTCACTGTCATCAATTGCAGCTGAGGCACCTGGCATAGCTGGAGGCGTACCCGTTTTTTTCTGCGGTGCTGCTGTCGTTATCGCTTTAGTTGTAGTTTTTTTATTCTGATGTGCCGCGCGTCCCTGTTGTGCTTGTAAAACGGCAATTTGTTGTTGAAGCTGAGCTACCTGCGCTGCAAGCTTATCGAGATTCTGAGTGGCAGAAAATACAGGTGTTGAAATCAATCCAAATACACACAAACTGACTGCAACGGGTGTTAGCTTAAATCTCATGGGTTATCCTCCCCCGACTTATAGTTAATTTTTATTATCTTCAAAACTAAAACTGAAAAAGCAGAAATACCGCCAAACGCCGCATGGGGCCGCGCTTCTATGCTGAGTAGTGCTTTTGATTATCCAGTGATGAGATAGAAATGTGACACTAGCTAAAGCTCAAGTTTTGTAAGCTAACAAAATTTTTGCGGCTTCTCAAGAAAATAATTTGGTGAGTTATAAAGACCCACGTCATTGCTATAAACCTCTGTCACCCCCAAAAGAAACCTAACCCAATTGCTGTAAACCCTCTCATCCATTACACTGGAGCACATTTTAAATTTCACAATCAGAATCCTCACATGACTATTAATAAATTTTTTACTGCTGGCATCTTCGGCGACTGCTTAGCCTTTTTGGTTGGCGCCGTCATGACATTCGCATTTGCTCCCTTCCATATCTATCCTCTCGCTATCATAAGTCCCGCTGTCTTGCTCGGATTATGGCTAACTGTATCCAAGCGCCGCGCTTTTTTCCGCGGGTGGTTATACGGTCTTGGGATGTTTGGCTTCGGTGTTTATTGGGTATTTATCAGCATACACACGTATGGCGATGCCTCTAACGCGTTGTCGGCGTTCATCACCGGCGGATTAATTGCCATACTCGCACTCTATCCGGGGATCAGTGGTTACTTATTGAACCGCTATTTCCCAGAAATTGGCAATCCAAAATTACTCTATGCGTTTCCGGCTATCTGGGTATTTTTTGAATGGGTTCGAAGCTGGCTTCTAACAGGCTTTCCTTGGCTGACGCTCGGTTACACTCAAATCAATTCGCCACTGCGTGGTTATGCCTCACTCCTGAGTGTTTATGGCGTCTCGCTCGTTTTATTGATTTGTAGTGCTTTATTAGTCAAGGCGGTTTTGAATGCCCGCCAACAAGATTATAAAAATAGCGGATTTAACTTACTTGCCATCCTAGTTATCTTTGGGGTAGGCACTATTTTGAGTCATATCGTCTGGACCAAACCTTTTGGCGCGCCCATCAAAGTAAGCTTAGTTCAAGGTAATATCCCACAATCCGTCAAATGGTCCCCTGAAAGCCTTCAACCTACGCTAGATACCTACACCAACCTCACCAAAGACCATTGGGACAGCAAAATTATCGTCTGGCCTGAATCTGCAATACCGATTCCAATGCATATGGCCGAAGATTTTTTATTAAACCTAAACGCAATCGGTAAAAAACACGGCACTACTTTTATCACAGGCATTCCAGTGAAATTACCGTCCGGTGATAGCTATTACAATGCGATTGTGACCTTTGGCAATGGTGGTGGTTTTTATTTAAAACATAGACTGGTGCCTTTCGGGGAATACGTGCCGTTTCGCAAATTCGTGCATGGATTGCTGGATATTTTAAACATCCCCATGTCTGACTTTGTGCCGGCGACAGCTCGCGCAACACCTTTGCAAGCAGGCAATCTTCAAATAGGCGCTTACATTTGTTATGAAATTGCCTACCCTGAAATTGTTTTAACTGATAACGCACAACTCAACATGTTATTAACCGTGAGCAATGATGCTTGGTTTGGAAAATCTATCGCTCAAGCCCAACATTTAGAAATGGCACAGATGCGCGCTGTTGAAATGGGACGGCCTGTGTTGTTTGTTTCAAACAACGGCATCACAGCCATTATCAAAGCGAATGGAAAAATTCAATCAACAGCACCACCTTACGAAACAGTAGTACTCACAGACGATGTGCAACCAACCTACGGTAAAACACCTTGGCAAAAATTTGGCATCGATCCGTTGCTGTTTATACTATTAATACTAATTTTAATTGCCGTCAGAGAACGTCGTATGCAAAAAGCATCGAGCGCGCCTGTCGTGCATTCATCAAAATAATTATCGAGTACGCCAATGGAAGAACAATATAATCCGCAACACATTGAAACCAATGCGCAACAGTTCTGGCAAGATCGCAATAGCTTTCAAGCCGTAGAAGATTTAAGCAAAGAAAAATTTTATTGCTTGTCTATGTTTCCGTATCCAAGCGGTTGGTTACACATGGGACATGTTCGCAACTACACTATCGGCGATGTCATCGCGCGTTATCAACGCATGTTAGGAAAAAATGTCTTGCAGCCTATGGGTTGGGATGCGTTTGGATTGCCTGCCGAAAACGCCGCGATTAAAAATAAAATTCCACCCGCTGAATGGACGTATAAAAATATTGAGCATATGCGGACGCAATTAATGAATTTAGGTTTAGCGGTTGATTGGAGTCGCGAATTAACCACCTGTGATCCAGAATATTATCGTTGGGAACAATGGTTTTTTTTACAGCTTTACAAAAAAGGTTTAGTTTACAAAAAAAATGCGGAAGTAAACTGGGATCCTGTCGATCAAACTATTTTAGCCAATGAACAAGTTGTTGATGGCCGTGGCTGGCGGTCCGGTGCACTCGTTGAACGTCGTGAAATACCGCAATGGTTTTTAAAAATCACAGCTTATGCCGATCAACTCCTCGATGATTTGAACAAATTACCGAATTGGCCAGAACAAGTTAAAACCATGCAACGTAATTGGATTGGTCGTTCTGAGGGTGTTGAACTCAAATTTTCAGTCGCGGGACAAAACGAACATTTAACTATTTTTACCACGCGTCCTGACACATTGTTTGGTGTCACTTATATTGCAATTGCGCCGCAACATCCGTTAGCAAAACAAGCTGCTGAAAAAAATCCGACGCTGCAAAAATTTCTAGAAGAATGTCGTGCGATTAAAATGGCAGAAGCTGATATCGCAACGCTTGAAAAACGCGGTATTTTAACTGACATCAAAGCAATACACCCTCTCACGTCAGAAGAAATTCCAGTGTGGGTTGCGAATTTTGTTTTGATGGATTATGGTTCAGGCGCTGTGATGGCAGTGCCAGCACATGATCAACGAGATTTTGAATTTGCTAAACAATATCAATTGCCGATAAAAGAAGTCATCGCACCCACAGATAAATCCGCGTGGGATTTTACTAAAGCTGCTTTTGTTCAGCCAGGTACGTTGATTGAATCCGGTGAGTTTACTGGATTAGATTCCAAAAAAGCGATTACTCACATTATCGATTTTCTGGAAAAAAATAATTTAGGCACCCGCAAAATAAATTTCCGTTTGCGCGATTGGAGCATCTCCCGTCAACGTTATTGGGGCACGCCTATCCCCATGATCAATTGTCCAGATTGCGGGCCAATACCCGTACTGGAAAAAGACTTACCGGTTGTTCTGCCAACAGATGTCAGTTTTACCGGTGTGAGTTCACCGCTAAAATCCATGCCCGATTTTGTCCAAACGAAATGCCCGCATTGCAACAAACCGGCTGAACGTGAAACAGATACGTTTGATACATTTTTCGAATCGTCTTGGTATTACGCACGCTTTGCCTGCAAAAAACAGGATAAAGCCATGTTAGATGGCCGCGCAAATTATTGGGCCCCAGTCGATCAATATATCGGCGGCATTGAACACGCAGTGATGCATTTACTTTATGCGCGCTTCATTCACAAAACCATCCGCGATGCAGGTTTACTGAATTCGGACGAACCGTTCACCCGTTTATTGACACAAGGCATGGTGTTGAATCAAGGCATCAAAATGTCTAAATCCAAAGGCAACACTGTTGATCCCCAACCATTGATCGAGCGTTATGGTGCCGACACAGTGCGTTTATTTATTATTTTCGCATCACCGCCCGAACAAAGTCTTGAATGGTCTGACAGCGGTGTAGAAGGTGCGTATCGTTTCTTAAAAAGAGTCTGGGCATTAGGTTATGAATATCGCAACACTATTTTAGCTGAAAATCAAAAACCTAAATCCGATGCGTCCAGTTTTGATTGGGAAACAGCTGATGCGAAACAACGCGAAACCTTGCGTCAACTTTATGAAATTTTGGATCAAACAAAATTTGATTATGAGAGATTGCAATTCAATACCGTGGTATCGAGCTGCATGAAATTATTTAATTTGTTGGCTAAAATTCCAGAAGCAGAACAAACCCAAACCGATATTCGTGCGCATATCATTCATAAAGGCTTCAGCATTTTGCTACGGTTACTAGCGCCTATTGCGCCGCATCTCACCCATCAACTTTGGCAGGAATTACATTACACTGGCTTAATCATTAATGCTTCCTGGCCCAAAAGCAGTGCTGCCGCATTCAAGGTAGATCAAATTGAATTAGTCGTTCAAATTAATGGGAAGTTGCGTACTCGCATCACTGTGCCGACGCATGCTGACACCAAAACAATTGAATCGATTGCAACCACCGATGCTAAAGTACAATCTACGATTGCAGATAAAACCATAAAAAAAATTATCACCGTTCCAGGAAGACTTGTTAATATTGTCACGGGAGATAAATAATGTATCCCAACTTTCTGCGGATTATTTTATTATTTATTTTTTTCAGTTTAACCAGTTGTGGTTTCCATCTGCGCGGAGTCACAACGCTAAGTCAGCCTTTGCAAAAGTTATATCTTAAAACAGAAAATCCCTATGGACAATTAGCGCGAAATTTACGAGATTATTTGAATCAATCTGGTATTCAAGTGACTGATTCGCCAGAAAACGCGACGACTGTATTACAGATTCTCAGTGAAAACCAAACGCAACAATTATTAAGTGTCAGTGGTACACAGCAAACACGCCAATATGCGCTCACCTTAGTTGTGACCTTCCAAATTACCGATCCGCACGGTGTTGTGTTAGTTCCACCACAAACCTTAAGTGAAGGCCGCACATTCACGACGCTCTCTGATCAGATATTAGCGGGTAGTAATGAGCAAAATACGATGTATCAACAGATGCGTCGAGCGATTGTTTATGACATTATGAATCGATTAAGTTCGCGTGATATTACGACTTTATTAACCAATCAAAAGCGTGGCACATGAAACTGCCTTACCAACAATTAGCACAACATGTTACAAAAACATTGGCGCCGATTTATTTAATCAGTGGTGATGAATTATTGCTGGTGCAAGAAGCAATTGATTTGATTCGTGACACAGCAATCAAATCGGGATTTACTGAACGTGTGCGAATTTCCACGGAATCGGCTGCGGAATGGGGAAAATTTTTGTATTCTTCCGCACACAGTTTATCATTATTTGCAACCCAACGAATTTTGGAATTGGATTTACGCGGCGTAAAACTCAATCAAGCCAGTACTGAAATTTTGCAAACTTACGCTGAAAATCCTGCCCCCGACACATTGCTACTGATTAGCATCCACAAATTGGATGCAAAACAAGAACAAAGCCGTTGGTATAAGGCTCTTGAAAATAAAGGCGTCGCTATTCCGGTTTGGCCAATTCCAAATGAACAATTGCCGCAATGGATTATGCAACGTGCAAAAAAAATCAACCTCACACTATCACTGCCAGCGGCCACTTGGTTAGCACAACAAGTTGAAGGAAATTTATTAGCTGCCGCGCAAGAAATTGAAAAACTTCGCCTTCTTCAAACCAGCGATGTCTTAGACGAACATACACTCGCGGACATAATTAGCAATCACTCGCGTTTTGATATTTTTAATTTAGTCGATTGTATTTTATCGGGCAATAGCAAACGTTCTCTGCAAATTTTAAAAAATCTGTTGGCTGAAGATACAGAGCCCACTTTAGTCTTGTGGGCCATCACTCGTGAATTGCGCACAATGGCTGAGATTAGCAAACAAACTCAACAAGGCATTGCATTATCGGTGCTATTTAATAAATTTCGAATCTGGGAAAAACGTCAACCCAATGCGCGGGCGTTTTTGAAACGCAATGGTGCGGAACAGTGTTGGAAATTATTATTATCTGCTGCCAAAATTGATCGGATCATTAAGGGTGCTGAGGTAGGAAATAGTTGGGATGAGTTTGAACGGTTGATTTTGGCTATTTAGGATAGTGCCAAACCCAGGCCTGTCATTCACGTGAAAGCTTTCGTTGTCATATACTGTCACCCCGCAACAAGTGCGGGGTGACAGTATATGGCAACTAAAGCCTTCGTAGGACCATTAATGCTATAATTCAAATAGAACCCAATAAAACAAAAAGGTAACTCATGTCCCAATTACAACGAGCTATCGGCATCTTAGGTGGTACGTTTGATCCGATTCATTTTGGACACTTGCGCACTGCACTAGAGCTTTACCAGGCGCTTGAATTAGCGGAAGTGCGTCTTATTCCATGCCATCAACCCGTGCACCGTAAAATACCAATTGCATCGCCAGAACATCGTTTAGCAATGGTAAAAACAGCAATAGAAGGTGAATCCGCCCTTCAAGTAGATGATTTAGAAATAGTACGCAAAGGACCAACTTATACCATCGATACATTGGAAATTTTACGTAAGAAACTACCTAACACACCACTCTGCTTGATTATGGGCATTGATGCATTGCTTGGTTTTCCAAGTTGGCACCGCTTTGAGGAAATTCTGAAACTTGCCCACTTAGTGGTAGCGCATCGTCCTCACTATCAATTACCGCATACGGGTGTCATTGCCGATCTTTTAAAATATCGCTTAAAACATGGCTCATCCGCTTTGCATGACTCACTGGCGGGAAATATTGTGTTGCATCCCGTGACTTCATTAGAAATTTCAGCAACCGATATTCGGAAACAAATCGCCATGGAAAGAAATCCGCGCTATCTGCTACCCGACTCCGTTTACCAATATATTGTCCAGCATGGCGTCTACAGCATTAGTCGGATATAATTCGGCACACACTTTTTTGATAAATGGAAACGAGGAATGAAAACAGAACAGGTACAAACAATTGCAACTGATGCTTTAAATGATTTAAAAGCACTGGATATTGTCACGCTTGACGTGCGCAGCTTAACCAGTTTAACGGATGTCATGATTATCTGCAGTGGTCGCTCGACACAACACGTTAAATCTCTGGCTCAAAATGTCGTGAAACAAGCCAAAGCCGCTGAACTCAGTTACATCAAAATGGAAGGTGAACGTGAAGGCGAATGGATCATTGTAGATTTGGCTGATGTGGTTGTTCACGTGATGATTCAAAGCGCGCGCTCTTTCTACAATTTAGAAGATTTGTGGGAACCGATCAATCAGTTACGCGAAAAGAAAAGATAACCAATGCTCATTCGCTTACTCGCCATTGGCACCAAAATGCCTGCTTGGGTGACAGCGGGCTTTAGTGAATATGCCAAACGATTTAGCGCCGGATGCATGGTTGAATTATGTGAAATCCCCGCTGAAAAACGCACTAAAAACGCCGACATTCCGCGCATCATTGAACGCGAGGGTGAGAAATTATTAGCTGCAATCAAACCAGGTAATTACGTCATTGCCTTGGATGTCAAAGGCCACTCTTTTAGCACTGAACAATTAGCGCAACAGTTAAAAAATTGGCAAGCAGAAGGTCGAAATATTGATATGTTAATTGGCGGTCCTGATGGGTTGGCTAATGCCTGTTTACAACGTGCTGATGTTAAATGGTCTCTATCATGCTTGACCCTTCCCCATCCACTCGTACGAATTATTTTAGTCGAACAACTGTATCGCGCGGTGAGTATTTTACAGAATCACCCGTATCACAGATAAGTCTCTGTCATTGCTTTTTTGTAGGGACGAACCTATGTGTTCGCCCTGCGGCCTAGCTATAAAAATTTTGTCTCTTCGATAGAGAGGGCGAACACATAGGTTCGCCCCTACAAAGACAGATATGTGATTAGGACAGAGATTTATTCACTACTCGTCGCTGCAACCACCGCATAGAGCGTTTGCAGTTTTTGTTGGGTTTCGTCAGACTTCGGCTTTTGCGCCAACTCAGTTTGTAATTGAATAATTTGCTTGCCAAATCCTTCGGGATTATCACTGCGCTCACTCACTAATTGAAGAAAATCACGCGCAGCTTTTTTAACCATATCACAATTAGGACCATACACATCAGCCTGACAATGCGTATATTCGTCTTGCAAAAGACTTGGATGTTGCATCAAATATTCATACGTTGGTGGTTGACTTTTGCAGCTTGAAATTAACAAGACAAAACCTAAACCCAAGCAATAATTTAATATCTTCATTTATTCCTCTAACCCAACGAAAATGGAATCCCACTTTCTGTCAGTTTGTAAATTAACGGTAAAGCTAACAAAAGAATACCAATGAGAAATAACGTAATCACGCTTCCAATTGGATGTGCTAAAGGATTAACCCTATACTGCATATATCTGGCAAACGATGCAAATAAGAGCGACAAACCCAGAATAATAGCAGCGCCTGAAAGAAACCCTGAAAGAATCGTCACCGGTTCCATTAAATTGTTCGCAACTTGCCCAAGCCCGACATTATTTGCAAAGGCCGTGCAAGAGAAAATTGCCATGCAAAACAACAAAAAGAGTTGTGCAGCGTTTTTACAAATAAGCTGAATAGTATGTTTAATCATAAATAGGTATGCTAAAGTAATTACTGGTTAAATTACTATCGATTATAGTCTATGTTACATAAACATCCCAAACTTTTTTGCGACCCACAAATAGATTATCCAATCTATGACCTTTCTTTAAATTTTGCTGACTATATTCAAAAATCAAAAACGATAATTGCGAATACACGCCAGGATTTACATAAAAACGCAGAGTGCATTATCGATGCCAATAGTCCTTTTGAAATGCGTCCAGCTAATAAACCACGTTATGGTGCGCTCTTAATTCATGGTCTACTCGATTCACCTTTCATTATGCGAGATATCGGTGAACATCTGCGATCACAAGGAATTTTAGTCAGATCCATTATGTTACCAGGCCACGGCACCGTACCTGGCGCGTTGCTTAACGTAACGTATGCCGAATGGTTACAAGCTGTGCGTTATGGTATTGCTGCACTCAAAACAGATGTGGAAAAACTCTTTTTAGTTGGTTTTTCGACCGGCGCAAGCTTGTCTATCGTTCATGCAGCAGAAGATCCCGCTATCGTAGGATTGGTAATGGTTTCGCCTGCGACTAAAATTAATTCGCCATTTGCCTTCGCTGCTAATTGGTTTAAGCAGTTTTCCTTTGGCTGGCAGCGTGGAAAATGGTTGTATGCAGGTCGAGAAATTGATTATGCAAAATACCGCTCTATCACTTTTAACGCTGTCTACCAAGTCTACCAACTTGGAAAATTGGTTGAAAAAATAGATGCGAAAAAGTTAGCGCATTGCCCACAGTTTATCGCTTTAAGTTATGAAGATAAAATAGTCTGCAGCCAAACAACGATTAAATCTTTCGAAGAAAACACCCATTCAACCAATCGTATGCTGCTCTATTCCGGTGAAAAAATAAATTACGCGAACCAACGCATTGAGGTTCGAAACTCTAGTTATCCTGAGTTGGGCATTACGAATTTCTGTCATATTACAGTGCCGGTTGCACCAAACAATCCTCATTATGGACCGGACGGCGATTATACGCTGGCGAGTCACATTGATCCGATTAAATTTAGTTACGGTGCTTATGACAAAATTGACACGCTGTTTTATCAAACATTATATCGTTTGAAACTGACAAAACTCATTCGTCGACGTTTGACGTTTAATCCGGATTTTGAGTTTTTTATGACGCGGTTAGATAAATTTATTGTTGAAAATTATCCTTGCGAATAAATGGTGCTATTTCGCTAACTAATGCCCCTCCTCTCCTGAGTGGAGGCGATTGCCTAGTTTGTTGGTTGATCTAAATCATGAAATTGCTACCACTGTCATTGCGAGCGCGAGCGAAGCAAC
>JBDTIZ010000158.1:0-14104 GCA_039936115.1 Gammaproteobacteria bacterium
TGATTGGTTCGGATAAGTTGAAACAATATTTATCGGAATATAAGAGCTCGAATGGGGCGATTGCGGTTATGAGTTTTATCTATGTCCAGCAGTCGGTTGATCTGCCACTGGAATGGGTGAGTATGCCGCGGCATGTGGAAGAATATGCGCACAATCTGTATCAAGTGCTGCGGGAATTGGATAAGAAAAATTTTCAGGAAATTGTGATTGAAGAAGTGCCTGAGACGCGAGAATGGGATGCGATTAGGGATAGGTTACAGCGCGCGTCTGGCAGAGGTTAGTCTTTGATTTACGAATGTTATCTTTTTGATTGGAAGGGCGAACACAAAGGTTCGCCCCTACAAAAGCCTATGGTGTCATAGACATCATTTTAGGCGCATCCTCGTTTAGCGTTCCGACTATTGACACGGCTGGTGGAGCAACAACTTTCGCAGGCGTCGTATTTGCAACTTCAACTTTCGGCTCACCAATTTGCGCAATAACCGCACTGACCATTTTGTTATAGCGTTCCTGTGTGGCAATAAAAGTATCCAGTTTGTGTTGGGCTTTAAATTCTGCGTAAGACTTTTTCAAAGCTGCGAATTTACTTTGTAATTCCTGATTTTTCAATGCAGGAGGCGTCTGAAAATAGGATTCAAGGGTGGCTTTTGCTTTACTTGCGATTTCAGTTTGAATGGTGAAGGTTTTATATCCTTCATGAAGACGGGCATTGTCTTTTACTTCTTGAGCTAAATCATTAATAAATGCCTTGTTTTGTGGTTGTTGATTATTAACATGAATGTGATAACAGATGTTTGGTGACGCATTTATATTTTTCAATGCATCTTGCAGCGTTTGAAAATATTTTTGATTTGTTTCTAGCTTATCATTGAAATCACGCGTAATTTTTTGTTTTTGTTCGAGATGTAAATGTTTATCAGATTTCTGGGCTAAATTATCTAGGGCGATATATTGGCAACTCAATGAAGTCTTATCGTCATCCTTTTTTAGTAATACTGTGAATATTCTAGCCATGCTCATTTAGATTCTCCTCGTTAATTTTATTTTGGATTTCAAGCGCAATGATACGGGATGGAACCCAACGTGATGATGACGAGAAGATTACAATGTTGTCATTTATAACCATATAGCTTTGTCACCCCGCAACAAGTGCGGGGCGACAAAGGTAGTGCGGGGTTGACTAAATCCTATCAGTTGTGGCGAACGCGGAAATTCGCCTCTGCAAAAAAATTACTGCCCTTGCGCTAATGTGAATCCCAACTGTCCATCAAACGTATAAAGATTTTCAGTCTTAATCACATCCAATTTAAGCGATTCAAATTGTTGTAATAAATTAATAATATCTTCATGAGAAATCGGCGTGAGATTTTTCACATCCGTTGTGGATTGAAAACGGCAGCTGCAATGATGTGTATAGGGCGCATCAATCATGCTGTCGGGCCAAATTTTTAAGCCGCGGCTGGTGATAACGATAGGTTGTAATTTGCTTTGCATATTAGAAATGATTTTTCCAAGTTCATCGGGAGTTAGTGTTGGATTGTCGATGAAAATGTCTACGCCAATTAATTCTTTTTTCGCGATCGCTTTTTTCTTAATGCCGTAACATTCAATTCGGGTGCGCACATCATTTTTGTAAACAGCAGGCTTAAAATGCGAAGGTTTTTGACCTAAACGTGCAATCACGGCATCAGCAAATTCATCCGTATTAGCTTTTTGTTTGCTGTATTCGAGCGAATAAATATCAGCAGTGTGTATGCCATCTTCAAGTGTTTTAAGCCAAGCGTTTTCAATTAACATGGCAGTTTCAGGTTGGTTGATATGAATTAACATTTGAATTCCACCATTTAAAAGTCCAGATGGATTTGCAATTTTTTTGCCGGCGATATCAGGCGCTGAACCGTGAATTGCTTCAAACATCGCTACGTGATTACCCACATTGGCAGAACCTGCAAGACCGACGGAACCTGCAATTTGCGCAGCGACATCCGATAAAATATCTCCATATAAATTGGATGTCACAATCACATCAAAACGTTCAGGTTGATCAGCCACTAAAGCCGTACCAATATCAATAATCAGATGTTCGTTGGCGATCTCAGGATATTCTGCAGAAATTTCATTGAAAACTTGATGAAAAAGACCGTCAGTCATTTTCATAATGTTATCTTTCGTCAAACAGGTTACTTTTTTGCGATTAAATTTACGCGCGTATTCAAATGCATAATGCACAATGCGTTCACAGCCAGGGCGTGTTACCAATTTTAAACCTTGGTAAACTTCATCTGTTTGTCTATGCTCAATTCCCGCATAAGTTCCTTCTTCGTTTTCACGAATAATCACCAAATCCATTTTAGGATGCGCTGTTTTTACGTACGGTGAATAAGCCACACAAGGACGTACGTTTGCAAATAAGCCTAAGGTTTTGCGCAAGGTGACATTCAAACTTTTATAGCCGCCGCCTTGTGGTGTTGTGATGGGACCTTTTAATAAAACTTTTGTGCGTTTTAAGGATTGCCATGCACTGTCTGGAATGCCTGAGCTAAATCCTGCGAGGTAGACTTTTTCGCCGACATCTATGACGTCAGGATCAATGGGTGCATTAGCTGCTGTTAAAATTTTCATTGTCGCCCCCATGATTTCTGGGCCAATGCCATCGCCATAAGCAATAGTAACAGGTGTTTTAACTGCCATAATAATAACTCCTTAGTGTGCGTGTTCTAGTTGTTCTTTAGGGATAATGTCCGCGACAATTTTTTCCATGCGCATGGAACGTGAACCTTTGACTAAGACAGTGACGTCGTTTTTTAACAAAGGTTTTAAAGCAGCGATTAAGGGATCTCGATCACTAAAATGCTGGGCGTTTTGTCCAAAACTTTTCGTGGCACTCGCTGATAAACTGCCTAGGGTAAATAAATAATTAATGCCTGCGGCTAAAATATGTTGCCCCGCTGTTGCATGAAATTGTTCAGCATTCTCGCCGAGCTCACGCATGTCGCCTAAAATTAATATTTTTGTACCGGAAAATTCTGCGAGAGCGTCGATCGCAGCTTGCAAGGAAAAAGGATTAGCATTGTAAGTGTCATCAATCACTTTGATATTGTTAGCTAATACATACTGGCGCATACGTCCTGGCGCTGGTTGCACGCTCTCAAGGCCAGCTTTAATTGCGGCGAGATCAATATTTAAAGCAAGAGCTCCTGCCGTTGCTGCTAGTGCATTCATTATATTGTGTGTGCCGAGTAACGGTAATTGCACAGCGATTTCGCCATGCGGTGTTTTAATTGTCATGGTTTGTTTTGCAGATAAAGTTGCGGTGACATCGGCTGGATTTTTTAAACCGAAAGAATACATTTTGCGATGGCCAATGAGTTCGCGCCAATAATTAAAATGTGCATCATCCGCATTTAAGATAGCTGTACCATTTTGGTCTAGACCTAAAAAAATTTCACCTTTTGCTTTTGCAACGCCAGCGACATCTTTTAGCCCTTCAAGATGGGCTGCAGCTGCATTATTGATAATTGCAACAGTGGGCTTGGCAAGTTTAGTCAGATATTCAATTTCACCAAAATGATTCATACCCATTTCAAGAACAGCATAACGATGTTTTTCATTCAAACGGATGAGATTGAGTGGTAAGCCAATATTATTGTTGAGGTTGCCGTCTGTCGCTAATACGTCTGCGGATTGATTATCACAAGCCGCACGTAAAATGGCTGCAAGCATGTTTTTTAAAGTGGTTTTACCATTGCTGCCTGTTACACCAATTAACGGTAAGGTAAATTGATTGCGCCAGTGTCCAGCAATCGTGCCTAATGCTTGAATCGTGTCTTCAACCAATAATTGAGGCAACGTAGAATCAACCCGTTCACTGACTAGTAATGCGAATGCACCTTTTTCAGCAGCCTCAGCAACAAAACAATGACCGTCAAATTGTTCGCCACGGATTGCGATGAATAAATTCCCGGGGGCCAGAGTGCGGGTGTCTGAGCTAATGCCGTGAAATGTGACATCTTGGCAAGCCAGTTGAATGCCTAGTTGTTTAGCAATGCTTGATAGTGTTGTGTTTATCATAGGGGTCTCATATTGCTGATAGTTGTTTAGCTGTCATTGCGAGCGCTATATTGGTTTGTCTATGCCAAATTGACTGGATACCGCGGACAAGCCGCGGCACGACAGCGTTGTATTAAGGGCTGCCGTCGTACCGCGGCTTGTGTCCGCGGTATCCAGTCAATTTGGCATAGACAAACCAACATAGGCTGCTTGTAATGACAGCCCGCCTTTGCGGGAATGAGTTTATTTGTAATAATTTACACGATTCTTAGTATTCTTGCCGCGTTTATTTTAGGGAAAATGCCCGAAATAGCTAGCTATTCCTCCCTTTTTTCGTAAAATAAGCACGTCCAATTTCCGCTATTTTTGTAGAAGTGCCGTCTATGATTCTAGAAATATCTTATCACAACCCACTCGACCTCTTTGCTCTATTTGCAACTGAAAATGGCGCTATTTTTTTGGAGAGTGTTGAGCTTCGGGCAAATTGCGGCCGCTATAGTTTTATCGCTATTGATCCTTTTCTTTTACTCACGAGTAAAAATGGCGAAACTCAATTGAATGAAAAAAAAATCATAGGCAATCCGTTTGATTTATTAGCACAAGAAATCGCTAAATATCCGCTAGAACGACAGGAAAATTTACCGCCGTTCCAAGGGGGTGCGGCAGGTTTTTTTGGTTATGAGTTAGCTAAATATTTAGAAAAATTACCCGCAGAAAAAAAAGACGAGTTGCAATTTCCTGAAATGGCCGTTGGATTTTATGATTTAGTGATTGGGTTCGATGAGTTAGAAAAACGTGCGTGGATTTTTTCTAGCGGTTATCCAGAACAAGAAAAAAAATCTCGTGAAGATCGAGCTAAACTTCGAATCGATTGGTTTCTAAATCGTATAATTCAGGCGACAGAACTTCCTGCGTTAGCAAATAACTTTTGTGAAGAAAAAAATATTCAAAGTAATTTTACTTGCGCTAACTATTTGCAGGCTGTGCAACGCGTGATTGATTATATACTTCAGGGCGATATTTTTGAGGCGAATATTTCGCAACGGTTTCAAGCGACGTTGCCGTTGGATTCTGCGCCATTTGATTTATATCGAAAATTACGCTCATTGAATGCAGCACCCTTCGCAGCATTTATTAATATGGCAGAAACTGTCATTGCATCTGCATCGCCCGAGCGTTTTTTGCGGCTAATGCAAAATAATATTGAAGCACGCCCCATTAAAGGAACGCGACCACGTAGCGTTGATCGCGATGAAGACCAGCGCTTGGCGCAAGAATTATTAGCCAGTGAAAAAGATCATGCTGAAAATGTGATGATTGTTGATTTGATGCGAAATGATTTATCACGTGTTTGTGCCGCACACACAGTGAAAGTGCCACAATTGTGTGGATTAGAAAGTTATGCCACTGTGCATCACCTTGTTTCTGTGGTGGTGGGTCAGTTGCAAGACAATCTGACGGCGATTGATTTGCTACGTGCAACTTTTCCAGGTGGGTCTATCACCGGCGCACCAAAAATTCGTGCAATGGAAATTATTAACGCGATTGAGCCGACTGTGCGTGGGCCTTATTGCGGGAGTATTGGTTATATTGGTTTTAATGGCGATATGGATTGTTCCATTACGATTCGAACATTTGCAATTAAAAATAATGTAGTCACTTATCAAGTAGGCGGCGCGGTAGTGGTTGATTCTGATCCGGCAGATGAATATGCAGAAACGCTGACAAAAGCTCAAGCGATGCTTAAGGCATTGACTGTATGATTTTATTAATCGATAACTACGATTCTTTTGTTTACAATCTCGCACGGTATGTTAGTGAGTTGGGGTTTTCTTATCAAGTTGTGCGTAATGATGCGGTTACATTAGCCTGCATTCAGGAAATGAAACCGTCGCACATTATCATTTCTCCTGGACCTTGTGCGCCTGATCAAGCGGGCATTTCTATGGATGTTATTCGACATTTTGCAGGGAAAATTCCTATTTTAGGTGTGTGTTTGGGTCATCAAGCCATTGGCCAGGTGTATGGTGGGATTGTTCAACGCGCAAAACGACCTATGCATGGAAAAACTTCTTTGATTTCGCATGCTGAAAAAGATGTGTTTAGTGGTGTTGAAAATCCTGCAAAAGTTGCACGTTATCATTCTCTGATTGTGTCAGATGAAAATTTTCCTGCTGAGTTATGTGTAACAGCGCGTTGTGAGCAAGGAGAAATTATGGCATTGCGACATCGTACACACTTGGTGTTTGGCGTGCAGTTTCATCCGGAATCTGTGTTGACGAGTCAGGGGTATGTGATGTTGAAGAATTTTTTAGGGTGATTATTTTTTTACAGCAAGCACGAAACATCGCCGCAATGGTGGATTACGAGGCAAAAAACGCGCTCCTTCGTGAGGGAGATTCCATTAATCCACTTTTTCCAGCTTAAACCCAAGCCGTTCAAAATGTCCTTCCAGCTCATCCACATTACTAAAACGAATTTTCACGAATCCACCACCACGTTCTTCGCATTCAATGTTAACTTGATTGCCAACATGATCGGCTAACGCAACTTCTAATCGTCTAATGTTAGGGTCACCGTAAGGATCATTTTTTTCTGCAGGCTGGAGGATTTTTTTTGCTTCTAATTCAATTTTTCGCACGCTCCAACCTTTTTGTATGGATTGTTCAGCAAGCGCATATTGAAGATGTATTGCAAGACCTGCTAAAATTTTTCCATGTCCTTCTGTCAGTTGTTCAGCAATTAATAATTCTTGCACGCGCGGATCTAATTTTAGTAAACGTAAAGCATTAGTAATTTTCGTGCGAGATTTTCCAACTGCAGCAGCTACTTCTTCATGAAGATAATGAAATTCATCGATCAAACGTTGGTAAGCGGATGCTTCTTCAATGGGATTTAAGTCGGCACGATTAATATTTTCGATGATTGAAGCTTGAAGTGCTTGTTCATCCGTGTATTTGCTCACCAAGCAGCTGACTTCCGTTATCCCTGCCAATTGTGCAGCTCGCCACCGGCGTTCACCTGCTACAATTTCATACTGATCAGTAGATAAGGGTCTTACAACTATAGGTTGTAATAAGCCGCCAGTCGTTTTTATCGACTCGGCTAATTCTTGCAATTGTACTTGATCAAAATGCCGGCGCGGTTGGTATTTGCCGCGCACCAGTTGATCAACTGATAATTGTAGCAACGTTGGCTTTTGCTTTGCCATGTGGATTCCAGGATTAAATTAATGGGCATATCTTACCTAAATTGGGAAGGTTTTTGTAGGGGCGAACCTATGTGTTCGCCCTTTCGATCGAAGAAATGACATTTGCTTATCGAGGCTGAGGGGCAAACACATAGGCTTGCCCCTCCAAAAGAGATGACAGATTATTCCGTGGATTGATTTAGTAGCTTGTATTTTTTCATTTTTTCAATCAAAGTCGTCCGACCTAAGGAAAGATACTCAGCCGCCGCATTCACAATACCATTGGATCGCGCTAACGCGACCTCAATGAAATGCTGTTCGACTTTTGCTATGTATTCCTTGATATTGAAAGGGGCATCAACAGGTAGATGTGCAGCATTCTGCGCAGTTTTAATTTTATTCTGTTTGTAGGTCAGATCAATATCTTTTTCATCAATCACATGATCAGGAAACAAGATAACCATTCTTTCGAGGAAATTCTGTAATTCACGAATGTTTCCGGGCCATGTATAATTGCACAGCGCATCTTCAGCGCGCTTCGAAAAAACGACACGGTGTTTTAGTCGTTCGGAAATTTTATCTAGATGATAATCAATCAAGAGTGGAATATCTTCTGGACGTTCACCCAAGCTTGGAACATGAATAGGAAAAACATTCAGTCGATAAAATAAATCTTCACGAAAAAGATTCTTTTGAATTAAATCTTCAAGATTTTTATTGGTAGCAGCAATCAATCGCGCATCAACGGTTATACTAACATTGCCGCCAACTCGTTCTATTTTACGTTCTTGCAAGACGCGTAATAATTTAACTTGCATGGGTAACGGCATATCACCAATTTCATCTAAAAATAAAGTGCCGCCGTTAGCAATTTCAAATCGCCCAGGTCTACGCGTAAGTGCGCCTGTAAACGCTCCTTTCTCATGGCCGAATAATTCACTTTCAATTAATTCACCTGGAATGGCGCCGCAGTTAATTGGCACTAACGGATTATTTTTCCGATTTGAAAGATAATGAATGCAGGAAGCAATGACATCTTTCCCAGTGCCGGATTGACCTAAAATCAACACGGTTGCATCGGAGCACGCCACTTGTTTGATAACGGTTTTGATTTTACAAATTTGTGGGCTTCTGCCAATCAGTTTATCAAATGCAGCATAATTGTATTCTAATAAATCTGGAACGTTACTTTTGTTGTTTAAACAATGCAGCATCGCATCTTTTAATTCGTAGGTACTAAAGGGCATTTTTAAGTAATAAATCGGTCTATCAAGACTGTTGTGTTTTTTCGTGGGTTCATTTAATGAGATGACGGAAGCATTGCTTGTGTTAAGTGTTTTAATCAAATGATCTGTGTGCTGTTCTTCGGTATTTCTGCAGAGTAAAACTGCAACTGTTTCAGTGATTGCATCCGATATAAACTCACTAAGGTTAAGTTTTTTGAGAGGCAATCTCAGCAAGGTGAAAGCGTCTGAGATATAGCGGCAATGAGCGCAGTCATCATTAACTAAAACGTAATCCATTTTTACATCCCTGTTTACGTTTGAAGCGTTACTTATCGATTCAAGACGTTCCAAAAACATAACAGCCATCATTCTTAAAGTCAAATAGGTAAGGGTATGTTTGAGAGGTCTTAAAGTAATAAAATAATTAAAATTAACGATCAGCAACTCACTTGGTATGAAAATTGCATATACCTAACAGTGAATTGAGTGCTGGAGTGACAAGTAATGAGTAGCAATGAGCATAAGCAAAAAATCATTGAAAACATGAATCCGATTTCTAAGGACAGCGATAATCGTTGTTTTTTACCAGTTGTCGAAGATCCATGTAGCAAAGCTATGTTAGACATTGCACACAGAGCTGCTAAAAGTAAAGCGACTGTGTTAATCACAGGCGAAACAGGTGTCGGAAAAGAATTGGTAGCTCGCTATATTCATTTTTATTCGCCATTTTCAGACGGTCCGTTTGTATCAGTCAATTGTGCAGCCTTACCAGAAAATATGATTGAAGCCATCTTGTTTGGGTATGAAAAAGGTGCGTTTACAAGTGCTGTGAATAGTTATGTCGGTAAATTCGAACAAGCGGAACAAGGTACATTATTACTAGATGAAATTTCTGAAATCCCTTTAGGTTTGCAAGCTAAATTACTTCGCGTACTGCAAGAGCGAGAAATTGAAAGATTATGCGGAAAAAAAATAATTCCTATTCACTTAAGAATTATTGCGGCAACGAATCGTGAGTTGGAGCAACAGGTAGCAGCAGGATTATTTCGCAAAGATTTATATTATCGTTTAAACGTATTATCCATACATTGTCCGCCACTCAGTGATAGACCATTAGATATCATCCCACTGGCTGAGTATTTTGTGAATTTGCACACGGAAATGTTAGGCAGAAACCCAACAGTATTGACTCACCAAGCCAAAAAGAAATTATTAAGATATACCTGGCCAGGTAATATTAGAGAATTAGATAACGTAATTCAACGAGCATTGGTTATGATAAATAACGATGTAATTGATGAGGCTGATCTTGATTTAAAGCCAACTCTTTTCGGTCGATCTGATGAAATTACTGACAATCATTCCGAACAATTAAGCACAAACCTGAAAGTGAATGAAGCCAGAATTATTTTAGATGTCTTGCGTGAAACAGATGGTTGTCGTGATATGGCGGCACGTAAGCTGAATATTAGCCCAAGAACTTTGCGATATAAGATTTCGAAATTAAAATCAACTGGAATGAAGGTGCCTTAAAAAGGGATTTTGCTCATGCCAATAAATAATGTATCAGCTGTCAGAACTGACATTACAGAAATACTGTCAAAAATGCGTGAAATGTCAAACAAAACCAATGTTTTTTCAGAGAGCAGAGCTGTTACGCCTAGTAAAAGTTTTGACGATGTTTTATCAATCGCAAAAAATTCATTATCAAATGTTAGTCATGTCCAACAAGAAAGTGAGCAGTTAAAAAATGCGTATATAGCTGGCGATAGTAATGTGTCAATGTCGCAAGTTATTGTGGCTTCACAAAAATCAAAATTGGCGTTTGAAGGATTGATCGCAGTCCGAAATAAGATTCTTGAGGCATACAAAGAAATAATGAATATGCCTATTTGATCACATAAGGAATTAAACCTATGCAATCACAAAATGGAAAATATATAGAAAATGTAAAATCAATTTTCCAAAATCCAGCGATCCGCCAATTGATTTTTATGGTTGGAATTGCGGTCAGTGTTGCGGTTGGAATTGTGCTTTATATGTCAATTGAGGAGCCGACATATCGTCCGCTAGATTATCAGGTTACGCAACAAAATATGTCAGCTATCATCGATACATTAGATAAAGCAGGCATACGGTATAAAGTGAATGATCGTGATGGAGTGGTGCTGGTCGCAGCAAAAGATTTACAGCTTGCCAAACTTAAATTATCTGCAGCAGGTGTACCGAAAGATGAAGGTTTTAACTATTCTTTTTTAAATGAACAAAATGGATTATCAAATAGTCAATTTATAGAAAACGCTCGTTATCTTCGCGCATTAGAAAATGATTTAGCTAAAACAATAAGCGCAATAGAAGGTGTGTCATCGGCACGAGTGCATATTGCTATTCCCCAAAATAATGTTTTTGCTGACGAAAATAATAAAGTGACAGCATCTGTGGTGTTAAGTGTTTCTGCCGGTTTTACGTCAGACAAAGAAAAAGTTCGCTCAATTATGCAAATTATTGCCGACAGTGTGCCAGGACTTGATCCAAAAGATGTTGCTATTACAGATCAGTACGGACATTTCTTGTCAGATAGTTTGAATCCAGATTCAATCTTTAATGCAGCACAGTTAAATTATCAACACAATATTCAAACTTATTATGAAAAGCGTATCGAAGCCATGATTGTTCCAATCGTTGGTGAAAACAAAGTAACGGTTAGAGTCAATGCGGATATTGATTTTACTCAACAAGAAAATGCAGAGGAATCTTATGATCCTCAGAAAACAGCAATTCGTAGTGAGCAAAGTGATTCGCAAGAAGACACGGCGGGTGCAGGCGCATCAGGTCCCCCAGGATCTTTATCCAACTCACCACCATCAGGTGATCAAGGCGCTGCGGCGGCGTCACAAGCAAGCGCCGGCGGTGGACAAAAGAGAACAGCCTCCACAAAGAATTATGAATTGACTAAAACTGTTACCTATAAAAAATCCAATTTCGCTAAGATCAAAGGCTTATCCGTTGCAGTCGTAGTTGATAATGAAATGGTGCTAGATCCTAAGTCCAAACAATATGTCACAAAAGCATTAGATGCAGATAAAATTACTAAAATTACTGATTTAGTCAAAGCAACGATTGGTTTTGATAGTAACCGAGGTGACAAGGTAACTGTTGTAAACAGCAGCTATAATCAAGTTAAACAAGCTGTTACGCAAATGAATTCTCATGTTTGGGATCAATTATGGTTCTGGGATGTTGTGAAGAAAATTGTTGGCATCCTACTTGGTTTTACCTTCTTATTTATTTTGTATCGACGTCTCTCTCGTTATGCAGAGTCAAGCCGTAAATTGCCTCTTGTGAAAAGCAAGGTAAGTATCGCGGAAGAAAAAGAGGAAAGTGAGACAGAAAACAAGTTGCATGATTACAAAGATCAAGGAATGACGAAACTGAAACAACTTGCAAGCGCTGAACCTGAGCAAGTTGCCATGATTATAAAGAACTGGGTTGGAAAGTAAGACTATGGACAAAATACGAAACGCAGCCATTATTTTATTGGGTATCGGCGAAAAATCTGCCGGTGAAATATTAAAAACTATGAATCCTAAAGAGGTTCGAGCCATTATTGAGGCAATTAATACGATTGATAATATCTCAGAAGAAGATGTCATTCGCGCGCTAAATGAATTTTTTGCTGCATCGCATAGTAGCTCAGGAATAGATATAAAATCTAAAGAGCAGATGAAAAAAACTATTCTTAATGCAGTGGGTAATAAAGGATTAGGATCGCTATTAGAAGGAATCAGCGCTGACAAAGATCAATGGCTGGAATTGGTAAGAGAGCAGCCAATGGATTCAATTGTTGATTTAATTCAAGATGAACATCCACAAATTGTTACCGCAATTGTCATTGTGATATTCAATAATATTAGTAGCGAAAGTGGTACTAAATTAATTAAATGTTTAGATAAAAAATTACAGAGTCTGGTTTTTCGTCGTATGACAAATATGGGTTCTATTTCACGATATGCAATTGATGCATTAGCAACATTTTTTGAAAAAGAACTGAATGATGTAGAGAAAAATGACATTATCGCTATTGATGGTCTTGAAACCGTTGCGAATATTATTTCGTATCTAGATAGTGAAACAGAGCACGATATTATGACTGATCTAACCAGTGAGAACAAAGCGCTGGGCGAGCAAATACAAGATAAAATATTTCCTTTTCAACGATTGGCTGACCTTGACAAAAAAAGCTTACAAGTCTTATTAGCGGAAATAAAAAATGAAGATTTAGTTTTAGCATTAAAAGGCGTAGATGAAACTGTAAAAGAAGTGTTTTTCAAAAACATGTCGTCTAAAGGTGCTGAAATTCTGAAAGATGATATGGAAACAAAAGGTCCAGTTAAGATCGCTCACGTATTAGATGCACAGAAAACGATTATTCGAATTGCCAAAAAATTAGATGAAGAAGAGAAGATTATTTTATCAATGAAAAATAATCCGGATGTCATATTTTAATGAGGGGCGAATATGAACAAAATGGTAATTGATAATGTGTATGTCGAAGAAACGAATGAATGGTCATTTCCTACAGTAGACGTATTAAAGAAAAATTCATATCAAATTACGTTAAACACTAAAGACGAAAATGTTTTAACTCAAGATGATTTGAAAAATCTTCAAATCGAGATACAAAAAAACAAAGAGATTCTCAATGCAAAAGCTGAAATTGAAAATTTAAAAATTGATGTCGAAAAAAAGATGGAGTTAATTAATAGCCTTTTAAAAAAATTTGAATATCCACTTGCATCAATAGATAAAGAAATTGTAGAGCTTATCGAATATATTATTAAAAAATCAGTAAAAAATATTATTTATAAAGAAATGAAATCAGATGCACGACTTGTTAATCGAGTGATCAAAGAATTAAGCCAACTGATTCATTCCCAAAACGGCTTGATCACGGTGTATTTGTCTGAAATTGATTATAAAAAAATGAGTATGGAAGCCAGTGATGAAAAAGTCGTTTTAAAAATTAATCCAGCACTTACTGAAGGCGATATGATTTTAAAATCTAATTACACTGAAATTCGCGCCATTTTAGATGATAGGATCAATCAGTTGTTAGGGATTAAATATGCTTGATTCTGAAAATACGTTTCTCAAACAACATCTGACACGTGTTTTGGGTGAGGTAGAAAAAAATTCTTCGGTGATTATCGGTGGAACTATTACACGTGTGTCAGGTATAAAAATTGAAGCAAGTGGTTTGTCAGTACCTTTGAATACTACCTGTGAAATTATTTTATCAGATACAAAAAAAATTAATGCAGAAGTTATTGGTTTTGCTGATAACGTCACTTATCTGATGGCCACTGAACATATTGATGGCATTCTGCCCGGGGCGTTAGTGGTTCCATTGTCAACAACGCATCACGCGAATGTCGGAATCTCGTTGTTAGGTCGAGTACTTGATGCATCAGGAAAACCCATAGATGGACGAGGCATTATAGAAACTACGGAAAAGTATTCATTGGTTTGCGATGCCATTAACCCACTGATGCGAAGAAAGATCAGTGAGCCTTTAGATGTTGGAATTAGGGCTATTAATGCATTATTGACAGTTGGTAAAGGACAACGAATAGGTATT
>JBDTIZ010000159.1:0-16986 GCA_039936115.1 Gammaproteobacteria bacterium
ACACTTTTGATGAAGAACAACCAACACAAATTGACATAGCGAAGCTTGCGGAATCAATTAATATGATGAAAGTGGCTTAGTGATTAGTCATTTTAGGCAGTTTGGAGGGCGTTCTTATAGCTAACCTGATAAGTATTTCCGCCCAAAATAATTTGACTGCCTGCGTTGACTAGATCACCTGGCGTCATGCAATTAACAAATGCGCGTGTGCCGACAGGCATGAAAGCAGGTGTTACAATGTCACCATGTGCGGTGGTGATTTTTGTCACGCGCGCTGGGAGTGTGGCGTGTTTTTTGATGAGTTCGGTTTTAAACATGATGATTGCTCTTTTTCGGGCGGTCATTATATATGGAGATGAGTATGTCAGAACAGAGACATTACAGTTTACTTGATCAGATCTGTCTGGGAGTCGATCAGGCAGTACGTACAGTATTTGCAAATCCTAAAACGACTGAACGTCCTTATCCGGCAAAAGATTTGCTGGATGCCGATTTTTCACTTGAAACACGCAAGCAGGCAGCTGCATTAATGCGTGTGAATCACGCAGGTGAAGTGTGCGCGCAAGCGTTGTATCACGGCCAAGCATTAACTTCAAAACGTCAAGATGTGAAAGAAAAAATGCAGCAAGCCGCGATTGAAGAAGGCGATCATCTTGCCTGGTGTCAGCAGCGATTGCTTGAGTTAGGAAGTCATACGAGTTATCTCAATCCAGTTTGGTATGCAGGATCATTTGCGATGGGCTTAACAGCAGGATTGATTGGTGATAAATGGAGTCTGGGATTTTTAGCGGAAACGGAAACACAAGTGGTGAAACATCTTGAAGAGCATCTGGAATTATTACCCGCTGAAGATCATAAGAGCTTTAACATTCTGGCAGAAATGCGGAAAGATGAAGCGGAACATCGTGATCATGCCTTGCAGGCGGGTGCAGCGATATTACCGGACTGGATAAAAAAAATAATGCGGCGCGTTTCAAAAGTGATGGTGAAAACGGCGTATTGGATTTAAGAGCCTGTTCAAAGTCTTTTTGTTTGTTTTAAAGTGTAGGAAATCGAGTCAAAATTTTCACAAATTTGAGGCGAATAGCAGGCTATTTAACGAAAATTTGTGGAGATTTTGGCCGATTTACTGCACTTTAAAACAAACAAAAAGACTTTGAACAGGCTCTAAGGAAGAAAAAGCATTTTTTTCCCTAACCCCTGAGAGATCGACGCAAATTTTGTTTGTACAGCGGCGGTAACAGCTCACGGGGGTAGTTAAAAACATCACAACTGTCATTGGAATGAATCAAAAAGCTGGATTGCCACGTCGCTACGCTCCTCGCAATGACAATTTTCTCGGTTACCCGCAGCGTCATCAACCCTGTTGCGCAAGAAAATTTTGTTTAAACCACGGCGTCATGTTGATAATTATCTCGCACACTGTCGCTGACCGAAGCAGAATAATTTGCGCGAGATAATTTTCAACATCCAGGGACAGGAACAGCAGGCAGTGATTTTGTTATTTTTTAGCTGGTTCGTTCTTGATACCAAAGAGGCAAATAAGAAACCATCAGAATACAACCATTTAGAATTATAATAATTTATTTCCCATGACTCCGCGCCCAGGATATTGAATATCATTCCGTGCAATTTACCTATTCTTCGGTGAAAAACCGAGGACTGAATGATACTCAATATAACGAAATTTTTTTAAAATCTCCTCGCACAACATGGTTGATGACCGAGGAGATTATCAGCAAAAAACGCTGGCGGAGAGGGAAATATTCAAGGCTCATTTTTCAAAGAAGGGTGTTGAGTGTGCTCAACCTGATTCACTGCTTCTGTTGGTAATGTCCACAAACTCTGCGGCACCCCTGACACATTCAACTTGAGGCCTTGATAATGCGCAAGATAATAAAATAAATCTCTCGGTGTCGGTGCAGGATGTTTATTATTTTGTTTTGCATATTCTCTAGCTGCAAAATAATCTGCTAATATCATTTCAGCAGCAGCGCGATCTGGGCAAATATTAAAAGCAATTTCACGCAATTCATCCGGCGGATAATCAGGCAAATAATTTTTACAAAAACGATTTTCGTATGCAGTAGACGGTTTTTCACGTTCTGCAAAAGTAATCGGATTTTGTGTACCTATAATCATAAAACCTTTTTTTCGCGCCCGCTCTCCACTCGGATCAACACCAGACAACAATTGATTCATCAATCGCTCGAGTGGCAAACCGTTTAATTCATCAATTACCACAACCGCGCCTTCATGAAATGCCTTAATTAATGTTTTTTCCATTTCGAGAGGATCAGTGGGAGTCAGATAATAAAAATGTGTTGCAGGCCCTGAGCCTGCTATTGCTTTCACTTCTTCTGCAGCCGGGTCTTGCTGAGCAAAGCCCTGCGAATTGAGATAGGCAATAACCATCGTGCTTTTGCCATTACCTGGCAATCCTTCCGAAATAAAACCCGGCGGCTCATATTGCGTGTGATACAAATTTTTGCGTAATAAAAATTGCATATTTAGTAAATATAAAGCTGGTTTGCGGCTTGCTGTTACGACAAAATCTTTTGTTTTCAGCGGAACATTTTGCTGAAGAATATTTATTTTTTGTTTTAGTGGTGCAGGGTCAGTGAGCTTTAGCCAGCTATAAATTTTTTCTGCGGGAGCAAGGCTGCTTAGTTCATCTACGACAGCTATTTGAGCTGCAGTTTTAATATCATCATGTAAATAATTAGTTAACAGCACACTTAACCGCGCACAGAGATTTTTTAAATTTCTCGGTGTTAAGGGATGATTGGGCAACTCATTATTCACACTGTGATAAATTTCAATAAATAAATTTTTCACCTGCTGCTGCGTGTCTTGAGCAAGATCAGGCAATACTGATTTTAACGTGGAAAGAACAATATCTTCCGACAAGACAGCATCCGGCAGCTCCTTGAAATTAAAAATTTGTCCGTGTCTGTTAAAATAACGATGCTGTTCGCGTCCAGCAAAATTAGCGAAATTACCGGCAAAAATAGCTTTATGTTCTTTAGACAGCGGGTAAAATTTTCCCTCCAGCAAAATGCCGGGCGTTTTGTTAAAAATTCCTTCCAGTATGTCCCAGGTTCCTTCACGTTCTAAATTAGCTTCATCAATAAAAAGTGTCGGACGTTCATCCTCTTTTGCATCTAGCCATTCCTTAAGTTTATCGATACCGACAATCACTTTCCGCTTGTCTTGTTTTAGTTGATTAAGAATATAAGTGCTCTTGCCAACACCTGATGGCCCCACAATAAAAAGATAAGGTGATTTATCCAGTTCTTTGCTGATTTTTGCATGACGGCGCTCCATGACATGCTCTGATTTAACGACCGGTGTTTTTTCCCAAAATTCTTTAGCATCCATTAAAATCGGATCATTGGGATTCAAACGGAAAAATGCTTTAAAAGGATTGCTTTGACTGCCCTGTGCAATCTTGTCCAGCATCTCTCTTAATTGTCCGAAAGAAAAATGTAACTGCAGATGCTTTGCTTTTAATTTTAAATAAGCATCATGCAGTTTATTAAAATGTGTATCGCTATAACGCTTACTTAAAATTTCCCAACTATCTTTCTCCTGATAATGCGTGCTTTCATGTTCGATAAAAGACAAAGGATTTTGTTTGTCAGATAGAATAATCAGCTTACCTTCCGGTTTCTCGCGCTTACCGTTGACCAGCAAAAATGGCGGATCTAAAAAAAGTGTTTCCAGTTCACGTGCTAATTGCGGCGACAATGTTCCTTTCAAAATTACTGTTTCGCCCGCCATTAATTTTTCCCATACCGTTCCAATACGTGATTCGAAACGTAATTCTGTTTCTGTTGCAGAAGGTTTTTGTATGGGTTTTTCAATCAAATCACTGAAGCGCATTTTTTCATGCATGCTAATAACTGTGGCAGCGGGATTTTTTTCAAGCCATTTTTCTTCTGCAAGCTCCAGATCATTTGTTGTAATTAACTGGATTTGTCCAGATCGTTTTGCTGTGGTCACTGAAATTTTTTCTTCAGAATTCCGCATGGCTTCCGGCAATTTAACATTAGGTGCTAATTCAAGATGAAGAACACACTGTTCTTCTTCTGCCTTTTTGATTAACTTTGCCCAACAAGCATCGGGTAATGTTTCAGTGACATAAACAGGAAAATGTTTTGCTTTATCTTTATCTTCTTTATTTTTTTCAAGCCAGCCGGTACGGTGATAAATCAGATTATCTTTACATTCAAGTTGCTGGAAAAAATGTGCGTAGGTAAACGAGTTGAGAACAAGCGGCTGCTCCTGTTCAACAACACTCGGTGTAAAACACATCATCTTGCTGGTGAGTTGATAAGGCACATCTCGCGACTGAATAACAAACCCATCAGGTAATTTGATTGTCTCGCCATTTAAGCGAAATGATTTTTTTATTAATAATTCTGAAATAAATAAATTAAATTTTTCACTGTGCCACGGCGCATTTTGCAGCATTAAACCCGGGGGTTTTTCTGTGATTGCCTGCGCGAGCAATCCAGGTTTCTGAATAAATGTTTTGCCGTTAACTGTAATTTGACCCAGCAATACGGTTTGCCAGTCATCTGCATAAAATTCTGCGACAGTAAGTGAGCTCGCTTCTTTAGCTTCTAACTGAAGCTTAAGCGGCTGGTCATTAACTAATTCAGGAAGTTCGCTGATCAAGCGATAACGCGAATAAAAATCTTCGCCTAATCTTTTTATTTCATCTTTCGTCACAACACTTATGATAACAGCCTCTTTTGAAATCGGTGTGGATTTTAATTTTCTGACGGTATCTTGCATAGTGTTGTAACCAATGTCTGCTGCCCGATAGCCAGACCAGTTAGCAACCAGAACATCACCCGGTTTTGCATCACGTGCCAGTGAAATTAATTTGCTTTCTGTCGTCTCAAGATGACCGTCTTTTATTTGCGGTTCTTTCGTGCTGATATCAGCTAAATGATGCAGATAGCAGGAATCATTTTTATTTTGTTGCACGTAGCGAGTCAAATGTGCGTGAAAAGAAGGGAGCTCCTCCGCATTCAGCGTGACTAATACATTTCGTTTACCGGGCGGTAATTTCAAGGCCTTTTCTATTAATTCCTTGCAGTAGGAATCATAATCTTTTGCGCTGGATTTTACGGTGTTCCAGGTGGTGAAAGGATTGTTGGGTGACAATGTAACTGGCGGCAAGGGTACGGATTTACTTTCTTCTTTTTTTTCATCGGGAGGAGTATGCAGGTCTGCTTTCGTGAGTCCCTGCTGTTGCGGGATAATTTTTATGTTGCTTTCTGCACCGCCTAAATCTAGTGTTTTCCATCCATCTGCACATTTGACTTCTACAAACATATGCAGACCATTGTTAATTATCCGGGCTTCAATGCCCCATGCTGCTGCAAATGCCTCAAAAATCCACGACACATGACGACAAGCGCCTTTTCTAAATTCCAGCAGTGCGTTGATTTTTTCGAATCGTGTGTTAGCTGTAACCGGTAATTTTCCACTGGAAAACGTATGCAAAAATTGAGACAGCGCGGAAATTTTTTCTATCTCGCTTAGTTTGTTTAATTCTTCCAGAACGGGGCTTGGCTCTAGTTTTCCTTCTGCATTAAAACGCAAACGCTCAAAAGCAATTTCTGGCATTTTAACAGCAACAAATTCTGCATTCGATGCTTTGACAATAAAAGAAACGTGCTTTGGTTTACGTGCAGTTAGCGGTTTTACATAATACAACGCTTTTTCTTCGCAATAACCAAGCATGACGGGTGCATCAGCAGACAGATCAAGAATTTGATCTCTGGTAGTCAGAGAGGGAAGAGCGAACCAGCCGTTATGATCATCTGGAATAAAAATTTTACCGAGATAAATATCGGCTGTATCAGCATATTTTTCTTCGTAAAGCGCAGTAAGATTTTTTTTGGAAGAATATTCTTTTTGTTCCGTAATCTTATCAGCCTGCGCTGAAGCATTTACTTTTCGTACGTCTAAGCGATAAGAAGCGGGGTGCGGAGAATTATTTTTTTTGTAAGTAAAGATTTGTTTTGCAACTAATGGTCGGGTAGATGACTCAGTATTAGTATCAATAGCTAATCCTGGTGTTTGGTTTGGAGAATTCTTGCTTAAATATTTTTTCTTGAGAAACCCTCCTAATGTGTACACATTGAAATTCACTATAGCAGAATCCGGATTAGTAAGATGCGCCAGCATTTTTTCCAAGAGAGTAGCTTCAATATTGTCTTCTACGTTAAATTCCGAATACTCGCTGAATGAATAAGACTCTAGTCGCAACAATACATTGATATCCAGCGAGGTGCTCATACATAACAATCGAATTTCATCATCATTCAGTTTAATGGATATGGCTTCAAGAGAGGGATACCGTTTCCATAAATTATTTAATTGCTCACCAGTACAAGCAATATGAGGATTGATTTGCAAGCCTTGAAGTAACTTGAGTGGAGGACAAGTTAATAAAAAATCGATTACCTTTTCTTCCTCCATATCGTCTGTAACAATTATTTTTTTCAGGTTAGGACAAAGACCCAGAAGATTTCTCATTTGATCATCACATGATGCCTCATTTAGAACAAGCCTTGTGACATTAAGCACCTTCACTTTGCTGGTATTTATTTTTTTTATTGTCGTATACTGAGCGGAACTATCTGAATTAATGGTGATAGCGTCGGGACAAAGTTCAACTAGGTGTAACATATCGGTGCACGTATTTTTATCTGGCATAATTTCATAAGTAAGCTGGGCCAGGTTGTGCCACCGGCAATTTAGCTTTTTAGCAGAACCATAAAAAGGAATAGCTAAATACGTCACATTAGGGAAAATGCGGCAAAAAGAAGAATAAGTATCTAAACAATCCTCATCTGCATCAGCTACTTCAAATCTTGTTAATTGCTGATTTATAAATCCAGGATCAACAGGTAATTTTCCATAGATTTTTTTCACTTTTAAGCGTGTCAAATTGGGAGAGCGCTTTACTAATTCCAATAAATCTTCCGCACTTATTTCCTGATCAATTTCAAGCACGGTTAATTTATTAAAAACCGTCTCTTTTTTAAAAGAAGAAAACGTCACCAAAGAATCAGCTTGAATTCGCAACACTGACAAATTGGGACAGCGCTCCAGAAATTGATTAAATTCGGTTAGCTTTGATTCTTTCGTTACGATGAGTGTTGATAATTTTTCTAATGGAACAAGATGCGTAGAAAAATTTTCTGTCTTGTCCTTGCTGTTTGTTAAATTTATTTCACGCAACTCTAGTGTTTCCAGTGTAGCAGCGGTTGCTGACAATAATTGACAATACTGCGCAGCTTTGAATGCAGGCCCACTTAATGCAAGTGATGTTAAGCGAATATTTGTTGCTTCTGTTAGAGGTAAAATAATATTGCTTTCTTTTGTTCTTAACGTGAATTTTTTAAAAGCAGCGCCGGATAAAATTTTTGTCAAGTTTATAGTTTCGTTTTCAAGGGCCATAAAAGTATACGTATGCAGAGTGTTTAAATTTCTAATTGAAATACTTAACTCGTCATCGTGTATTCGAACAAATTCGGTAAAAGAAATAAAACGTGCATAATAGGGTGAATGTATCAGCTCATTAATCAGGTTACTACGCTCTCTGCTGCTGTTATGCACTCCCACTTCTACAGGCCGCTGAAAAATCATTTCTGTTGTTTCATCAAAAAATTTCTTAAGAAATTCCACCCCAGCAGGAGACAGCGCCATTGTGCTAATATGAGGAATAATCCTGCTAAAAAGCGACTTGTCAATCGCACTATTAGAAAGTACAACGTAAATTTTTTGGCTTTTTAAAGAAGCCAATATGGCAAGAACAACATCAGGCTCCAACTGATTTAAAAAACTTAACTCGATATTGATGCCATGCTCAGGCTGAAAGGGTAATACGGGTGCAAGCTTTAAAAGCAACTTTTGTGTTTTTTCAAGATTAATAATTTCATAAGCACTCTTGGCAATATCCGCTTTGGCAAGTTCAGCAGCAACGACTTCTTCATCAACGGGTTCAATTTTTCTGAGTGCTGTTTGCAAATCTGCTAGCGTTGTTATTTTAGTTAGCGCGCCAGTCCATGCATAAAGCTCCGCGCCTTCAGCAAGCAAGAATTCATATAGCTTTTGCTTTTCTTTGGGTTTGTCGGAGTCGTTCTCTGAAAAATAACGCAGCGACCAGTCAGTGATAACTAATTTTTTGTGTTTTAATTTCCTGCTATCACCCTGAAGCGAAACATCATCCCAACAAGGCATTCTGTTAACAAGTCGTTGTAGATCAAAGCCACCTGTTTTGGGGGCGTCGCTATAGTCTTTTTCTGGAGCGGGAGGTTGATAATAGAGTAATTTTTCTAGCAGCCGCCGGGCTTCCATAGTATGCGCTCTTTAATTAAGGCCAATAACTTACATTATAGCTTAGATTATTGGCTGCAAGGGCATCACATAAGGAAAAAATGAGTAAATTTAAGTCGTTTTAAGCCGCCGCTTTGTAAATAATTATCAACGCAGATGTTTGCACTAGCCAGATGACCCAGATTAATTCCATCAAATAGGGAAACCATGAGCGCTTTACCAGCCAGAAAATTAATGCTGGAACAAATCCAACAACAACTGGCATTGCTAATAATGCAAGTAACTGCCGCACCAGATTGCCTGCTTCGCCTACAGAAAAAACCTGTTTTAATTGTTCAGCAATCCAGTCATGCGAGTTAACAAGAAACTGTAAGCCCTGTTGTGCGTAAGGCATGCCTAAAATAATTACTATGCTTAAAATGAGTAATGCAATAATTTGTTTCATCATCATCATAAAAAATTTATCCTTTTTTATATTTAAGGAAAGATAAAAGGATTGAAGGGTTGTCGTCAACAAAAACTCCTTTTTCTTTTAGCTCCCTCCTTAGTAAAAGGAGGAGCTTACTAAGCTACGTCCATATCATTCCCCACAACTATCGTAAACGTTCCCGGCATTTCTCTCTACCTCCGTCATCCCGCGCTAGAAGCATGCGCGGAATGACGTAAAAGTAAAGGAGAATGCCGTGAACGGTTACCGTTTACGAGTTTAAAGCAACTTGTGTGGAATGATATGGCTACGTCCTAAGCCCAGTCCCTTTCTCTAACAACACCAGACACCAGATCAGCAATCCCACAAACAAAATCACAATCAGTGAAATTCCAAAATAAATATTAATATCCGTTGTCCCTAGCATCCCAAATTTAAACGTATCAATAATATTTAAAATTGGATTAAGTGCAGAAACATGCTGCCAGAAAACCGGCAACTGCTTAATGGAATAAAACACACCGCCCAGATATGTCAGCGGTGTTAACACAAACGTTGGAATAAAAGAAATATCATCAAATTTTTTGGCGAACAACGCATTCAACAAACCGCCGAGTGAAAATAACATGGCAGAAAGGCAACCCATAGAAATCACGATAAAAATATTGTTGATATGCAAATGAGTAAATGCGAGTGAAATTAAAATAACAATCACGCCGACTAAAATACCGCGCAACGCACCGCCTAACATATAACCCAGCAAAATGACATAACTCGGCATTGACGACACCAGCATTTCTTCAACACTTTTGCTGAATTTCGCGCCGAAAAAAGAGGAAGATGTATTCGCATAGGCATTCGTCATAATCGACATCATTGTAAGACCCGGCACAATATATTGCATGTACGTGTAACCGTTGATGTCTTTAATTTGCGAACCAATTAATTTTCCGAAAATCAAAAAATAAAGTGTCATCGTAATCGCAGGCGGCAACAAAGTCTGCGTCCAGATACGCATAAAACGGCTAATTTCTTTTACTAAAATAGTTTGTAGCGCAATTAAATTCTTACTCATTGTCTTTCCTTATTTTCTGTAATCAGCCGCATAAATAATTCTTCGAGACGATTTGTTTTGTTACGCATGCTGATGACACGAATATTTTGTTTATTTAAGTGAACAAATAATTCATTTAATGATTTTGATTTGTGGCATTCAACTTCTAAAGTTGTTTTGTCCAGAATACGATAAGGAAATCCATTTAATTCGATTGACTGTCCAATGACATCCGCAACGTCTAATACTATTGTTTGCATATCAAGACGATTGATCAGTGTTTTCATGTTGGTATTTTCAATAATTTCACCATGATCAATGATAGCGACATTTTTGCAGAGCTGCTCTGCTTCTTCCAGATAGTGCGTTGTCAAAATAATGGTGGTGCCTGACTGATTTAATTCAGCGAGAAATTTCCACAGGCCATAACGCAATTCAATATCTACACCTGCTGTTGGTTCATCAAGAACAAGTAATTTAGGTTCGTTAATTAATGCACGTGCAATCATCAGCCGTCGTTTCATACCGCCAGAAATTCGTAACGCTGCCTGATCGCGCTTGTCCCACAGCCCTAATTGTTTCAGATATTTTTCTGCGCGGACGCGCGCGATTTTGCGCGGAATTCCGTAGTATCCTGCCTGATTAATAAGAATCTGATCTATTTTTTCAAACGGATTGAAATTAAATTCTTGCGGCACAACACCGATGCAGGATTTGGCGGCTTGTAATTCTTTATCCAGGTCATAACCGAAAATGGAAACACTTCCTGATGTTTTGTTAACAAGCGAACATAAAATTCCGATGGTGGTGGATTTGCCTGCGCCGTTTTGGCCGAGCAATGCGAAAAAATCGCCCTGGTTAACGGTGAGATTAATATTTTTTAAGGCGACTAAGCCGTTGCTGTAGACTTTTCTTAAGTTTTCTACGGATAAAGCGTGCATGTGTACCTCTCGAACTGATTTAGCTTCGTTAACTCCTTCCTCCACAGGAGGAAGACTGGGATGGAGGGATAAAATATTAAAATCTACTATTGAATTTTTTTATTATTTTATATCCCTCCATCCTAACCTTCTTCCTGCGGAGGAAGGAACTAACTAATACATCAATTTTTCAATAAGCAATCGCAATGCTTGCCCACGATGACTAATTTTATTTTTTTGGGGTACTAAGCGTAAACCGTCGAAATTTCCGTCTACTCATTTCTTGAGTTAAATTAGCTCAAGTCCAGCTTCTCTATGATTGCATCCAAATCAATACAACAATCACTATAAAATTTAAAATGGCCTTGAAAATGAATGCGACTCCAAGCAACCGGTGAAATCTTCTTCAGCATTGCTATCCCTCTTTTATTTCCTGTCGCTTCAAATCTTTGCAACAACTTCGAAAGAATAGACGAATTATAATGGTTAATCGCATTTGCGACCAGCCTACCGCATTGATTGCTAATTTCGATTGCTATGTCGGTTCTTCCTGCTAATTCTTTCTTACCACCAACTTGGGCAATAGCAGCACGCTCTTGATGATAAGATTCAACACGGTTCTGTGAGCGATGAGTGTCTTTCTGTATCTGAGGGTCGAGTAAATATTTTAAAGTATGAATGCTACGTATTAGCTTGTCGTACTCAAACAGCGCTTTACGTATAGGGTTCGCTTGAGTGTGGGTGCACAATTTTTTAATAAGAGTGCTTTGTTTCATTTCTTTGAGCGCTAAGGTAGCGATAACACGCTGTAGATTGGGCCAATCTACTTCAATGAGATTACGCTCAAGTTTCCCTGCTGGTTGTATGAGATAATCATTGTATTCAGCAAGATCGCGACTACAATAGAGGTGCTTTAACTGCGCATTAATATCCGTAAAACGCGGATACAACTTGGCGCCAAACCAATTCATGATTGCAAAATTTCCCTTGTTTATGCAATGCATATCACCAGTCACAACATCAGGTATAACCTCTGTTGTGTTGTTGTACCAAATATCAAATACAAAATAGCTCTCATGCTCATGCGCGCCAATTAATTCAACTTGCAGCGGAATATGGTTAGCAAGCAATGTATAAGCAACCATCCCTTTTCCTTTCCTAAAATATTTTTTTGAATAGCGAGCCTTAGTAGTTGGGTGGCTTACTTCAAATTTCTGTCCATCAACACCGCCATACAAAATATTTAGATCGAATGAATAATAGGGAAAAATAGGCATTCTAGCGATATCATTACTTATAATATCATTTGCATCTTTTAATACGGCGAGACGCACACGCGATTGATAAGTTTCATGCAGGGTATGATATGGGATGTCAGAAATTTCTGCCATGTTTAGATTGCCGTGATTCATTGCTTGAGCACTAATAACCGCAATTAAACTATTTTTATCCGCTGATTGTTTCGCATAGCGAGGCTGGATATGCGTAAAAGCAGATAAATAATTACAGCGTTCGTTAACAAATTGAAGCACATCAGTAACATCACAAAGAGGCAACTGTTCATAAAAATTATGTTGTAACTCTTCATCTTTTTTTACATTAGTTTTTTTTAAATGTAATGTTTTACTTTTTTCATCATATTGCAAATGTTTTAAATTACCTGCGCTTATTTCGTTATTAAAAAACACCCATAACTCATGTAATTCGGAGAATAGCGCGTCTAGTCGTTCTTTAATTGGTTGACGCAAGGCCGGTATGTCAATTGATTCAAGTATTGCATCTTTTTCTTTTAATGAAACAAGCTCCTGAGTTAAGGATCGATGGTAAACACTGTCCTCTAAATATAACTCCCCTGAATTTAAACGTTTGCGTAGTTGGCGATAAATCCAAAATTCATAACGATCCGCATTAAGTCTAGTCGTTTGATTTTCTCTGTTAATTTCTAATAAAAAAGCATGTAAGCGTTTCGGTATTGTATTAACTGGACACTCACTCAGGGGGCACTGATTTAAACTATCTTGCTCGGAAAAAACAATTCTAAGCCAATCAAGTGCAGCGAGCCAAGGACTATTCGGGGTGACACTAGAAAAATCAATCATCATTGCTAGTGGTCGCAAATGAAGCTTAAATCGACTTGCCAGTTTGTTAATAATGTTCCATTTAAAATCCATTTCTTTTTTCAATTTTTCGTCTGGGTTAGAAACTTTATTGCGTAACTCGTCTTTGGACATAATCACGAACGCTTTTTCACGTACATTGCCAAAACGAATATCATCCGAAATTGTCTCATCAACAAAAAATTGTGCTAAACGTTTCATTACCAACCACTCTGTTTGCTGGCGCTTTTGATGTTGTGAAAACTCTTCCTTAGCTTTTTCTTTTGTTTCATCATCAAAATGTTTGATATGGTAACAAAAAGCATCCACCAAATTATCATTAAGCTGTTGGTAACGTTGCCAGATGTAACATAGCAAATAAAGGTAGGTTTGTTCTGGTTTAAGTCGTTCTCGTAAATCATGCGCTGAATAATAACTAACAAGGCTCGCATAATACTCAATATTTTGTGCGGATATTTTTAGAATGGGAAATAATTTTTTTGCAATTTTGTAAAGAGGTTTTACAATCGTTAGCTTTTCACGCTCAGCTGTCATCATTCTTGCTTTGAAATCTTTTGCATCTTGTTTAAGCGCAGCTAGACTAGATAAATTATTTGCTTGCAGCAACATTTTTTGTAAAGTTGATTTTTCCGAATCACTTAATCCTTCTTTAATTAATTCATCAAGTCGCTTTCTCTCAATATTTAGTGCATCCCTTACAATGATTTGTAACGTTGTATAACGTGGCCGAATAATTTTTTGTTCTCGCAATAGATTTAATAAATCCATTATAATAAATTGAGGATTGATATCACGCAGAATTACTTGATTAGCTTGTTGACGAAGTTGTGATTCAAAATGTTTTGACCAAGGTTGATATTTAAAAAGCAAAGAAATCATATTAACCTGGGTATAATGCTCGTGCTTGGTAATTAGCTGACGGTCAAATACAGATTGCTCTGGAAAATACTGTTGCATGACAAATTGAATATCTCCCTCAACCTCCTGCCATTTAAAACGAAAGAATATTTTTTTAGCTTTGAAATAGCCTATTTGTAACAAACAGTAAATCTTGGCTGATAAATGAGAACGGCCTAATGCAAGCGCTTGTTCTTCATTCGTTAGCGTTAAATATTCAAGCCGTTGGTCGTCATCAAAATCTGGTAGTTCGTATAAAGCAGATTGTTCTGCTTCAGATAGGATGGTTAATCTTTCGTTACCTGCGCGCATGTTTTATGTTCATAATTGCTGATCTCTACATTCCGATAGCGCAAGTATTTATATAATGTGCTTTTGGAGATATTTAATTTTTTTGAAATTTGCATAACAGAAAGTTTCCTTTCACGATACAACGTTTCTGCGGCATATGCTGTTGCTTCTGATTCTTTAGGTATGCCTTTAGGTCTTCCACCTAAACGTCCGCGCGCACGTGCGGCACTTAATCCTGCTTGCGTGCGTTCGCGAATAATATCACGCTCGAACTCAGCTAAAGATGCAAAAATATTAAAAACTAACCGGCCTTGGGGCGTAGTAGTATCAATCGGATCGTTCAAGCTGCACAGCCCAATATTTCTTTCAATCAGCATCTGCACAAGCTCAACTAAATGTTTCAATGACCGGCCTAAGCGGTCAAGCTTCCACACTACTAATACATCGCCTTCCCGGAGTTGTCTTAAAACAAGATCAAGCACCGGCCGATCAGATTTAACGCCGCTGACAATTTCTTCATGTATCTTTTCGCAACCCGCATCTTCTAAAGCAATAACTTGCATATCTAAGTTTTGCTCTCTGGTACTGACGCGCGCATAACCTATTTTCATTAAAGCTCCTGTTGTTGGCGGTGATTCATCCGTGGGTTTGATAGTTTTTGATACTCGAAACAGTGAATCATTAGTAGACTTAGATTTCGAGAACCAGTATAGTACGCGCTAATTGGATCGTTTTAAACATCTTTTTTGAGAAATCTGAGGGTGCAGAATAACGATCGTTTTTTCAAACCTTTTGATTTTTATAAAATAGAGGCACAAATTATGTTGAGTAGGTTAGTAAGATTTGCTTTTTGGACATCACTTTTAATCCCAGCAGTAACTTCTTCAAAAACAGCTTGCAATGATATCGAAAATGAAAAATGTGAAGATAATGTTAACTGGAACCCATGCAGCAAAGACTTCACGCTCCTTCAAGGACAAGCAAGCACGGCTACTACATTATGGTTGTTAGGCGAACAGCATAGCCTGCAAGATAAAACTATAAGCTGCATAGAGCATTTAACGAGGAATCATAAAGAACATCGCATTTATATTGAAGGTCTATCTACAGGAAAAACGTCTTGCAAAAATGCGGGAATAAAAGAAAAAGCAGGCCGCGAATGTTTTGGTTGGGGTGACACTGAAGCAGATAAAGCTATTGGTGCTATTTTTGACTCAGGCATCGAAGTAGGGGTCAACAACCTTCAAGATTTTTATCAACAAGAACATTACTCCGATTCAGCGATGGATGATATGTTAAAAAATATGATAAAATTTAAATCAAAAGAATTTGCTGAAGAAACAAGAGCTGCTAATCTGTTATTAGAAAAAAGAAAAAGTGGTGACTCTTATAAAAAAATATTTTCACAGAAAAATTTATTTTTAGGAACAAAGCTTACTCCATCTAAAGCAGCACAATTGAAATTGTATAATAAAAAACAAAATCAGTCATTATTGAAAGCCCTAGATAACTCACCTTCCAATCTATTTAAGGTTGTAAAAACAGGCAAAGCTCATGTTGTAAAACAAGAAGCAGATACAGGTAGCGCAGAATATTTAACGGAGGAATTAAAAAAAGGAAAGCATCAAAATTATTATGCAGTCTTAGCAATGAATTAGTTTTTGACTAATACCGCTATAATTTTTATTCAGGTAGAATTGAAAAATGAAATCTTCCTCTTTTTTTCGTAGCATTTTTTTTTATTTAACAATGTTGGTTTCTGGATGCAGTACCTACAACAATCCAATGCATCAATATGCTACTGAAAACTTCAGCAAGTTATCGCCGCATTATGCGGTTACGCAACAAGGTAAAATTGAATATTATCGTTCTGGCAGCGGTTCACCAATTGTTTTAATTCCAGGCTATGCAACAGATGTTTCAAGTTGGAACCAAGAATTTCTTGCTACATTAGCGCAGCATCATCAAATTATTGTTCCTAATAACCGTAATGTTAGCGGAACTCATATTTCATCAGCTTCATATCAAAGCGAAGACTTAGCAAACGACACCTATCAACTCATTCAAGAATTGAGATTAGAGAAGCCAGCCGTAATAGGTATTTCAATGGGAGGGATGATAGCTCAACAACTTGCTGTTCTTCATCCAGATACACTAGGCCACTTGATATTAATCAACACAGCAATTGCAGGTGAGCAAGCTGTTCATCCTGCTCCTGCTATAGAAAAAAAATTGTATGGCTTGTCAAAATATAAATTAGGTTTTTATATCTCAGCGATTAATTTATTTTTTCCACCCTCATGGAAAATGGAGATGTCATATTCTTTAATAGCAGACCGCTTTATGCCGCAGGATATTACAACTATTAATGCTGGTGCTGTCATGCCACAACAGAGACATTTGATTATGGATTGGCTTGATGATAATGAAACAGCAAGGAAGATTAGCAAATTACATTTGCCAGTATTAATTTTAAATGGTGAAGCTGATATTGTCATCCCGCCAATCAATAGCACTATTCTTGCTAATAGAATTCGCCATGCTCAACTAGTCCGCTGGAAAGAAGGTGGCCACGCAATGATTTATCAATTTCCAGAAGAGATTGGAAATAAAATAAATACTTTCATTGCTACAAAATAGAAAAAAATATCACATGCGACATTTTTTGATTTGCTGCACAGTTTCTTATGGATTTGGATACAATAATAAAGAAGCTAACAGATATTTTGAGCCCATTTAGGGAGAAAAATGAACGGACGGAAATTTTGACGTTTTACGCTTAGTACCCCAATTACGTGAACGTCATAATAGCGCGAAACGAAAACGCATCAAGCCTGAATTTATCGATGAAAATTGAATATTTATAATAATTGATGAGTCATTTTAGGCAGTTTGGAGGGCGTTCTCATAGCCAAC
>JBDTIZ010000160.1:0-4569 GCA_039936115.1 Gammaproteobacteria bacterium
CATGCTGACAATCCACTGAAAACCGTAACAATTGGTTATATGGTTGGCTATCGCTATGTGAGCTTAAGTCCCGTGACTGAAAATCAAATGGATAACGAAGTCGCTTTATGGCTTGACAGTTATAACCGAAAATTTGATTTACTGGGAAGCAAAGAAGTTAAAGAAACTCCTAAAGCACAGCCGCCTATTGCCATTGTCAACAAAACGGCAACCGCTGCTGATCTACCAAGTCAAACACCACTATTGGTCAATGGCATGCCAATTTATTCCGGAAATATGGATGCGCTGCGTACTTATTTACAAACACACTTTGCTAATAAAGAAATTGCAAAGAATTTTCTTCTAGCCCTTGGAATAAGACCTGTCATACAAACTGATGATCCATTAAACACACTCAAAACACTGTTTAAAGATAAAATTAAAGTCACCGAGGGACCTCCGACGTTTGGTATGTGTGAATATAATATTGTAATTGACGGCAAAATATTTCAATATTTCATCAAAAACACTCCTGTGGAAAAACAAAAAAAAGCGCGAGAAGTGTTTAAATCATTCAGTGAAAATCCGCTTTATTTCCAAGTTTTCTTGCCTAAGTTACCAATCGATGAAACACAAAATCAATTTCTATCTTTGAGAAACTTTTTTGCAATGAATAGTATATTCCAAAATGACTTAATGTTGCGTAGTGAAGATCGTGTATTTCTCGATTTAAATAAATCATCACAGGTTTATCTATATCCTTTTTATTTGATAGAACAAGAAAAGCAATATCTTGAAATTGCCATAGACAAAAGTAATGGCGATGATCAAAGATTATCAATACAAGCATTTTGGTTGAAAATCGAATTTGCTCTTCTTGCACTCGATGTCACCACGGTGAAACAATTATCCTCTGAATTAGCTGTATTGACTGCAAAGAAAACTGCAGTGATGATATCTCCTCAACCAACTGCAAAAGAAGAAGAAAAAATTTTTCCTGTCCCAGGAAAAACGCAACCTTCCCAAGCACAACAAGGATTATTTGCACAAAAACAACAATTACCTCCGGCATTTTATCCAGCGGGTTATACAACAGCGAAATCTCAGCCTGTTGTCACTGACTTAACTGAAATTAAGATCGCTGAAGACGCTAGAAATCTTTTAGCTATATTAGGCATAAAGTCTTGGGGTGGACAATATAATAGACCAGAGCCTTGTTATGATTCAATGACCGATCTCGTCAACTATTTATCATCAGAGAGCTCAACGCATGGAAAAAATGTAGATTCATCTGTCTTGATGGATCATGATTCTCAGTTAGTTTTTTGCAACATCAAAATCGGGACGCGATGGTTAATAGCAAAAAGTGGATTAGCAGCTTCACAAGTTGAAGCGGAACAAGAGGCTGCGGAACGCCTCATAAATAATATTAATATTTCAATAGATGTAGTAGCACCAAGAAATTCATACACCCAATATCCTTATTAATTTTTTGTTAGAGGCAGTTATGCTATTAAAAGATATACAAAACATGTTAGCGCTTTGGTCACAAAAAGACATGTGGCAATCAGCGTATATATTTGCTGAACAAATAGTTGCACGCTGCGCTCGCGTTCCCGCTGCTTATTACTTACGGGGATCTATTTCTGCTCGCATGGGCAATCTTGATCAATCAATTGCGGACTTCACGACCGCTATCGAACAATTTCACTTACAACTGGATCCTAGTGAAATCCCTTTTGTTTATTTTGATCGTGGTTGTGCTTATGTAGCAAAAGGCGAATTTGAAAAAGCAAACCGTGATTTTGAAAGTATACTTGCAAAGGATCCAGAGCATGCAAACGCTTTGGTTGCAACAGCTGCGATTGCCAAACATATTTATTCGAATAATGAAACGGTGATGGCAAAAACGAAACGAGCAGCAAATTACATGCCTTCTTTAGAATGTAAATCACAAAATCACTACGAGAAAACGCTTGCAAGCTTTGCCAAAGTCATCACACCTTCGAAAGGAGCCAATAAATCAGACGATGAAGTTAGCACTCTCTACTTAGCACAAATGAAAAAACGGGCAGAAGCATTTAGAGCAAATGATCTTACTGGTTTAATTAAAATGGAAAATCAAAAACTCTATGAATATTGGGCGAAACAAGAAGGGATAGCTCAAATTTCAATAGCAATATTAGATCACGATCTCGAAAAAGTTAAAACTTTGTTAACTCCTATCACTATTAATCAACAAGATAAGTGGGGCAGAACGCCACTCCACTACGCGGCAATGACTGGTTTTAAGGTTATCATTGACCTACTTCAGAAGACCGGTGCGGATAGCGCTATTTATGATTTCTCATTAAGAAGACCCGCCGATTATGCATTAGAACAAGGACATTCCCGCACAGGACTAGACTTACTTGTTAAACAAACTAAGGCACCCTCGCCATCAATAGAAAGTTTATTAACAGTGCCAGTGAAAAGCATATTGCTACCGGAATCGGAAGATGAAGAAAAAAAAGCTCAACCCGCCAAGAAACCGATTAAACAGTGGGTCGATTCCTTACCTGTTGTAAGGCGAAACCGTTATCTATTTTTACAAAATAATACAACTGCAAGCTCTCTACATCATCCTGAGACAGCTGTTCCATCAGATATAGAATTTCATAATAATGCGCTTGAGCTACTTGGAAAACTTAAAAATATGGATATTGATATGGATATCAATTTATTAAAACAAGCTCTAACTACCGCAGGGAATACAGGTTATAAAAATTATGACCGTCTCGAATTTTTGGGCGATTCATTTCTAAAATATGCAGTGAGTGCTTATCTCTATATACGGTTTCCTGACTGGGACGAAGAGAAATGCACTATAGTTCGTGCCCAGTATGTTGGAAACCAAGCTCTGTTAAATAGAGGAATGAATCAACAGCTTAAAAAATACCTAAAATTATCGCGTGGCGACATTCAAAAAGAAACGAATAATCGTACTATCAAAGAAGTTATCGGTTATAAAGTTATCTCCGATGTTGTGGAGGCGCTCATTGGAGCTGCTTTCATTTATGGAGGAGAAACAAATGCTAAAGCAATGATGGCATTCTTTGGGTTGCCTAGTGATTTCACCTTATCAGCCGAAGTTCTTGCCGGTATTACAACAGATAATCACGGTGTATTACCACTCCTAGATCCGGTGCCAGATCCTCGAGAAGAGCAATTAAAAGAAACATTAATTAGACGCGAAAGAATTGCTTGCAAATTAAAAAACGCTAAAGAATCGAGTGATATTATTAATAAAACTATTAGCCAATTACAAGGTGATTTGCAAGAGACTCAACAACGATTAGTTTGTTATGACAGACTAGAAGCAAAAGGTCTGCAGCTGCCTCCTTCAGCTAAGAATGAAAAAGAAACTGTGTCAATAAAAATCCTAGACATACAATCGTCACTCAAAGAGATGAGGGTGCAACTAGCTAAGTTAGAAGATTCCTGTATTGAAGCTAAAACTGAAGATACTTTTTTGGCGGATCAAGAGAGTCGTTTTAAAGTGGAAGTACGAAGTCCCAGTGCCAAATATCTGCATGACAAACTCTTGCCGCACTTACAAAGCCAAATTCCTAACATAGAACAACAGACGGATCATATCTATAATAATAAATCCCTATTAAAAGAATCAATGACTCATGGCTCTTATGTCTATCGAGAATGGCCAACTTATCAACGATTAGAATTCTTAGGTGATAGTATTCTTGAATTCATAATATCGTGTGAAATCATTAGAAATTATCCAGCTGCTAACTCAGGCGAGCTCACACTGATCAGACAACAACTAAATAATGTTCTAACTTTGGGTATTATCAGTATGAAAGCACAGCTAGACTTACATTTATTACATTACTCTCCAGCTGTTAGAGATAGCTGTGGTACGTATAATAGTCGATATCAAGCCTATGAGAAGCAACACACAATGGTCAATGGAGTTAGTGCTTCAGATCAAGTCTTATCGATTAGAATGCCTTTACCAGAGACTCTAGAGGTAATGGGTGTACCCAAACTATATTCCGACTTACTCGAGGCGCGGATAGGTGCGGTATTTGTTGATTCTAGATTTTCATTCACTGCGGCTTCTAAACTATATTATCGGTTACGCGGCATGATGACGCCACATATTAATTATTTATTGGATACTAGACAAAATCTTTATTCCAACGGTGAAATGTCTTTGTATAAAAATAATAATCCGACTTTATTTGCTGCCCCTGCTGTAAATGATTCTGATACGGTTGATGATAATAACCCTGGTATAAGAAAGAAAAAGAAGAGAAAAGAGAGGAAGCGGCAAGAACTTTTAATGCCAATGTCTCCTTAGGCACCTATTATGTTTGTGAGAAGCTTATGCCAATGGTTGTGTACTGCGGACAAGCCGCATAAGCATTTTGCGACTTTTGTAGGGGCGAACCTATGTGTTCGCCCAGCAAGACGAGAAAACACGCCGTCATTGCGAGCGCGAGCGAAGCAACCCAGGTTTTATTGCTCCTTAACAAGGACATAAATCTAAATTGAAGGTTAGATTTTATGCTTTCCTCTGCTATGCGAGTG
>JBDTIZ010000161.1:0-22034 GCA_039936115.1 Gammaproteobacteria bacterium
GTGTTTAATATCTATACTGATTTACCGGATGCTAGTGCGCCTTCGCGGGAATGACAGTATTAACTGATGATGTCATCCTAAGCGAAGCGAAGGATCTTCTAGCAAAAACAAATAACTCTCTACCCACGTCTAAACAAACTAAATCTCTTAGGCTGCATATGCTCAGCATAGATCTCTTGCAATGCATCATTTGGTTGATTTTTATCAGCCAATTTTCTTGTAGCACAGATCGCAAATAACTCATCACGAACATCAGGATTATGATCAATAATAAACTCTACAGTTTCTTTATCAAACGATTGTCCAGTGAAACAATCACCTAAAAAAGAGTTCTGCTGATAGTTGCCAACTAACACATCCACCGGAACCCAATGGTGATCAGGTAAAATAACAATATTTCTAAAGCAGAAAGTATCAATATCAACATGCTGGTTTGTCGCTTCTATATCAAAAATACCTTTATCAACAACACGTGGCATCAATAATTCGTATGCACTAACCTCAATGTTCATCTGTCTGAAGCCTTCTTTTACCAACAAGGCAAGCAACAAGAAAACTCTATCTGACGCAGATTCAAATTCAAGATAATTGGCAGGCATAGATTTTGATTGTGCACACAATACATCCCAGCGATTTTTTAATAAAAACTGCAAGTATCCCAGATCTGTCTGATCTAAAGTAACTTCGCCCGTATTACTTAGTTCCACGGCATTATGTTTTCCAATCTCGCGACGTTGTTTCAGAAAACCAATCAAAGATTCAAGCTCACCAATTTCAGCTGGCTGGAAGAATGACTTTTTACCGAGTGTATTTGACTTAGACTCAGGTACTATAAGTTTTGCCTGCGTTAGATAAGATTCTAATGACTCTGCAGCCTTAGTTTTGTTATATAGTGACAAAATATCATCAAGCTGGATTAAAGTAACATGTGCAACTTCATCTTTTTCTTCTTCTACTGCAACATCCACAGGCACAACCTTTTTAGGTTTAGCTACAATAGCATGCTTGCAATTAGCAAGAACCGCCATAAAATTAGCCGTAGTTGGATTGCTACGAACTTCAGACATAACGGCAGTATTATGTAGTATAGGTTTAATAAACTCATCGTACCATTCCTTAGAAACCGCCCGATCGTTAGGCATGTCTGGCAATGAATTAACAGCACTGATGAGTTTCTGCAAAGCTACTGAACCAGGAACTAGTTTACGAGTTAAATCGTTTTCAGGAAGCTGCAACCAACTTGCAACTATATTTGTCAGCGCTTCTGGTGTTAATAGAATACGTCTATTAATTGAAAAATCAGACGGGTTAATTTTAGGATTTGCATAAGAAGGCATTCGTACAAAAGCTTTTACGGTAAATTTAAAATCATCTGGTATTTTAACTAATAAATCCCCTAGCATCTTTATAATTAGGCTGTCAGCGGCTTGTGCTTCTCGACTATTGATGACCGAGGGCAGGATCGTCATCATCCCTTTGCCTGCTATAGGAATTCCTAAATATTGACATACTAATAAGCGATGCCTACATGCGAAACTGGTAAAACTAATATCGCCTTTATTGAAATTTTGCAAGAACAAAAAGTTCAGCAATTTAGTTAAAATATGCTTAGATTCAACCGAGCATTCTTTTAATGTTGTATCGCATAAATCATTAGATTCATTGTAAGCAGTTTTAGCATTTGCTACTAATTGACTTATTTCATCTCTCAATGCGTACAAAGCATTAATTTTTAATTGCATTCCTTCATCGCCAGTAATTTCAGCAAACTTATTAAGCTCTGCGATATAGGTATCTATAAAGTTGGTATATTCTTTAACTTCTCGAATCACAAGCGATATCTTTTCTTCTCTCTCCAGGATAACCGCATCAACTTTACGTTTGTACATCCTGACAAAAGCTTGCATGGCCGGAGTTATTTCATCTCCATGACCTTTCTCATCCGATACTAAGATTTTTCTCAAAGTTCCCTTATCTTCAACAGAAAGATCGTCATGTTTTGATAAATCAGAAGAAATCGTCGACACTAAGCTGGAAAACATTTCCTCAGATTGCTCTGAACAATAGCTATCAAAATCAGCGCCTGACAAGTGTAAATTTCCTAAAATAATTGGCAACGCTGCGCCAATCCTTTCATTGAGCACCACAGCAGCTGATTTACGTAATAATGATAGAACATGTTTACAACCAATTTGATAAATATAGGGTGAAACATCTTGCAGGTTGGCAAGAAGGCCTAAATCTTTCGCAATAGTTTCCGCAAATCCATCTTCGTTACCAGCAATTTTATTCAGATAATCGGTGCTAAGTACGCCGATTCCAATCAATACTTCTGCTGTCATCAGCTTTTCTTCTGGGAGCATTGAAACTATTTGTTTTTTAAATAGAATCTCCAATGATTTATTAAAATTGTTGGCAACCAATTTATGAAGCGCATTAAAACTACCATCATTTGCTTGAACATAGGTAGAGGACTGAAGAAAGCGTATTTCCGATTTTGCTTCAGGCAGCATAGAAAGAATTTCAACTGATTTCAAATCAGGTGCTTCATCTGGAATTCGCAATGCTATATCGTCTATGGTTAAAGTAGATATTTGGGCTTGGAAATGTGCTGTCAATTCCTGATTTGATCGATTCAATACATTTCTAATTTCAGATCTTATCGAATTTATTAACCATGCTTTCTGATTGTTGTTAGCCAGGAATGAGAAACTTAGTTCACTTTCACTCCCGTCCTTCCTAAATGCAGCCAAGACATTTTCAACAATAGTATCAATTGACGTATTCGCATCAGAAGGTAATGATTGCAGCACGTCAGCAAGATTTTTCTTTAAAAATTCAATGACAACAATACTATGATGTCTTGTAATTAATCCCGCACTTTTGCTAATTGCATGCTTCCGAATAGCCGTTAATATACGCTGCTGTTGATCTGCGCCAAGTTTATTATAAAATTCTACTGCACGATTAATTTTACCATTTGGCAATTTGACTACCGTGGTATAAGCCGAAACTATTTTGTCTACAAGTTCAGCGGGATTACCTTTTGAGCCGAGTGGATACGTATCCAAAAACTGAGGAAATTTTTTAATTAACGTTTCTTCGTATAGAGGACGCAAATTAATATCAATGATAACCCTCTCGACAACACTCACTGGATCTTCGTTAAGTCGGGCAATTTCATTTTGTATTTTGGGCGTAAGTTTGCGTGCATACTCTCTGATTACTGCAGGAGTTGGAACTCGTAAATCTTTATCAAAGGTAGCAATGATCTGATCAGTCGGAATAACTGTCGCGACTTCTGCAAATAGATTAGCTAAATCATTGCCGAGCACATTAGCAAATACATTTTTGTCATAATCATATTCATCTAACTCAGGCATAGTAAAAATTGTATCGATATTTAATCCTTGCGCCGCATCGCTCACACCTAGAGGAGTTAACTTTTCATAGTCACGCAGACGTCTTGTCCATTTTTCACGATTTTGTTTTTTAGTAACCTGTGTTTCTGGTGAATAATAATATGAATCTGTACCACTTTCCCAAACTCTCTGCGCATTAAAATTGACTGATAATTGTGATGGATCAAGGACAAGCTCATCTCTATCGTTAATCATCAATAATGGCTGTTTAGTGCCTGAAGATGCGAAAGCATTTTCAAGGACAGTTAATGAATTAGGAGCACAGTCACGTTGCTGGATTTGCTGTGTAATATTCGGATCATTGAACGTGCACTTAGGAAAGATATCTTGAAATACTTTCGCTATATGTTCATGTGAAACTTGTTTTCTACATTTATCCTCACGATTGCTCCATTTTTTAATTTGGGGAGATGGATCAATCGTCATGACCTGAACTTTGCCCGCTTTATTTTTGTAAATGAAATAAGGAATATAATGATTTTTTCCTGTCATTAATATACCGGAAATAATGACAGGTATACCATTTTTGGGGCCGATTGATTTCACCAAACCCTGGAGTTTAAGCTTAAATTCGTTAAATAATTTTGTATCAGATGCGCTTCCTACGTGTTCTTCTTGTTTTTTATCGCCATGCAACGAAACGTCTTTTAGCAATGGATTAAGTGAAATCGGTACAAAATAAAATAGCATATTAGATTCTAATTTATTTTCACTTTTGACTTCAGCGTCCATTCGATTAATAATAATGGATCGATATTGTTTGAACAAATAACTTTCCGCATTTTGAATATCACTATCTATGTATTGATAGCCTTCATAATGATCTAGATTTCTTGTACTTGCAGAACCTGGCTGCTGATAGCCCTGTGGAATTTTTACTGGAACGGAGAATTTCTCACGTAATGCAGTAGCAGCTTCATCCGAAGCTTGCATTTTTTTGATAGTGCTGGAATCTAATATACCATCACCTAGCATGGGATCCGTTGGAAGCATCAATGGAAACCGCTTAACTCCAACAGCTTGAGCAGCCTCATCAGATTTAGCCGCTTTAACCGCTTCAGCAACCTCAGCAGCTTCAATATCTTTCAATCTATATTTATAAATTAATTCTATAAATAATGAACGATTACAATTTAGAAAAATAAGCTCTAATTCATAGTGCGTAAGTGCATTATAATAGTCATTATTTATGATAACAGTTGCTAAAAGTCGATCTGCAGCTGCAGCCTGCTCTTCCGTTCTTCCTTCGATTGAAAAATTCTCTTTATAAAAATTTCTTTGTCGTAAAATATCTGCTCGCATTCTTTCAACACGTCGCCATATGGTATATGGCACACTTAATTTTGGGTATTTTGTGGTCTCTGGATCGTAATATCCAGCTTGATCACGAAATGTTTTATCTTTATATAAAGCAATGAATCCTTCGCGTGTTGCAGTATCGTTTTGTGCGACGCTCAAGATTTTCAAGAATGCATCCGCTCTTCCTTGTGGCACTAAAGTTTTGCTTGCACCCGTATTCTTAACATTTTTTGCTTGGTATTCTTCGAAAGATTTTGCTGCTCTTTCGCTTATTTTTTTGAACGAATAAGATTTATTTTTAATTGCTAGTAATACTAACTTTAATTCACCGACATGAACCTGAGCGGGCTCAGGCTCCTTTTCTTCATCAACTTGTATTTCAGCAACTTCATCTTTTTGCTCAACTATTGTCAACCTATGTCTCTTAACAACATCTGTTTCCTGAAGTCTTGATGATGATGCTAAATCACGATAATTGATATCAACTTGATATTTTTCTAAAAGATTTAATAAATTATTGACATCTTTGACTCGAATTGCGCTCAACCAAATGAGCACTGAGCTGGCGATAGTGGATCTTGTTTTGACAAGATCAGATAAATATTTTTTTCTCAAGTCAGCAGGTACTGACTCTTCAATAAATTTTTCTACAAAGCTATAATCAAAATGTGATGGAAGACGACATATGAGGTCCCATATTTGCCTGATAGGATCAACTGCTTTCTTTTTTTGGATGAGAGAAAATAAGTTATACGTTGGATTTTGAAGATCTTTTAAATTAAGTATAGCTATAAAATCATTAATTTTTATTTGTAAAAAACGAGAAGCATCGGGTGTTTTCCAAATCGCTTCAATTGCGCCCGGCAATTCGTTATTCAGATAATAAAAACAAATCAGTACGAAGAGTTGAATTTCTGGAACAATGTTTTTTAGTTTTGATTTATCAGATTTTAGGAATGCAGTTTCAAGTATTTTTTCTTCAAGAATTGCCGCCGCTAGGTCGTTAGCAACAAACAGTTTAATTAACCGCTGGTGATTATGATTAACATAGCCAGGCAAGAGATCTTTAAAAAATGAAGCAAGCTTTACTCCGACCTCTTCTTCTTTGGATATTTTCGATAATGGAATAGAATATTGGCGACTCAAGTTTTCACGTAAATAGGCGGCGCCTTTAGAAATACCTGTTAACGCATGCATATAACGAAGAATAATTTGATAATCTATTCCTGTTATCAGCGAGGCAATAGGCTTTCTAGTAAATGGATCAACAAAAAGTTCTTCACTTACAACATCACCTGCAATATTTACTTTTTTATTTTTATCACCAGGATTGATTCTACCCTCAGCTCTTATCCAAACTTGGCCTGTCTCTGCAGAGACATGAACATTCCTCCTGAATAATTTAATTTGTATTTTTTGAAGCGCTGAATCGTTTTGATTATCTTTTTGCTCTGATTTGTCTTTTATATTTTGATCAGTGCATGATGCCATTGCCTTTACATTATTAGAATTAAGATTAGCAAACGATGGATCTGGCTCCAACTCCAAGAAAGTATCTGTTACTACCGCGCACGCATCTAATAAATGTAATCCGGCCTGTTTCTTAGGATCATTTGCTGAACCTTGAGGACTAATATATTCATAAACAAATTTTAAAATTAGGAAGGCATCTTGAGCATTGCTCGCCTGCAAATAAGGTATTAGTCTACTATAAACATGATTGAGCTCACCTGCATCGTTTGATTCAAAACCAATCTTTGCTACATTTTCAAAGTCATTAAACAACTTTTCGAAAGCAGCTTTATATTCTGCATAGTCAGTGAGTTTTGATAAAATGCTTTCAAATGTTTTTCTAAGTGTCATGGTATCCTCGTTTTTTGGTAGCTAGCCAGCAGCTTAGTGCTATTTATTTTAATTAACCTGGTGAGTAATTTTATCAGGATCAGCTTAAGAAACACTTAAATCAGTAAGATATATTGGTGTCGATTTTGCTACGAGGCACACTGTCATTCCCGCCAGGTGGGAACCCATTCTGCAAGAAACTATATTCTTGAGCTAAGTCCTTATTTTTGTTGCAAGATGGGTTCCCGCCTTCGCGGGAATGGTAATGTTATGGTGAATTTTATCAAAAGATTATAATCAAAAATCAATTTCCAATACTGAATCTGGGCCAATTTGCTGCCAACTCCCACTAAAATCTGTCAAATCAATCGAAAAACCTGGTTTAAATGCGGATTGCCCGCGTCCAAACCAAACCGGTGCTATATAAAGGAGAAGCTTTTGCAATGCATTATTTTTGAGAAAACTAGCAAGACATTTTCCTCCCGTCTCAACCCATAAGTCATGCGCACCGTCATTGCCGATGTGTTCAATAATAGGTATTAAATTCAACCCCTCGGGGGTCTCATCAATCACAACACAACGCGCCCCTTGCGCCTGCAATTGTTCTCTCTTTTCTTGGTCTGCATGAACCGCATGAAATACGGTAATCGATTGTGCCGTAGTAAAAATAGCTGCATCTAAGGGACACGTGAGTTGTCGATCTAAAATATAAAGTGGTTTAGCAATCACTGTATTTTCAAGTCGTATATTCAGTTGTGGATTATCCTGAATAATGGTTTTGGCGGTTGTTAAAATAGCATCGCTTGTTTTACGCATTTGATGGGTAAAAATCTGCAGCTCTCGGCCTGTGATTTGTTTGCGCTCACCTGCTTCACCGGCAATTTTTCCATCTAAACTCATGGCGAGTTTTGCGGTAATAAACGGCTTGTGTGTACGTTGCCAGTAGTCGTAACTTTGATAAAAAAGATTTATTTCAGGCAACATGATGTGTTCGCAACGAATCTCTGCAGTAGTTAAAAGTGCTGCGCCTTCACCGCTGACAATCGGATTTGGGTCACGATAGCCGTACACTACTCGCCCTATGTTTGCGTTAACAATAGCATCGGTGCAAGGCGGTGTTCTGCCTATATGACAGCAAGGCTCTAAGGTCACATAGAGCGTGGAGTTTTCAGGACTCTCTGTAAGTGATTGCAATGCTATGATTTCGGCATGCGGTGAACCTGGGCCTTGATGATAACCGCTTCCTATTATTTGTCCTTCGCGGTTTACAAGGATTGCGCCGACTGATGGGTTTGGTGAAGTGAAACCGCGGCGGAGTTTTGCTAGGTCAAGGGCTTGTTTTAAGAAGAAGTTATCCATTTGTTTTCCGCTGTGAGAAACAGTTAAAAAAGACTAGCGCTGTAGGGGCGAACACATAGGTTCGCCCCTACAGCACTGGCCAGTCAAATTGGCGTAGGCTTCACGGATAGATTCTCACCTTCGCGATTAGCATGAGCATATTAACCAAAGTCATTTGAATTTACCTCTTTTTTGATAGAAAATGGTAGCTCGATTTCAAGGATAACATTTCATGGCAGATTTCATCTTTATCGGAATAACTCTCGTTTTTTTTGGTCTCTGCTTTGCATTAATTCAGTTTTTTGATTCGCTATCACGGAGTGAAGAATGAGTCTTTATCTTATTTGTGGATTGATTACGTTGGGTTTATTCATTTACCTCTTAATCGTCTTATTCAAGCCGGAACTTTTTTAAGTTTATTCCAAATGGAAAGGATTCCACATGACAGCAAATGGTTTTTTTCAATTTTTTTTATATCTCTTAATTACCATCGTTTTAGTCAAACCATTAGGCTGGTACATGGCACAAGTGTATCAAGGCAAATCGTTTGGACTTAATCGCATACTTCAGCCATTTGAGCATTTGATTTATCGTATCTGCTTTATCGAAGCTGAACGAGAAATGAGTTGGAAAAAGTATCTATCCGCGATGTTAATATTTAATTTATTCGGTTTACTCGCGATTTATTTTATTCAACGAGCACAAGCCATTCTACCTTTGAATCCAGAACATTTTTCTTCGTTTTCACCCGATCTCGCGTTTAATACAGCTGTGAGCTTTGCCACTAACACAAATTGGCAAGCTTATATTGGTGAATCAACCATGAGTTATTTTACCCAGATGACAGCAATGACAGTGCAGAATTTTTTGTCTGCAGCAACAGGAATGTCTTTAGTAATAGCTTTTATTCGCGGTTTAATCAGACACGAAGAAAAAACATTAGGAAATTTTTGGGTTGATACGGTACGTGGTACGCTTTATATCTTGCTACCTCTTTCATTTATCTTCGCTGTTATTTTAACCTCACAAGGTGTTATTCAAAATTTCAAACCTTATCAACCCATTCAATTACGGCAAGCAATAAGTTATCAACAATCAAAAACAGATGCCTCTGGTAAACCCATTGTAGAAACCATTCATGTAACAACACAAACGATTCCGATGGGACCCGTGGCATCACAAGTTGCCATCAAACAATTAGGAACGAATGGCGGTGGTTTTTTTAACACGAATTCAGCGCACCCTTTTGAAAATCCTACGCCGCTTTCGAATTTTTTAGAAATGCTCGCGATTCTACTCATCCCAGCAGCGCTTTGCTATACCTTCGGTCTAATGGCAAGAGACAAACGTCAAGGTTGGGTCGTGTTTATTGCGATGATGATTATGTTTATACCGTTTGCAAGCGCTGCTATTTGCGCTGAACAATATGGCAATCCTGCGTTTAATCAAATGGGAATTGATCAGACAGCCAAACGTAATATATTTCCTGGCGGCAACATGGAAGGCAAAGAAACCCGTTTTGGCATTTTAAATTCCGCGCTGTGGGCATCAGCCACCACTGCGACGTCAAATGGTTCAGTCAATTCCATACACGATTCATTTTCGCCCATTGGGGGTTTAATTCCATTATGGCTAATGCATCTAGGAGAAGTTGTATTTGGTGGTGTCGGCACTGGTTTATATAGCATGATAATGCTAGTCATTCTCACTGTTTTTGTTGCAGGATTGATGGTAGGTCGGACGCCGGAATATCTCGGAAAAAAAATCGAACCGTTTGAAATTAAAATGACAACGATTGGCGTTTTATTAATGCCATTAGTCGTTTTAATTTTAACGGGGATGAGTGTTGTATTACCTGTCGGAATCCGTTCAATCACAAATCCCGGAGCACATGGATTTACTGAGATTCTCTATGCTTTTACCTCAATGGGTAACAATAATGGCAGCGCATTCACGGGCTTAAAGGCTAATACACTTTTTTACAATACTCTCGGTGGAATACAAATGTTGTTTGTTCGATACTGGATTGCAATTCCAGCGCTTGCGGTGGCTGGATCACTGGTCCGTAAAAAAAGAATTCCAACGACGTTAGGCACTTTAGAAACACACACGCCACTTTTTATAGCACTGTTAATCGCTATTACGTTTGTTATTGGTGCACTCACATTTTTTCCAGCACTTTCGCTTGGACCTATCATCGAACAAATCACATTGTGGGGACAGTATGGCAACTAAAATTTCATTATGGGATATTGGCATTATTAAAGCTGCAACTCGCGATGCTTTTTTAAAGTTGGTGCCACGACATCAACTGCGTAATCCCGTGATGTTTACTGTGTATATTGCTTCATTATTAGCGTCTGGATTATTTATTCAAGCCATTTACGCAAAGGGCGATGCGCCAGCTAATTTTATCCTGAGTATTACCTTATGTCTTTGGTTTACTTTATTGTTTGCCAATTTTGCTGAAGCAATGGCAGAAGGTCGCGGCAAAGCACAAGCCCAGGCATTACGAAAAGCGCGTCATGAAATTTTAGCGAAAAAATTATCTAAACCAAATCACACTGCAAAAGTCACTCTAGTCCAATCAGCAAGTCTTCGCACTGAGGATTTTGTCCTGGTTGAAGCCGGGGATTTTATTCCGAGTGATGGCGAAGTCATTGAAGGTATCGCTTCCGTCAATGAAAGTGCGATTACGGGGGAAAGTGCGCCGGTTATTCGTGAAAGCGGTAGTGATCGCAATGCGGTGACTGGCGGAACACAAGTGATTTCTGACTGGATTGTCATTCGAATTACAGCAAATCCTGGCGAAACTTTCCTGGATCGCATGATAGGTCTTGTCGAAGGTGCTAAACGACAAAAAACGCCGAATGAATTAGCGCTCACTATTCTACTGGCCGGTCTGACAATGGTGTTTTTAGTCGTTTGTACGACGTTATTACCTTTTTCAATTTATAGTGTTGCAGCAGCTGGTACTGGGAAAGTTGTTTCAATTACAGTGCTAGTCGCATTATTTGTATGCTTAGCACCCACGACAATCGGTGGGTTATTATCTGCGATTGGGATTGCTGGCATGGATCGCATGATTCAAGCAAATGTCATTGCACTCTCGGGTCGTGCAGTGGAAGCCGCTGGTGATGTGGATATTTTAATTCTTGATAAAACAGGCACGATTACACTGGGCAACCGTCAAGCAACAGAATTTATTCCGGCCGATGGTGTCACGATTACAAAATTGGCAGATGCAGCGCAACTCGCATCACTTGCTGATGAAACACCTGAGGGTCGAAGTATTGTCATTTTAGCAAAAGATAAATATAGTTTGCGCAGTCGAGAAATTGCTGAGCTTGGCGCGAAGTTTATTCCATTTACGGCACAAACTCGCATGAGCGGTGCGAATTTACCAGATCGACAAATTCGCAAAGGTGCGGCTGAATCTATTGTTGAATATATTAAACAGATGGGCGGCACCTTACCTGAAAATGTCCAAAAAAGTGTGGATGATATTGCACGACAAGGTGGAACACCTTTAGTTGTTGCTGAAGGCCCGAATGTGTTAGGGGTTATTCATCTAAAGGATATTATAAAGGGTGGAATCAAAGAACGCTTTGCTCGGTTACGCAAGATGGGTATTCGAACCATTATGGTAACAGGCGATAATCCACTGACAGCTGCGGCAATAGCTGCAGAAGCTGGCGTTGATGATTTTCTTGCGAATGCCAAACCGGAAGATAAACTTAAGTTGATTCGTCGTCTGCAAGGTGAAGGTCATTTGATTGCAATGACGGGTGATGGCACAAACGATGCGCCGGCGCTTGCGCAAGCTGACGTGGCGATGGCAATGAATACTGGCACACAAGCGGCAAAAGAAGCAGGAAATTTGGTTGACCTTGACTCTAACCCAACCAAATTAATTGAAGTCGTTGAGATAGGTAAACAATTACTAATGACACGTGGAGCATTAACTACATTTAGTATCGCTAATGATGTTGCAAAATATTTTGCGATTTTACCCGCTGCATTTGCAACTACGTATCCGGCATTAAATAATTTGAATATTATGCATCTTGCTACGCCTGAAACCGCCATCTTATCTGCCGTCATTTTTAATGCATTAATTATTGTTTTTCTCATTCCACTCGCGTTGCGCGGTGTCACCTATCGGCATACATCCGCTTCCCATTTATTAAAAAATAATGTGCTAATTTATGGTCTCGGTGGTTTGATTATTCCTTTTTTGGGCATCAAAATAATTGATTTAATCTTGGTTACGCTAAGCTTTATTTAAGGATTTTAAATGCTATTAACACTTGTTAAGCAAATGAGAACGGCAATTGTTCTGCTCGCATTATTCACCGTATTAACTGGAATAGTTTATCCATGTTTAGTGACGGGTTTAGCGCAACTCTTATTTCCTTGGAAGGCAAATGGAAGTTTGATCGAGCAAGATGGCAAAGTAATTGGCTCAAAATTGATAGGACAAGCATTTTCAGATCCTGCTTATTTTTGGGGACGCCCATCAGAGACATCACCTTATCCTTACAATGCTTTAAACTCATCAGGATCAAACATGGGTCCATCAAATCCTATTTTTTTAGAGACCGTAAAAAAACGTGTAGAACTGTTGCGGCTCGCTAATCTCAAAATGTTACCTCTTGTGCCTGTTGACTTAGTAACAGCTTCAGCAAGCGGGTTAGATCCAGATATCAGCCCGATGGCAGCATTTTATCAGGTAGAGCGCATTGCAAACGCGCGTAAGATGATGCCCGAATCAATTCGCATGTTAATTCGAGATACTATTACGCGACGAACGTTTGGGATTTTGGGAGAGTCACGTATTAATGTATTACAATTAAATCTTGCGTTAGATACCTTGCAAAATAAGAGATAAATTGCGACGACAGACCGTTCTGTCCTCGCGATCTCGCCCCTACAAATTGCACAAGCGGGCATTATATGAGATGGTTATTTAAAGAGTTCTAGGAGAATATTATGGAAGTAGTCGATCTACTGACATTAGGTGTTAATCAACAAGCTTCTGATTTACATATTTTACCGGGTGTTTCACCGCTTTTACGTATTGATGGCGTGCTGGCTGCTATAAAAGATGCCCCGACATTTTCGCCTGAGGAAACTAAGCGACTTATCTATAGCATCATGAGCAAAGAACAACAGCAGTTATTTGAAAAAAATTTATCGTTAGAAATGGCGCTTTCCGTGCCGAGCTTGGGTAACTTTCGTGTGAGTGCATTGCATCAATTACATGGCATTGCTGCGGTCTTTCGCGTGATTCCTGAATCTGTACCTACTTTTGAATCACTGTCTTTACCGCCCGTCTTGAAATCGTTATTAGCCTTGTCACATGGCTTAATTTTAGTGACAGGCGCCACTGGCTCAGGAAAAAGTACTACGCTTGCTGCTATGATTGATTTTATTAACACGCATCGAGCTTGCAATATTATTACGATTGAAGATCCGATTGAATTCGTTTATGAAAATAAAAAAAGCGTCTTTAATCAACTTCAGGTTGGCCGAGATACCACTGATTTTGCCACGGCATTGCGCTCTTCTCTCAGACAAGACCCGAACGTCATTTTACTTGGTGAATTACGTGATCTTGAAACGATGCGTCTGGCATTAACTGCGGCTGAAACTGGTCATTTAGTGATGGCCACCTTACATGCTACCTCAGCGCCCATCGCTATCAATCGATTTGCGGACGTATTCCCTTCTGAAGAAAAAAACCGTGTTAGAAATTTGTTATCAGAGACATTACAAGCTGTTATTTGCCAAACCCTAGTTAAAAAAATTGGTGGAAAACGCATGGCTGCATTTGAAATTATGCTTGCCATACCTGCAGTACGTCATTTCATTCGTCAAGATATGACTGCGCATATGGAATCAGCTATGCAAACGAATGGTGATAAAGGAATGTTTACGTTAGAACAAAACTTACAGGAGCTTGTCTCTAAACGTCTGATCAATTCGATGGTAGCGAATGCTGTGCTTGCTAATCGTGGGACATTTAAAGAAGCAGGTAATCCGGATATGAATAAAATAAAGTAGGCTTTTATCCTGAGCTACTTATTACACACAGATTAGGTCGAAATCCCTGTCACCATGTACTTTATACCTTTGTCATCCTGCACTTTACCTCTCTCATCTTACACTTTACACCTGTCACCCCGCACTTTACTCCTGTCACCCCGCACTTGTTGCGGGGTCCGGGCTTTAAATAATAAAAAATACATTCTGCTGTCATCCTGAACGTAGTGAAGGATCACGATTTAAAACGCGATCCTTCACTACGTTCAGGATGACAACGTTTAATGACTTTTTATATTTTTGATTCCGGACCCCGCAACAAGTGCGGGGTGACAGATATAAAGTTAAAGTGCAAGATGACAGAAATGTTGAATTGCAGGATGACAGATCAACGTGGGCTACTAGATTACTTCGCTCAGGTTCGCAATGACGATAAAAATTATGTGTCGATCCTCTGACCGCCGGGCAATCGCAGAGGCTCTCCCCTACCAAACATCAAAATTGAGTAATTTAAAACAATAATAAAAGAATTGTACGCTCGAAGAACAAAGAACACTGTAAAATGGGGGATTATTTGCGAGTTACGATGCAATAGGCAAGCTAACAAAATAGCTAATACAATTGCTAGCTAAGACATTTATAGCTAACAATCCAGCTCACCTATTGCATTTTAATAGTCTCCAACAGAGCAAGACTAAAATTATCATTACAACACTAAAACTTATTTCTTAGCTTTTGAAACTCTCTTTTTAGCTGTCTTTCTTTTTGCTACTTTCTTTTTAGCAACTTTCTTTTTAGCTGGTTTTTTCTTAGCGACTTTCTTTTTCGCTACTTTTTTAACAACTGCTTTCTTTACTTTCTTAACAGCTGATACTTTCTTTCCTTTAGCTTTTGTCTTTGTAGCCTTTTTCTTCGTTACGCGAGACATGGTGATTCTCCTGATTGATAGTAAGTACCAGATAAGTATAGCAAACATAGTTACACATTTGTATTCTGTTTTTTAAAAAAAAACAAATTTTCTTATTTAGAGTAGTAATGCCACGAAAAGATATTAGTAGTATTCCGGAGGGTCGCTTCATCATTTACCGATCATGATACGTAAATTTATTTAAATATTTATGATTTTTTTAAAAGTATAAACGTTGAAATATGCTTTAATTGAAGCCTTTTTTTGTAATTTTAAAAATTTACCATCCAGCAATGCACCGCGCTTAAGACACCAACACTTGATAGATGGATAGGACAAGATTGTTAATCTAAGTGAATTTTCTATGGCTATCTACCCTTCGAAAATAATTTGTCATTTAGATGCTGAAAGAGGTATTTTTCCTCTTACCGACCATATTTTCGCTGTGCATCGAGTGTCAAACCCAATCCAACGCTACCGAAAGCATCACCTTGCACGACTTCGGCATGCGGAAACAATACATTGATTTTCTCGCGAATAATCGGGATTTTCGTTGAACCACCCGTGTAAAAAATTGCACTAATATCCGAATGTTTGACGGCAGCTAGCTGAATAGTTTGAGTGATAGTGTCTAAGATACGCTGCACATGATCTTCGATCACATCATTAAATGTTGATCGTTGCACGATTGAACTCAACTCATCTTCAATAAATGAAAGATCCAACTTGATACTTTGTTCTTCGCTTAACCGTTGCTTGCCTGTTTCTACTACGTCAAGAATATGATGCCCTGCTCTACTCTTTAAAACGCTTAAAAGACGAGAAATCAAGGGCTTTTCATGCGACATGGATAGAATAGATTTAACCTGAGAGAGTGTGCTGGATCCATAAAGATTACTCAGCGTGTGCCAAGTAGTTAAGTCGTGATAAAACATAGACGGTACTTCTATATCACTACTTGAACCACGCATATGACTACCCATGCCCAATAATGGCATGACTGTTTTCGTACTCAGACGTTGATCGAAATCAGTTCCTGCAATATGAATACCACAGTTAGCCAATACATCATCTGATCGATAAGGCGATGTCGAACCAGGCTGTAAACGAATAACAGTAAAATCTGACGTTCCACCGCCCATATCTATAATCAATGCAAGCTGTTCAGTTTGTATTGATGTTTCATAAGCCATTGCAGCAGCAATCGGTTCATATTGAAATGACACCTCCTTAAATCCAAGCTCACGTACGATAGTCTCTAATGTATTTTGCGCGAGACGATCTTTCTCATCATCATTATCATGAAAACGTACAGGCCGACCCAACACCACATGCGTCAATTCAGTCTCCGCTCGTTTTTCTGCGGTTGATTTAAGATGGCTAACAAAATGCTTAAGCACGCTAGAATAAGGTATGAATTCCTCAAAAATCACTGTTTTATCATCCATCAAGGATGAACCCAACACCGATTTCAGCGCCATCATCAAACGACCTGGCACACCATTTAAGTAACTATTAATTCCTTCCTGACCGAATACCCAACGCTTATCTTCTGCATCACAAAAAATAGCAGAACGAATCGTCGGTTTATTGTTTTCTAAGGGAACGAGTTGACAGATATTATTCATCCCTATGCCAATAGTTGAATTACTCGTACCAAAATCAAGCCCACAGAATGCATGCATTTCCGTCTCCTCGGCAAAATAAAAGGGGTGCGCAGTGTAATCAATTGGCTGGTAAATTACTAGGGTTTGCGCAAACGAAGTCGCAATCCAACATTAGGTCGAGGTGTTGTATAAGAATGCTCAGCTTGTTGAACTTTGACTTCGGGCACTGATGGTGCTGAAAACAAACCATTTCTTAATTCAGCAACTATGCTCGCATGATCCGTGACATCGTCTCCATTTTCATCTTTCAACCAAATCATTCTTGTCTTTGCTTCAAACTGATCGCTATCTTTCGATTGAAAAATACCATCCAGAATAGCAGCTGGCTTTTTATCTGGTGCAGATCGATATGTTCCTGCGGTCACAGTATCAGCGGCATTATAATTAAGAGGTCTATTGAACTTAATTTGAGAAAACAACCCATGCTGTCCAGGCAATATATTCTTGTCCGTCAGCACTTCTTTTTCTGAATTAAGCACTATATTGAAATCACCCGCTAACAATGTGCCGCCATAGATCAAGCTGGAACCTTCCGGCGGGAGCTTAGCCCAACGTTGCATTTTTTTACTGAGAAATGCAAATTGTTCATCTCGACGTTGAATGTCGCTTAAAGCACCTTGACAAAATAATTGTGATAATCGCTTTAGAAAACTCTCACCGCAAAGCCCATTTTCTGCTGTATCTGAGTGAACATGACAATTGATTACGGTAGTAAACGTATCTGGATTCATTTTAATTTTTAACATTTGTGGTCCTTTACCACCGAGCCACTCTTCACTGCAGGTATGTCGTGGAAATGAAGCCGCATAATAATCCACTATTTCATAGCGACTAAAGACCATTACACCGCCTTTCATTAAGATGCAGTTGGATCTTCCTACACCTCGAGCTGAACTCAGATATTTTTCACTGAGCATCCGCTGAAAATAATTTGCGATGGGAATACTCCACGCTTCCTGCAAAATCACTAGATCGTAATTATTTGCGAGAATATGTTTGACTATGGCTTTCGCGCGATGCGCGTTGGATTTTAAATTGCTCGAATTAAGTTGAAAACCACATAATGTAGGCAAAGTTGCTATATTAAGACTAAATATCAAAGGCACATAACGCGCTTCATTCTTTTTATTCTGAAATGAAGAAGATAATCCATCGAGAATTTTCGCAGTTCTCATCATCTATTCCTTTGATGAAATGATATGAGTCATCTTATTCTTATATAGTGTGAAAATAAAGAAATGACACTCTATCTATGCCAGGATGGATCTGTCATTTCCGCCTTCGTGGAATGACAGATCTTACAAAAGAGTTTATTTCTCATGCGCTTCATTAAAGTGTTTACGACACATGGCAATATAACGCTCATTACCACCAATCTGAATTTGTTCGCCTTTTTTGACAATTTCTCCATTTGCATCTATCCGCGCATTCATAATGGCTTTTTTTCCACAATGACAAATGGTTTTAATTTCAATAATATTATCGGCTAAAATTAATAAATATTGGCTACCAGGAAAAGGTTCGCCCTGAAAATCACTGCGTAATCCATAAGTCAAAACAGGGATATTGAGTTTATCTACAATACGGGTTAATTGAATCACTTGTTGTTTTGTTAAAAATTGCGCTTCATCGACTAAGATGCATTTTATCTTGGGATTGTTGGCTATTTTTTCGTGCGCATATGTAAAGAAATCAAATTGATTATCGAAAGAATACGCTTCCGCATTTAAACCGATTCGCGATGAAATTTTATTTTTACCAAACCGAACATCAATAATCGGCGTAAACAATAGCGTTTCCATATCGCGTTCAATATAGTTATACGCCGATTGAAGTAAAATTGTGCTTTTACCCGCATTCATTGCTGAATAATAAAAATAAAGCTTGGCCATTAAAATCTCCTGTTGCAAAATTACGTCATATTATCTCATCAGGTCTCACTAATGAAGAAAATCAAAACGCTTTGTGTCTTCTGCGGCGCAAGCAAAGGAATATCACCGATTTATGCCGAAGCAGCGCGTCAATTAGCAGATGTCATTTTAGCCGCAGATATGACATTGGTATACGGTGGTGGCAACGTAGGCTTAATGGGCGAATTGGCACACCATATGACGACTTCCGGTGGAAAAATCATCGGAGTTATGCCGGATTTTTTAATTAAAAATGAAATTGCTCATACGGAATTATCTGAATTTCATATTGTGGATTCAATGAGCGCTAGAAAAACTCTGATTACAGAACTATCGGATGCCTTTGTCTTGTTACCCGGGGGCATTGGATCGTTAGATGAATTTTTCGAAATAATCACTTTGTCTCAAGTGGGTCTACACAACAAACCACGCGGTATTTTAAATACCGCGCATTACTATGATGATTTGCTTAAATTTCTCGATCATTCTGTGAAAGAACAATTTTGGAATTCTGAAAATCGTGATCGAATAATTATTGAAGAAAATCCACAAGAATTAGTCAATGGTCTTTTAAATTATAATGCGCCGCTGTTCGATCGTTGGAATACGGTTACAGTGTGATTTTTTTTGCTTACGCATTTTTCAGAAATGCAACTTCCTCTTTGGTTGATTTACGCCCCAAAATAGTATTGCGCTGTGGAAATCTTCCAAATTCCTTTATTACGCGGAAATGCGCATACGCATAAGCAAGAAATAATTGATACACTTGAGTCGTTTCCGTCATTGAGAGTGAAACTAAATTTTGAAATAAACGAATCGACTGTTCTTGGCGTTCAGAATTTTCTGAATGAACCAATGGCATATAAAAGAAAACTCGCTCGATCAAGGTTAGAGAATGATCCATAGCTGCTTCTAGACCTTCTAAACACAATCGTTGCGCTTGTTCATCATAAGCAAAAGCATCGGCAGAATTACGGTACATGCTTCGAGAAAATTGATCCAACAAAATGATAAGTGCTAATCGTCCGCGCGGTGATTCAGCCCACTTATCCAAATCACCCGTCGTTGCTGATTCATATTCGGATTTATACTCTTGAAGCAAACTTAATTTTAATTTTTCATTTTCACCAAACCACAGATTAGTACGATCACTTGTCGGCAAATCTGCATGACCTAAATCGCCAAACCAAAAACTTAAAAGATCATGAATTTTGTCTGTCATGAACCGCCCCTATTTTTTTACTATTATAGTATCAGCATAGCATAAAATCTGATTCAAGGGTTGTGGCTTTACCGCTGATCAATGTTTTTAACTTGCTGATTTATTTAAAATGATTCTAAACTGTTTGTTTTTTTGCACAGATAGCGGCGAGCAATTGCGCGATTAGTTTTTCAGTCATTTGATTTTTATCAAAACGTGGATTAAATTCTGCAATTTCCGCACCGATCAAACGCTCATCTTGTGCTAAACCCGTTAAAACTTGGCACAATTCTTTGGCTGCCAGACCATCAGGCTCCGCAACGCCCGTCCCAGGTGCATCGGCTGGATCCATGCTATCAATATCAATACTGATGCCGTATCCTGCTGTGCCATGCGTTGCAATTTTAATAGCATCCGCCAAAACAGCTTTAAGACCACGCTGCTTCACTTCAGGCATATAAAATATTCGAACATTGAGTTTATCGAGTAATTCGACTTCACCTTGTTCAAAACTACGCACACCAATTAAGCACACATGCTCTGGACGAAATTTGGTAAATTCACCCGCCATGTTTATCAATGCGCTGCTGCCCGCGCCGAGCAAACAAGCCATAGGCATACCATGCAAGTTGCCGGTTTCTGAAGTCTCCGGCGTATGACTATCCATATGCGCATCAATCCAAATCAGTCCTAATGGACCTTGATCGTGCTTACTTGCTGAGGCAGCACTCCAAGTACCTATGGCAGATGTATGGTCGCCACCAATGACGGTAAAAAATTTTTCTTGTTGGATTAGCTTAATCACCTCATCCGCCAATGCTTGGCAAGCTTCTGTGACGATAGCTAATTTAGAGTGATTTTGTGTATCCCGCTTAATAGTTGTCTGCCAATAATAGGGAATTTCCTGTTCTTTCAACGCGAGTAAGCAAGAGGAATGCTGCATCACATCAGGCCCCTCTCCACTTCCCTCTTTCGAGCCAGCGATTCCAGAGGCATATCCGAGTAGATAGACAGTTTTGTCAGTTTGCATAAAATTACTCTCATATTTTTTATTGTATGTTTAAATTAACCCTCTCTCAGTTATAATTCACCATCATAACTTTGAGATATACTAGCCACCGCTATGCTAGAAAAATATAATGACATAAGAATCCAGTCACAAAAACCTTTAATTAGCCCTTCTATGCTATTTAAAGAATTTCCTGTTGACTCAAATTTGACCAATAAAATAGCACAGTTTAGACATACTGCCCGCAGGATTATCCAGGGTCAAGACGATCGTCTTCTTGTCATTGTGGGACCTTGTTCCATTCATGATGTGAAAGCCGCATTAGAATTTGCTGAAAAATTAACGCGTGCCGCGACACAATACGAGGATGATCTTTTCCTCATCATGCGAGTTTATTTTGAAAAACCGCGCACAACGATTGGTTGGAAGGGATTAATCAATGATCCGCGATTAGATAATTCATTTGATGTGAATTATGGATTAGCATTGGCTAGAAAATTATTAATTGATTTGAATGAACTAAATGTACCGGCTGGCACAGAATTTTTGGACACGATTATCCCACAATATTTAAGCGAGCTAATTTCCTGGAGTGCGATTGGTGCGCGCACATCAGAAAGCCAATTGCATAGAGAACTGGCTTCTGGATTATCAACGCCTGTTGGATTTAAAAATAGTACGGATGGAAATATTCAAATTGCAATTGACGCCGTAAACGCTGCACGTCATCCGCATCATTTTCTAAGTATTGCAAACGATGGTTCGCCTGTTATTCTCAATACGACTGGAAATAATTTTTGTCATATTATTTTGCGCGGCTCGAATGACCAAACCAATTATTCGATAAACCAGATCAATGCGGCGGCAAAATTGTTAAAAAATATTGAACAAAGACCACATTTAATGGTGGATTGCAGTCATGGCAATAGTATGAGACATCATCAAAATCAACTTATCGCTGCACGCTCCGTGGCTGAGCAAATTAAACAAGGATCAACCGTGATTAGTGGGGTCATGCTCGAAAGTAATTTGATAGCTGGTAATCAGCGATTAGAACCTAATAGCACGTTGAATTATGGACAGAGTATTACGGATGAATGTATTGCATGGGATGAGACAGTGCCGTTGTTGCATGAGTTAGCGTGCGCGGTGCGTGAGCGTAGACGGTTAAAATCATGTAAGTCGGTTAAAAAACTTTGTCATGTCTAAATTTGTCATTCCCGCTGAGGTGGACTGAATGGTCCCGGCCTTCGCGCACTAGCATCCGGTAAATTAGTATAGATATTAAACACTCTTGAGAAAGCACTGTAACCGCATCTTACTCTGTCACCCCGCACTTGTTGCGGGGTCTGGAATACAAAACATACATACAGACATTTAAAAAAATAAAAATG
>JBDTIZ010000162.1:0-7675 GCA_039936115.1 Gammaproteobacteria bacterium
TCGCGAAATACACGTTGGCGGCTTAATAGCGCGGTTCGCACCGCAGCTAAGGTGCCTACTTTAGAGGCTGCATTGCCGATTTTTTCGGTGCGAATAATGTCGGTAACGTCTTGTCCTTCTAACATGATGAGGGGGGGCAGACTTGCATCTGCAGCCACAAAATGAACATCGAGATTCTCGGCCAAGACTTCTAGAGCAGGTTCATTATCAATCGCAATACCGTGTGTTTGGGCAGCGAGGGCTAGCACACGGTACAACGCACCACTGTCCAATAAACGCCAGCCTAGTTTTTTGGCAATCAAATGGGTCACAACACCTTTACCTGTCCCACTCGCACCGTCAATGGTAATGACAGGGTATTTACGCGTCATGCCGTTTCATCCCCTGCACTCGGCGCAGTGTTATCACTTTGAAGATCCACATGCTCTGCACCAATCGCTTCACTTGCTTCTTGTAGTGTCGCAATGCGCTCTAAACCGACTAACATTTCATCGTTGGTTAAATTAATCAAACGCACGCCTTGCGTATTACGGCCAACCAGTGAGATTTCAGCGACGGGCACACGAACTAACGTGCCTTTGTTACTGATTAACATAGCTTCATCAGCTTGTTTGACTTGTGTTGCAGCAATGACTTGTCCATTACGTTCGGTCACTTGAATAGAAATAACACCTTGGCCACCACGACCGGTTGAACGATACTCATCGATTGCAGTACGTTTACCATAACCGTTTTCGGTTGCGGTTAAGATATCACCCTCAGGATGAACAACGATTAATGAGATAGCACGTTGACCATCTTGTAATTTTACGCCACGCACACCGCGTGCCGTTCTACCCATGCAGCGCACAGCATCTTCAGAGAAACGAATGACTTTACCTGCATTGGTAAACAACATCACTTCTTGCTGACCGTTGGTAATATCGACGCCAATTAATTTATCATTTTCAGTTAAATCCAGCGCAATAATGCCATTACTACGGGGACGTGAAAATTCGGTTAAAGCGACTTTTTTGACGGTACCTTTCGCTGTCGCCATAAATACAAATAGATTTTCTTGATATTCGCGAATTGGCAAAATAGCACTGATCTTTTCGCCTTCAGCGAGCGGCAACAAATTCACGATAGGTTTGCCGCGAGCAATTCGGGTAGCTTGCGGTAGTTGATATACTTTCAGCCAATACACTTTACCCTGACTCGAAAAACATAAAATCGTATCGTGTGAATTAGCAACTAATACGCGTTCAATAAAGTCTTCTTCTTTAATGTTGGTTGCAGACTTTCCTTTACCACCACGATGTTGTGCTTGATATAAAGAAAGCGGTTGAGATTTTGTGTAACCTTCATGAGAAATCGTCACAACAACATCTTCTTGCGGCAATAAATCTTCTAAACAAAAATCGCCTTCGCTTTCAATAATCTGTGTACGTCTTTCATCACCAAATTGCTGTTTGATCACTAGCAATTCATCATGAATGACTTGCATTAAACGTTTTGGATTCGCCAAAATTTCATTTAAATCAGCAATAATTAATTGCAAATCTTTATGTTCGCTGAGAATTTTATTTTGCTCAAGCCCTGTTAAACGATGTAAACGCATTTCTAAAATGGATTGCGCTTGCTCTGGGGAAAGATGATAACCATCGTTGGTTAAGCCATGTTGTTGGTTGCCTTCAATCTTGCTTAAGATAGTGATCATTTCAGCAGGATGCCAGGTTCGATTTAATAAACCGATTTTAGCTTCCGCTGGATCTTTGGCTTTTTTGATCAATGCAATCATTTCATCAATATTGGCGAGCGCAATTGCTAAGCCTTCCAAAAGATGTGCACGATCACGGGCTTTGCGTAAATCAAAAATAGTACGTCGGGTCACGACTTCGCGGCGATGACGTAGGAATGCTTCAATAATTTGGCGGATGTTCAAAATCTTTGGTTGGCCATCGACTAATGCAACAACGTTAATGCCATAAACGCTTTGTAATTGTGTATGGACAAATAAATTATTCAGAATGACTTCTGAATTTTCACCACGTCTTAGCTCTACGACCACGCGCATGCCTTGTTTGTCCGATTCATCGCGTAATGCGGTGATACCTTCCAATTTCTTCTCTTTAACCAGTTCTGCAATCCGCTCAACCATACGCGCTTTGTTGACTTGGTAAGGCAGCTCCGTAATGATGATTCTTTCTTTGCCGCTTTTTTCATCCGTTTCAATATTGGTTCTACCACGAACTGAAATACGTCCCCGACCGGTTCTATAAGCTTCAAGAATACCCCCACGACCATGAATAATACCGGCGGTTGGGAAATCAGGACCTGGAACATGTTGCATGATTTCTTCAATGGTAATCTCAGGTTTTTCAATCATTGCCACACAAGCATTAATGACTTCCGTCAAGTTATGCGGCGGGATATTGGTTGCCATACCAACCGCAATACCCGACGATCCATTGACCAATAAATTGGGGATTTGAGTGGGAAGTACAGTAGGTGACATTTCAGATTCGTCATAGTTCGGGACGAAATCAACAGTTTCTTTTTCGAGGTCCGCCAGTAACGCATGTGCAAAACGGGACATACGCACTTCGGTATAACGCATAGCAGCAGCTTCATCACCATCGATAGAACCAAAGTTTCCTTGGCCATCGACCAGCATGTAACGCATTGAAAATGGCTGGGCCATACGTACGATAGTGTCATAAACCGCTGTATCGCCATGCGGATGGTATTTACCAATCACGTCACCGACGACGCGAGCGGATTTTTTATGGGCTTTATTCCAATCATTACCCAGTTCGTGCATAGCGAAAAGCACTCGGCGATGGACGGGCTTTAAGCCGTCTCGCACGTCAGGCAGCGCACGTCCAACGATTACACTCATCGCATAATCAAGATAAGATTGTTTTAATTCATCTTCTAGACTGACTTTCTGTACTTCTTTGGCAATCGGGGTATCCATAGGCTCTCAATTTCGGGTAATGGTTTGGGTTAAAATAAGCCGCTACAAATCGGCGAAATTATACCACATTGAGGGCTTACGCTGAAACATTTTAATGCGCTAAATAGGACTTTGGACGCTAATAAACTGACCAGCTGGATTATGACTTTATCGAGACACCGGTGATAGGTTTCGGGTAATCTTTATTCGGTTTATTAAATTGATGGGTACAGATATGTTTTCTCGCCTTCTTGAAGAAAAAAATACTGATTATCGAACTAAGGCTTTGCATACGAATTCTTGTGCCGCACATGCATGCGCTATTTTATTTACTATTCTTATTTCTACAAAAGAAAAAACCCTGGGAAATCTTGCATCATCACAAGATATATTTGAAATCTGTATTTATCCAGAAATTTGGCGTGAATATGGTGCGGAAGCAGATGAAGAAAAAGCGTTGCGTTTTTTTAATCAAGTTATTGATAAAAATGAAATGACAAGATTAACTTATGATGAAGCTGAAACTCTAGGACCGGAACCTAATGCAATTTTATTTCGAATTATCCGCAGAAAAGACACGGGATGCAAACATGTTGATATTATTTTTTCTACAAAAAATGTCTTTATTTTCGTAACTGATCAAGGTTTTCGAGGAATAAAATCTCTCACGGTTGACGATACTGATGAAATTGAATATTTATTAAAAATACCCTGCTCTAGTGTTAAAGTGGACGCTGTGCAAGCACTCTACGAAAATTATAGACGGAATATGGTGGAAATTTTTTCGAAGCACTATTTAAATGAAAAAAGTAAAATAAGAAATCCGACCTCTATTGTCACGCTGGGTCGAGCAGCCCCGGCTCTTCTCTCGTGCGCACGAATAAAATTGACCCGACTGATTGCAAAAAACCTTAACTGTCTTGAGGATGGATTTTACATTGATGCAGTGATGAGATTATTTCCCGAGCTAAAATCAGAGATCGCAGAAAACTATTTTCTTCACAAAGAAAAATACATACGATCCTGGCAAGATGTTGTCTCCACACAACAGATGTTCCCGCAACTTGAAGCAAGAATATTAGCTTATGTCATTATTCATCCCGAGTTATTTCCTAGAGAATCATTTCAGATTTCAAGAGCGATAGAACATTTTCCTAATTCTAAAGCGCAGATTAAAACGATTGCGCAGAAAAGTGGAATTGTTGAGATGGGGTTATTTTCAACTGAAAAAATGAGCTACACTGATTCGGTGAAACCTGTGCAGAATTGCATTTCGGTGGAAAAACCAAGTAGCCCGAGCGAGAGTCCATCGGCGTCAAGATAAGCCTCAGAACTTGTGACCGCTGGGTGACTACTTACTTCAGCTTGGCGGAATTTGCAACTGTTGTGACACCGCAGGAAAATTATCTGGAATTCCACTTCCTTGCGAATAATCTTGGAAAAAAATATCACTCGCAGGAACATCCAGGATTTCTGGCAAAAGTGCCAACACTGTTTCCAAACGCTCTTCAGCTTTTTGTTTGCTAATACTTTTTGGCGCGGGATATTCTTGCACTAGAATATATTGATCATAGAGATCAATTGAAACTGCGTATTCTGGTACATCAGCATCATAAACACGATAACAGGTGATATTTTCGCGCGATGCCCATCGTTTTAAATGTTTGAGATTTTTCTGCAACCGATTGACAAAACCTTGCGCTGATTCACGATTCGTTTCAGTTAAAGTTTTTTGCGCAAATCGAATTCGGCGTTGATTATTGGCAGCTGGACTGCGATCCACGAATTTATCGGGTTGCACATCGAATAATAATAATTGGCAAGGAATAGGACCATTAAAAAGTGCGTAGTGTTTTTTTGCGCGAATTCCCATGGTTTTTCCTAATTCAGGATTACCCGTCAAAACAGCCGCCTGCCAACCGACAAAATTTTGTTTAAATTTTTCACCTAAACGTTCATATAATTTTTTTAATTCAGGTTCTTCACCTAAACGTTCTCCATACGGCGGATTAGTCACTAACAATCCTGACACAGGTTGTTGATCAACTGCGGATATTTCGCGTTTTTCTACATGAATTTTCCCACGTAATCCTGCACGCTCAATATTGGCGAAAGCAATCTTGATCGCATGAGCATCTTGATCATAACCAATAATTTTAGGAATATTATTAAGATTTTTTCGCGCAACAGCGTCTTTAAGCAAATGTTGCCAGAGCGTTGCATCATGCTTTTTCCAGTTGATGAAACCGAAATAATCGTGCAGCAATCCAGGTGCAATATCGCCTGCCATTAATGCGGCTTCAATGAGTAAAGTACCTGAACCACACATAGGATCAAGTAACATGCCCTGCTCGCTTGCAACCTTAGGCCAATTGGCTCGTAACAAAATAGCAGCGGCCAAGTTTTCTTTTAAAGGTGCAGCGCCTTGTTCTAATCGATAACCGCGTTTATGCAAACTTTCGCCGGATAAATCTAGGCTAATCGTGGCAATATTTCGGTGTAGATAGACATGAATCGCGACATCTGGTTTTTCGCGGGACACGTTAGGACGCACAGCAAATTTCTCACGCAGTTGATCGACAATGGCATCTTTCACTTTTTGTGCGCCAAAGAGTGAATGCGTAATATTGGAATGCGAGGTTATAAAATTAACGTTTAAGGTTCCAGTCGGCTCAATATGCTCTTCCCATTGAATCGTCTGAACTGCAGAATAGAGTTCTTCAGGCGTTGCAGCAGGAATTTGTGCTAAACGAAGTAAAATGCGATTAGCTAAACGTGACCAAAGGCAAGCTTTGTAAGCTAAGGTGAGATCGCCGGAAAAGGTAACGCCTGCTAATTTTTCTGCAGCATCAACCGCACCCAGTTGGCGTAACTCCTCTGCGAGTAACAATTCCAATCCTTTGGGTGTCGTTGCGAAAAAGTTCAAATGGTTCTCATTTTGGTAGTTATTTCAAGGAATGCAATCCTACACTTTTTCGGTCGGCTTACCAAGACCATTTCGCAAGGCGCGGCGAAGAATTTTTCCTATATTTGATTTTGGTAGATCTTCTGCGAATTCAACGAATTTCGGCACTTTATAGCCGGTTAAATTTTTATGGCAATAACGTAGCACATCGCTGACAGTTAAGTCTGGATTATCTTTTACGATAAACGCTTTAACGACTTCACCGGAGGTTTCATCCGCAACACCAATGACAGCTGCTTCGCGCACACCTTGAAGACGAACAAGAACATCTTCAATTTCATTAGGATATACGTTAAAACCTGAGACCAGAATCATATCTTTTTTGCGTTCGTGGATTTTAATAAATCCCTCTGCATTCATTGAAACAATATCGCCTGTTAGCAACCATCCGTCTTTAGTGAAGACTTTTTGTGTTTCTGATGGATTATGCCAATAGCCGTACATCACTTGTGGGCCTTTGACTGCGAGTTCGCCTGGCTCGCCTAGCGGAACTTCATTGCCATCTTCATCCAAAATACATATATCCGTTGAACTAACCGGTAATCCCACTGTGCCATTATAAGCTTTCAAATCCCGGGGGTTCAACGTAACGCACGGCGAAGTTTCAGAGAGCCCATAAGCCTCAAGCAGAGGTTGGCCCGTGATGGCAGCCCATTTTTCAGCGACGACGCGTTGCACTGCCATTCCTCCGCCTACACACATGTGCATTTTGCTAAAATCTACTTTCGCAAAATTGGGATTTTTCATTAATGCACTAAACAATGTATTAACGCCCGTGAAAGCCGTAAATTTAAATTTTGACATCTCGGAAATAAATTGCGGGAAATCACGTGGATTCGCGATCAAAACATTTAAACCGCCTATGATTGAAATAAAGAAGCAATTCGCAGTCAAAGAAAAAATATGATAAAGAGGCAATGCAGTGATAATAATTTCTTCGCCTTTCTTGAATGAATCGCCATACCAAGCGATAGCCTGAATCACATTCGACAAAATATTACGATGCGTTAACATTGCACCTTTCGCCACACCTGTGGTGCCGCCGGTATATTGCAAAAAGGCGATATCCTGATTAGTAACTTCGACAGGTTTAAACGTTAATTTTTTTCCTTTTGCAAAAATTTCTTTAAAAGAAATTGCCTGCGGTATAGTTATTTTTGGCACTTTTTTCTTAATATACTTTAGAACAAAATCAATTAAAAATCCTTTTGGCTGCGGAAATAAATCACCCATGTAGGTAATGATAATATTCTTAAGTGGCGTATCTGCTAATGCTTTCTGCACTGTGTCAGCAAAATTAGCTAGTACCACAATCGTTTCTGTACCCGAATCTTTTAGTTGATGAATTAATTCAGGCGGCGTATATAACGGATTTACGTTTACTACAATCAACCCTGCGCGCAACGCTCCAAACATCGCAACCGGATACTGAAGAATATTGGGTAGCATGATAGCAACTCGGTCGCCTTTTTTTAGATTCAACACTTGTTGAAAATACGCAGCGAATGCACGTGTAGCTTGCTCCATTTGTTGGAAACTTAATGTGACGCCTAGATTATAAAAAGCAGGCAAGTTTTTATATTTTTTACAGCTTTGTTCAAAGGCATCAACGAGAGATGTATATTCATCGGGATTAATTTCGGCAGGAACACCCTGAGGATAACTCTTTAACCAGATTTTTTCCACGGCTCACTTTCCTTGTTATTTTATTTAATCTATTTAGGATTGGTTGACCATTGGTTTTAGAAATTTAAACACTGAAAAAAGACCTG
>JBDTIZ010000163.1:0-4051 GCA_039936115.1 Gammaproteobacteria bacterium
TGTGCAATTGTTATATGTAAAACGACTCTGTCACCCTGCTTGTATCTGTCGCTCTGCTTGTATCTGCCCTGTCACCCCGCACTTGTTGCGGGGTCTGGTTTCTTTAAAACATAAAAAAAGACATTAAATAAATGTTTTTTAATCGACTGTTTTATGTTTTTGATTCCAGACCCCGCAACAAGTGCGGGGTGACAGAAGCAGCGCAGGTTAACAGAAGCAGTGAAGGTTAACAGCTGCGGTGCCGACTGACAGTGATCAGCGGTTACCACAAACTATAATCTTTCCCCGGCGCACTTTGCTGCATCATATATTTCACCGCAGCTTTCAATTCCGCATCCGAACAGTTAGAACAAGCACCACGAAGCGGATGCCCTTTACGTCCGGTGACAACATTGACGTAAGTATCTAAAAAGCCTGCATTAACAATCGGTTTCCACGTCGTAACATCACCCGGTTTCGGCGCGCCTTGGAAGGCGGAGTTATGGCAAACACTGCAATTGGTGTCGTAAATCGCTTTACCATCCGCAATCGTTAATTTTTTCACCGGCGTCACGCTCACAATCTTACCGTCAGGTCCCAACATCGCAGCTACCATATAATCAACTGCTTGTTTAATGTCTTGATCGCTACAAGAAATACACGTTCCTTTAGCGGGCATACCATTAATACCTTTAATTGCATTGTTATAAACTGTATTCATCCCGGTCTTTAAAATAGGTGTCCAGCTTGCACCGTCACCATATTTCGGTGCACCGCCGGCGCCTGCTTCATGACAGCCCGAGCAATAGTTTTCATATAATGCTTTACCCGCTTTAGCGCCCGTCGGTTTCGGCGGCGAGACACTTTGCACCGATTTTAAATAGATTACGATGGATTTCAAATCCGTATCTGTCAAGTGAGTCAAGCTATTATGATTGACTTCCAGCATCGGTCCTTCCAGCTTGCCCCCGCCAATTAAGACATCTTTTTTGAAGACATCAATAATTTCTTGATCAGGCACTGCCCCTATATTTGCTTTAGAAATATTTGGCGCGAGATAGCCTTGAATTTTATTTCCCGTCAAATCGAATTTACGAATTGGCGCGCCTAAAGATAAGTTTTCACTCAAAATATGATAAGACGGTGAGTGACACATCGCGCAATGTCCCAGACCTTCTACTAAATAAGCGCCACGCTTCCATTCTTCAGTTTCTTGCGGAACGGCTTCATAAGTTGCATTCGGATGGAAAAATAACAGGCGCCATGGCAATTGCATTAAACGTTGATTGAATGGCCAAACCATTTTATTGGCTAAATTCTTTTGGCGGACAGGAGGAATGCTGTCTAAATACGCTTTCAAATCTTTCAAATCATTAAGCGTAATTTTGTTGAAATAAAGATAAGGAAAAGCCGGGTAGTAATAATAACCTTTGGGCGATATGCCTTTATGCATAGCTTTAACAAATTGATCTAAGGTCCAATGACCCATCCCCGTTTCTTTGTCTGGGGTAATGTTCGGCGAATAAATAATACCGAAAGGTGTTTGCATCGGCAGTCCGCCTGCAAATGGCTTGCCCTTTTCTAGAGAGTTAGTATGACAAGCAATGCAATCGCCCGCTTTAGCGATATATTCACCACGTTTGATTTGAGCCGGATCTTTGCCAGTTGTGTTGACGGGCGGATATTCTGGGTAGTAGGGTGTTTCTGCAGCGTCAGGTATCGCAGTCATTTGCTGCACGTTTTTATTGATGCCCATGATGGTGTAACTCGCAGCGCTGACGGCCGCCACTACTAGAACTCCAAGAATGACTACATTTCTTTTCTTGGATAAAAATTGTCTAATGAATTTATTCACGAAGCTGTCCCTTGTCAAAATGCTTTTTTATGCTGTAGGTCGCCGCACATTTTATAGCGATTTTGATCGAATGCAAACGTTTAATGCCGCCAAACTTTGATATAACCCACGCCAGACAATAGGTCTGACCGACAAAATTTAATCTTTATACTTGTGTTATTTAAGAAATATGGTTTAATTGGGGCGCATTTAGCAGCAGAAAATATCACGAAAAAGGTTTATCTATGCAGCATTGTCTCAGTCGAATAGCTCTCTTTCTTAGTATTTGTTTTTTAACGGTAACAGCATACGCAACACCAGGCATTAATATGCCTTACGGTGTGTCGCCTATTAGTCACGAAATTTACAACTTACACATGGCTGCTTTTTATATTTGCTGTGTGATTGGGTTTCTTGTCTTCGGTGTTTTGATTTTTTCGTTGATCAAATACCGTAAATCCAAAGGTGCAAAAGCGGCTCATTTTCATGAGCATCTCTGGGTTGAGATTCTTTGGACTACCATTCCTTTTTTAATCTTGGTTGCACTGGCGGTGCCCGCAACCATTGTGTTACAGCATATTCATAATACTGACGACGCTAAGCTCACGATTAAAGTAACCGGCTACCAATGGAAGTGGAAATACGAATATCTTGACCAAGGCGTCAGCTTTTTCAGTGTTCTTTCAACACCGCCAGAGCAAGTTTATGATAGTAAAAAACCAAAAAATGAATGGTTTCTTTTAGAAGTTGATAACTCCATTGTTATTCCGGTAAACACGAAAGTCAGGTTGCTTGTGACAGCCGATGATGTGATTCACGCTTGGTGGGTGCCTGAGCTCGGTGTCAAACAAGATGCAATCCCAGGATTTATCAATGAAAACTGGATTTACTCGACGACAATAGGTACTTATCGCGGCCAATGCGGTGAGTTATGTGGTATCAACCATGGATTTATGCCAATTGTTGTTAAAGTGGTTTCGCAAGCTGATTTTGATAAATGGGTGAAAGAGCACCAACCCGAAAGCATTGCCCAGGCACAAAAAGCTCTGCAGGGTCCACTGCCAGAAAAAGAATTGCTCACTGCGGGTAAAATGCAGTATGAAAAAAATTGTGCGATGTGTCATCAGATGAAAGGCGAGGGCATGCTGCCAACTTACCCAGCGTTGAAAAACAGCCGTGTTGTCACGGGCCCACTGGAAGCGGACATTATGTTTGTGTTGAAAGGCGTGCCAGGCACCGCAATGCAACCTTTTGGCGAACAGTTAGATAATAAGACTTTAGCAGAAATAATAACGTATACACGCCAAGCGTGGGGCAACGATGCAATGAATGCGAAACATAAATATCCATTAGTTGTACAGCCTGCGGATATTGCTAAAGCTCGATTGAAATAAATTATAGGAACGAACACATAAGTCATGGAGACACTGTCACCCCGCAACAAGTGCGGGGTGACAGAGGGAATCAAGCGCTGGATGTAGGCGTAAAACATATTTTTGGCGGTAACATCGACAAATCTTAATCAAAGTAGAAAAAAGTGGAGCGAATTCTCATGAGTGAAGCCATAACAAGTCACGACAGCGCACATGGTGATGAACATGAACATCATGGGCCAGCAAAAGGTTTTAAGCGTTGGTTGTTGACCACTAATCACAAAGATATTGGAACGTTGTATCTCACCTTCAGTCTTATCATGTTGTTCATTGGCGGCTTCATGGCGATTCTTATTCGCATTGAGTTATTCGAACCCGGCAAAGTTCTTATGGATCCAGAATATTTCAATCAAATGACGACCATGCATGGATTGATCATGGTGTTCGGCGTGATCATGCCAGCAATGGCCGGCCTTGCGAATTGGTTAATTCCGATGATGATTGGCGCACCTGATATGGCATTGCCCCGATTGAATAATTGGAGTTTTTGGTTGTTACCGTTTGCTTTCTCAATGCTAATAAGCACAATGCTTATGAGTGGCCCAGCGCCTGATTTTGGCTGGACTTTCTATGCACCGTTATCCACGATGTATGGTCCAAAAAGCACAGACTTTTTTATTTTTTCCATCCATATGATGGGTGCTTCATCGATCATGGCCGCATTGAATATCGTCGTCACTATTTTCAATATGCGCGCACCGGGATTGACCTGGTTTAAGCTGCCCATGTTTGTTTGGAGTTGGTTAGTCACAGCATTTCTCTTGCTGGCCGTCATGCCCGTACTTGCGGGATGTGTCACAATGAT
>JBDTIZ010000164.1:0-2722 GCA_039936115.1 Gammaproteobacteria bacterium
GCAATAAAACTGATGATAGTGTTTTAACACTTAAGATTTTCTTAAGCTTCCTCTCTTATAGTAACTAACAATCATAATCATAGTGAAATGATAAATATCTCCAGGAGGATATATGAGTAGCTCAAGGTCATCCACATCGACCACTGTCAGTGGTTATGGTTCGATCGATACTGTGAGTAGTAACACCTCAATTCGCAGCTCCAATCACACGATCGTTTCTATGCTTTCTAATGTTAGCAAATCCAGTGATGATATTTTATCAACCCAAAGTGAATTGAAAACGAATAAAGATCTAGTACTTGAAGCTGACCATTCGGAATCTGCTTTTGAAGAAATCGAAATCGATAATCAAGTAATTGAGCAAGTTTCCATAAAGCTCGCCAATTGCTTTAAATTAGATACATTCGGTGCGAAAGAGATTAAGAACTTTATATCAGATTCTATTTTTAAATTAAAAGGTATTATTATTTCAGAAAATAGAAACGTTACTATTGAGAATAGACACTTAAGAAAACTCAATAAGCGCTTAGAAAAAACAAATTCTATTGAAGAAAAAGTCTTACTAGATGAAAGTCAAAAATACACTATCAAGCGATGTTTACTTAAAAAAGATCACATATATCAGTGTGCTAAAAACGATGTGCGAGTGTCTATCGATAGATTCAATACACAGATGGGATTGCTTTTTCAAAAATTAGAGCAATTTCATCATGATAAAAAAATGGGTGTCTTACTCATTCTTCCTCAGGTTGATATGGATAGACAATTAAAAAATAGTTTCTATGTTATTTCGCCTGCTGGATTACCAGGTCTGGCAAGATTGTATGGACCGTTTAAGCGTTTAATTGATGATTATAACAAAGTGATAGAGTATAAAATAAAACGCGTTGTCAATAAAATGTGTTTTGATAATAAGAATTGTATAACAAATAAAACATTGAAATCCCAAATCAAACATTTTTTCATAAAAGAATTTATTCAGCGAATCAATCCTATTATTTGGGAGTACATGGATTCAGATGAAAAGCTCTCTGACCTGAAGATGACGCTTGAAAGTAGAATTATTAGTATTAATGATTTTATCCGATTTATCACTGAGATTGAGGAAGTGGAGGATACAGAGAATTTTCTGCACGATGTCTTATTTACCCTATTAAATCAAGAGAATCGAATTAACATTGCTGATTTTTTAATAAGAAGCGGTTATATAAAAGAAGCGTTAGATGTTATTAAAGAAGAATGTGGTTCTTATATGGAAAGACTAAAATATAAATTTAAATTGCCAACAAAAAGCGAGTTAATAGGTATGGTCGTTTATGTCATAGATTATCTATCAGCTAAACCAGGAATCATTACAACTCGTGAAGCAGCCGAACAATTAATAACAGCAGGTATGTCGTGTGCCAACAAACTTGTAGGGGATGATATGCTTTACTTGTCTATGTTTGCCGAGGGCAATGGCATGGATGAAGAGTGGTTAAAAGAACTAGAAATACAATTAATAATGATTTATCAACAAAACATATCTTATGGTGATTCTAATTCTAGTCCGAATTTTAAGAGAATGACACTTGATGCTACGATTTCACTTAATAAATATTTATTTTATAAAAATTCATTATCTATGATGTCAGAGCCAAGCACGAAGGTAGTTGTGCTTAAGCCGGAAAGTGATAAAGCTATTGCTCTAACTATTAAACTAAACGATTAAATTAATTTTGGGATATGCTCTGATGTAAACGTTTTGTTAAAAAGATCTTTTGCTTGATCATCAAAAAAGTCGCCTATTTTTTTTGTTCCTATTGCTTTGATTAAATCATTTTTTAAATGTCTGTCCCCCAGGAATGCCAGGTCCAACTCTAAATTCAACCCATTGAAGAGAGTGGCTTCGCGAACTAATTGTTCAGCAGAGTTTTTTGCATGATCTGAAGTTGGATTGCGTCGATGATTTATTACAAATTTTGTGAGTAAGTCAATATAGTCTTTTACAAAAGCTATGATAGCTTCCGTTGTAGCTATTTTCATTAACTCGCGTGTACTTTTCGACTCGATGTTCAGATCTTCTTCTCCAATAAAGTCCAGCAGCACTTCTTTTTTATGCCTAATATCACCGTAATGACGGTGTATGCTGTGATATGTCGTGTAATTGTTCATTTCCCCTGCTGGAGCCTCTTTGGCTTCATTATCATATTTAGCAAAAATAGCAGCTTGAGCGGAAAGATGATCTATATTAGGTTCTGTGCTTTTCACTTCATCGGCTTGTTCTCGTTTCATGAAATTTATAAGTGCTAACTGACTTCTCGTTCGATGCAAGGCTGCATTAAATTTTTTATTTGCTGCGACCTCACTTGTATTTTTTGCTAGAAATTTTTCTTTCGGTAGATATTTTTGGAGCACTTCTAACAAGGCTTCTAATTTTTCCTTAAGAATGACTGATTTCTGAGTTATTGATGGATCATTTTCTGAGAGGCTCGCTTTCTCATCGTCAAGCAACGGTTTTGTTCCATCTATTTTTGAATCATTATCTCGGTTAAAAAACATATACCTCTCCCTTTATTTTAAACAACGCTATATGAATATATTATTATAACTTAACATTAGTATGAAAAAAATTTTACACGATATCTTATTGAATATATTAGGGTGCCTAGATCTGTCATTCCCGCGAAGGCGCACTAGCATCCGGTAAGTCAGCATAGATATTAAACACTCTTGAGAAAGC
>JBDTIZ010000165.1:0-5359 GCA_039936115.1 Gammaproteobacteria bacterium
AAACCATAATAATAGGATAAATCAACGCATGCGCGATTTTCTGACGCATTTCATATTGTTGTTCGGTGTAATCCGCTAAGCGTTGCAACACGATGTCTAAATGCCCAGACTTTTCACCCGCCGACACTGTCGAGCAATATAAATTATTAAACGCAGAAGGAAATTCACGCAATGCCGAAGCCAATGCATGACCTTCTAACACTTTGCTTCGTACCGATAAAATTAATCCTTTACTACGCGGTTTTTCTGTTTGTTCAGCAACAGCCGCTAACACTTCTTCAATCGGTAATCCAGCCGCAAGCAGTGTTGCAAATTGGCGCGTCATCAGCGCTAATTCTTTAGTGCTCATGCCTGCTTTGCGTGAAATTTTGTAAGGAGATGTTTTGCTAGTTGATTTTTTTTCATGAGCAGCTTTCAACTCAAGCGGCGTTAATCCGCGATCGCGGATAACTTGTCTTGCTTGTTTTTCAGATTCTGCTTCAACAATACCTTTTTGTTTTTCACCAGAGGCATTGATCGCAGTGTAATGAAATGCTGCCATGTTATACCTTATTCATCACTAGTCACTCGCAAAACTTCTTCAAGCGAAGTATGACCAGCCAAAACGCGATTATAACCATCTTGTCTAATCGTTGGAAAAAGTGTGCGTGCATATTTTTTTAATTCAGGTTCAGGCTGGCGATCATGAATCATCGTGCGTAATCGATCATCAATAGCAATTAATTCATAAACACCACTGCGCCCACTGTAACCCGTATTGCGACAGCTTGGGCAACCGACAGGATGATAAATTGTCGGTGTAGCATTCTCAGGAACACCCATGAGTGCGCATTCCATTTCATCAGCCTTCACAGGTTTTTTACATTCAACACACAGTAACCGAAGCAATCGTTGCGCGAGTACACCAATCAAACTGGAAGATAATAAGAAAGGTTCAATTCCCATATCATCTAATCGCGTAATCGCACCAATTGCACTGTTGGTATGCAAAGTCGATAAAACTAAATGGCCGGTGAGACTCGCTTGAATTGCAATTTGTGCAGTATCCACATCACGAATTTCTCCAATCATTACCACATCAGGATCTTGTCGCAAAATAGAACGCAAGCCTTTAGCAAACGTCATATTCACTTTGTAGTTAACTTGAGTTTGACTGATGCCGGGTAAATCATATTCGATCGGATCTTCTACCGTTAAAATATTTCGAGTTTGATTGTTGAGCGTGGTGAGTGCTGCATATAACGTAGTTGTTTTACCAGAACCCGTGGGTCCTGTGACTAAAATAATGCCGTGCGGCATGTTAATTAATTTTTTCATTAAATCGAGCGTGTCAGGCATCATACCCAAATGCGACATATCAAGACGCGCCGATTGTTTATCCAATAAACGCAACACAACGCGCTCACCATGACTCGTCGGCATCGTCGACACACGCACGTCAACGGCGCGCCCGGCGATGCGTAACGTGATGCGACCATCTTGCGGTAAACGTTTTTCGGCGATGTCTAATTTAGCCATGACCTTAATGCGTGACACGATGAGCGGTGCAATAATACGCTGTGGTTCAAGCACTTCGCGCAACACACCATCGACACGAAATCTAACCATCACTCGCGATTCAAATGTTTCAATATGAACATCCGATGCGCCTTCTTTAATAGCCTCACTCAAAAGTGCATTCAACAATCGAATAATCGGCGCATCGTCTTGTCGCTCAAGTAAATCTTCAGCTTTCGGTAATTCGTGAATCAAATCCTGTAAATTCATTGATTCACCTAAATCTTCCGCCATCAGCATGGCAGTACTGCTATCAGTCTCATAATTTTTAACTAATAATTTATTGAATTTTTCATCGTCTACGTTTTCAAGAACTAAAGGTACGTTTAAGTATCGACGTAATTCATTCAATACTGTGATGCTAGGGTTGTTGCGATAAATTATTTTTGCCTGATTATTTTCAAGACCCACGAACAAAACACCAAAGCGTTTTGCAAACGCGAAAGGAATGGGATTGATCGCCGCCATTAAGGCGTGTTCTCAAAAGGTTTAGGCAGTTCGCCATGACGAACTTTCCAGGGAGGTAAAACAAATGGAGCTTTTTGGGGTGTTTTTTCCACGCCTTCAGGGTAGTTGATTTGGACGTTTCGAATGTTATCGTATTTAGTATTGGTAATCATCGACGAATCCATCGGTGTTCGTAAAATAGTGGGTTTGATGAAAACTAGCAGATTGCGTTTTTGAACTTGACGATTTTTTTGTGAAAATAAATATTGCCCAACAATCGGTAAATCACCGAGAAAAGGAACTTTGTTGATGGTTTCAGTCACGCTATTGCTAATTAAACCGCCCAGCACTAATACGTCTTCACTATTGATAATGACAGAATTTTTAATTGAACTTGTGTTAATGATAGGTGTTAATCCGGGCGAATTTGGATTTTGTAACGAATCATTTTTCAAATCGATAATCAGTCGAACAGCAGTGCCAAGGTTGATTTGTGGTGTGACGATTAATTTTAATGTGACGGGTTTTGTTTCAATGGTATTAAATGGTGTTACCGTATTTGCTCCGCCGGTTGTTGCATAAGATCCTGTTTGCATCGGCACATCTTGGCCAATTTCAAGTAACGCTTTTTGATTATCTAACACAGCAATCGACGGCGTTGATAAAATATCTGTGCCTGATTTACTTTCCAGAAAACTTAGAATCGCTGCAATATCAGTATGCGGAATAATACCTATATTACCCGCGCCAAGTGGTGGAAAGCTAGTGGCGGATAAAGGCTGTGAGGGGTTTGTAGCTTGCTGCACATTGGCAGGCGTTATGGATCCAAGTGTGCCCCATTGAATGCCTAGGTTTCTTAAATTTCCTTCATCAATTTCTACAATAATGCCTTCAACCAATACTTGAGCGGGGCGAATATCTAGTTTAGCAATAATGGAGTTTAACGCCGTCATCATGGCAGGCGCGGCCGTGATGATAATTGCATTTGTATTAGGTTCTGCTTGGATATTGGTTTTATTTTCGGGTTCTTTCGCAGAAACAGATTTTTGATCGCTGCCAACGGAATTATTTACAGAAACGGAAGCGGTTGCGGAAGGCGCATTGGAGCTGTCTAGGCTGCCATTTTTACCTAACATGTTTTGTGCGATCTTACCTAAAAGCGGTGCAAATTTTGCTGCTTGTAAATAGCGAAGATAAACCACTTCTGTGTTGCCTTGTGCTCCGCCTGATGGCGTATCAAGATGCGAAATCAAATATTTCATGTGTAATCGTGCACCTTTATTACCACTTAACAAAACACTGTTACTGCGCTCATCGGCCGCGATTGAAACTTGAGGTGTGTCACCGCTTGAGCGTGCGGCAGTTTGTAAATTATTTAAAACAGCTACCAGTTGCGCGGCAGAGGCTTGGTGTAGTGGGACGACATCGATATCATTTGCAGAGGTTTGATCAATGTTACGAACGATGGCGACGATGCGCGAGATGTTCGCTGCACGACCTAATACGATTAATACGTTGCCGGGTGTGTAGGCTGAAATATTGCTCCATTGAGGTAGCAGTGGTCTTAAAACGGGAATTAATTGATTGGCGGATACATTTTCTAATCGAATGATGCGGACGACAACTTCATCTCCGCGGCCAGGGTTTGTGCTGGTCGCAACTTTGGTAGCAAATTCACCACTTTCCATGTTGGGCACAATCTTGACAACATTGCCCGATGGAATGGCTGAGTAACCGAGTAACTCTAGAACCGAAAGAAAGATTTGATAAACTTCATTAGGTTTAATGGGTTTGCTTGAAACTAAGGAGATTTTTCCACTGACTCGGGGATCTACGACAAAATTTTTGCCAGTTTCCAGTGATACTTCGTTAATGATGCTTAAAATATCAGCATCCTGTAAATTCCATAAACGTCCCTCGGCGGATGGTTTGGGTTCTTCAAGGGGCGGAGGCGGCGGTATTGAGGCAACGGATGGTGCTACAGGTGGCGGTGCGGAAACAATTTCGGGTGCCTCGGGCGGAACGAGGTGGCTTTTGTCTGTTCCATTCGCAGCGCTATGCGTCATGAGAGACAAGAGCAATAAAGTAATGACCGTATAACCAAATTGTTTCATGGTGTTCCTGTGGTGTTCTGGATTACACACGAAGATATCATAAATTTTGCTTAGCTTGTATGTGAAGGGGGAATTAATTCGTGTTGTTAGGTGAGCAGTATAGTACGGACAAAGCCTTTTTATTCCTCCTCCCAGTCCTTGTAAAACGACGCCAACGCCACTGTCATCCGGCATTTTAATCCGCTATCACCTCGCACTTTAACTTACTGTCACCCGCGCTTTTACTCATTCTCACCCCGCACTTTAACTCACTGTCACCCCGCACTTGTTGCGGGGTCCGGAATTTAAAATATAAAAGAGTCATTAAAAAATGATAATAAAAAATAATAATGTATTTTTTATTATTTAAAGCCCGGACCCCGCAACAAGTGCGGGGTGACAGGAGTTAAAGTGCGACGTGACAGTGGTTTAAAATGCGGAGTGGCAGAGAGATATTCAGTATGACAGTTAGAAATTGTTGTTTACCGCCCCCTCAATCTTGTATTAGTGTTTTCTTTTCAGCCAAAAAAATTCTTAACAAGGAAGTCATTAATGGATCGTTTTTTTGATCGCTATGAAGCCGGCAAGGTTTTAGCTGAACAACTCACAGCCTATAAAAATCGACAGGATGTAATTGTGTTGGCATTGCCACGTGGCGGTGTACCCGTTGCCTTTGAAATTGCTCAAGCGCTTCATTTGATGCTCGATGTTTTTATTGTGAGAAAATTAGGTGTGCCGTGGCATGAAGAACTTGCAATGGGCGCGATTGCGATGGGGGATATTACGGTTCTTAATGAAGATATCGTACGCGATTTAAATCTAGATTATTCCGCCATTCAAGATGAAATTAATGCGGAACGATTAGAATTAAAACGCCGTGAAAAAAAATATCGCGGTGTCAAACCATTTCCTGAATTAGAAGGGAAAACTGTTATTTTAGTCGATGACGGGATTGCAACGGGCGCAACCATGCGCGCGGCTGTGAATGCTTTACGAGAATTAAAACCAGCACAGATTATAATCGCAGTTCCGGTGGCTGAAGTGGGAACATGTAGAGAAATGGCTAAAATCGCTGATGTGATGGTTTGTCCTCTGCAAGTGACTAATTTTAACGCGGTAGGGGCGTGGTATGAAAATTTTCTCCAGGCTGAGGATGAGGAAGTTCATGAGTTGTTGAGTAGGATGAAAAAATAAAAATATAAACAGCTAACCAGATTCTTGATATCAAGGCCAAGTTGACTGGATACCGCGGACAAGCCGCG
>JBDTIZ010000166.1:0-10391 GCA_039936115.1 Gammaproteobacteria bacterium
TGTCCGCGGTATCCAGTCAACTTAGCATCTGTTTTGATTTGTAGAAAAGTACGCATGTCGATCCCTCAGTCCTCCGGTGCATACGCCCGGACACTCACTTCCCCATAACAAAATGACTGCATCTCTCCTGATTCATTTTCCAGGAGCAATTCACCGCGCTCATTAATCCCTCGCATCACGCCAATAAGTTGTTTTGTCGGGGTATGTACGGTTATGGGCTTATCCAGCAACGCATCATGTTTTTCCCAGTCGGACATAAATACCGACAAACCTCGCGCCTCAAACACTGGTAATTTTTCGAGTAATTCATTTACCAACAATCCCGCAATATAATTTCGCGATGCTTTCTGTCCGGTAATTTCTGCTAGATCAATCCAGTTTTTTTCATCACGTGCAGCCACATCCAGATTTAATCCAATACCAATGACAACACTAGAAAGCTCGCTGCGCTCCAGCAAAATGCCCGCCAATTTACGATTATCCACTAACACATCATTTGGCCATTTCAATTGGATGCCAGACTTTACGCCATATTTTCGTAACACATTCGATACCATGACGCCGACAGCAATACTTAATCCTGACACATCGGGTGTAGCATCTGGAAATCGCCAGAGCATCGAACAGGCAATATTCATTCCGCCCGAAGAAAACCAGGCCCTATTTAATCTGCCACGTCCTTTGGTTTGCTCTTCAGCAAAACACACTGAACCGCGAGGAGCACCTGATTTTGATTGTTCCAATAAGTACGAATTCGTTGAATCAAGTGTATCAAATAGCTGAAGGTTAGCTAACCGAGATAAATTTTCAGGCTCAATGGCTGCACAAATTTTAGTAGTTTCTAATAATTCTAATGACATTATTTATCGACCAATGTTAAGAAGCTGATGATAACCTATTGCGTAATCTAACAAAAATCGATTTAATAGTGGATTGATATCATGATGAAAGGAATTCAAAATGAACACCGCACTCCTCTTGATCGAGTTTCAAAATGACTATTTTCCAAATGGCAGAATGCCGCTTGAAAAAAGTGTCGAAACTTGCCAAAAAGCGCAGGAAGCGCTGCAAATGTATCGCGCTAAGCAATTACCTGTCATACACGTCCAACAAATTTCGACCCGCCCTGATGCAGTTTTCTTCTTACCCTGCACGAAAGGCGTGGAATTTCATTCAAGCGTTCAACCGCTGCGCAATGAAACTATCGTTAAAAAACACTATCCAAACAGCTTTAAAGACACCACTTTGTTAAATCACCTAATCAAAAATCAAATTAACCATTTGATTATTGCCGGCATGATGACACATCTTTGTGTCGATGCAACAGTGCGTGCGGCTTATGATTTAGGTTTTGGCTGCACAGTGTTACATGATGCTTGCGCAACCAAGAACCTAGAATTTAACAACATGATTATCCCAGCTCAAAGTGTTCATAATGCATTTTTAGCTGCATTACAGCCTTTGTATGGGAATGTCATTAGTGTCAAAGAATTACTGCAAAATATCGGCACGAGCAGAACGACGATTGATGCGTAAATCTGTCAGCGCGCCCTGTCACCACACTCACTGTCATTAAGTTAAGTGTGTCATTCCCGCGAAGGTGGGAATGACGCACTTAACCGCAGTGCGCCGTCGCAACGACCTCACCCCGCTTCACAATCTGCAAACAAGAATTCATTCCAACGTAATAAGCCAATTCCGCCGGATGCTGCACATCCCACACCACAAAATCAGCCGCTTTTCCAACCGACAGCGTGCCTAGACTCTCTTGCAATCCTAATGCTTGCGCCGCATGACGCGTCACGCCTGCCAATGCTTCTTCTGGCGTTAATTTAAATAAAGTACATGCCATATTTAATATCAATAATAACGACGTCACCGGTGAGGTGCCCGGATTGCAATCGGTTGCAATGGCAATCGGCACATTGTGCTGGCGCAACAATTCAATTGGCGGCATCTGTTTTTCACGTAAAAAATAAAACGCTCCCGGCAGCAAGACTGCAACTGTCCCGGTTTTTGCCAATGCCTGCACGCCTTGCAAAGACAAAAATTCCAAATGATCTACCGACAATGCTTGGTAGTTTGACGCCAACACAGCGCCACCTGAATCACTTAATTGCTCAGCATGACATTTGATTGCCAAACCATACTGTTGCGCGGTTTTAAACACTTTTTCAGTCTGCGCATAAGTAAATCCAATCGTTTCACAAAAAACATCAACTACTTCTGCCAATTGTTGTTCAGCAACCCGTGGCAAAACTTCTCCACACACAAAATCAATATACTGATCCGCGCGACCTTGATATTCCAGCGGTACAGTATGTGCGCCTAAAAATGTTTTTATCACCGTGATTGCGAGCGCGTCTTCAATCCGTTTTGCAACGCGTAATATTTTTAATTCTGTTTCTAAATCCAAACCATAACCTGATTTTATTTCCAGAGTCGTCACGCCGCCTGCCAACATAGTTCGAGCACGCTTAATACTTTGCAAAAATAATTCTTCTTCTGATGCGTCGCGTGTCGCCTTCACCGTAGAACGAATACCACCACCCTGACGTGCAATCTCTTCATAAGTTGCGCCTTGCAAACGCATTTCAAATTCATGACTGCGATTCCCGGCATAAACCAAATGGGTATGACAATCGATCAGCCCCGGCGTAATACAATGCCTATTAGCCGAAAAAACCTGATCTGCCAATTCTTCCGGCCGGCCAGGTAATTCTCGCATCACGCCTATCCAGGCAATTTTTCCATCTTTGACCGCCAACCCGCCCTCGGGTATTAACCCATACGCTTCCCCATTAGTTTGCATTGTTGCAATCAAACTATTTATCCATAACGCATCCCATCGCTTGTTATTCATCTATGAAGCCCTTTACAATTGAACTGCCTGAAGTGATTCTACCTAGTATTATTTAAATTTGGTGTAAAAAAACAATGAGCTGGAATAGCCGTTATCTCCCACCCGATCAAACCCAATGGCAGGGACGTGCCGATACCCCGCCCGCGTCTTCTTTTTTTCAAATTATGCAAATGCTTAACTTGCAAGATAATGACGTAGCCGACAACCACCAACAAACATTCGCTTTAATTGGTTTTAAATGCGATGAAGGCATTCGCCGCAATCAAGGTCGTGTGGGCGCAAAAGAAGGCCCTGGTGCTATTCGCCAAGCGTTAGCCAAGCTACCCATTCAAAAACAAGATTTTTTTTGTTATGACGCTGGTACAATTGTCTGTCCCGATGATGATCTCGAGGCGACTCAACATGCCTTAGGTGATGTTGTTGCTATTTTATTGCAACAAGGCGTCACACCGATTGTGATGGGCGGCGGTCATGAATTGGCATGGGGACACTACCAAGGCATTGCTAAAACATTTCCCGCCCAAAATTTAGGCATCATTAATTTCGACGCGCATTTTGATATGCGTCCTTTATTACCCGAACACAAAGGCAGCTCAGGCACACCGTTTTTGCAAATCGCAGAAGCGCATCGATCGGCAAATCGCCGCTTTGATTACAACTGCGTTGGCATTCAACACGCCGGCAACATTCGCTTGTTGCTTGAAACCGCCAAAAGTTATAACAGTCAGGTGATTTGGGCTGATGACTTACACATGGGCTTACTTGAAAAAAGTATCGATTTTATTGATCGCGTTATTGATCAAAATGAAATTGTTTATTTAAGCCTTTGTTTAGATGTATTTGCGGCAGCAGCCGCACCGGGTGTGAGTGCAATTCAACCTTTGGGATTATGGCCTTGGCATATCATTCCCTTGGTACGACAATTAGCCGCTTCAGGTAAAGTCGCAAGCTATGACATTGCTGAATTATCTCCGCGTTATGATATCGATCAACGCACTGCAAAATTAGCCGCAAATTTAATTTATGAAATTGTTCATCACCATCATCATTCAAAACATTGGTAATCTTATTTTTATCCGAAATAGTCAGGAGACATCGCTTTGCAATCAACCACATTACGTCATGATCCATCACGGCATATTCGCGCCGCGCACGGCACAACACTCACTGCAAAAAATTGGCAAATAGAAGCTGTGTTACGCATGCTGATGAATAATCTAGATGCACAAGTGGCAGAAATTCCCGGTGATTTAGTCGTTTACGGCGGTATCGGTCGTGCTTGCCGGGACTGGAAATGTTTTGATAAAATTGTTGAAACACTCACGCATTTAAATCCCGATGAAACATTATTAATTCAATCAGGTAAACCAGTTGGTGTGTTTAAAACACACGTGGATGCGCCTCGTGTCTTGCTTGCGAATTCCAATTTAGTCGCACACTGGTCGACCTGGAAACATTTTCATGAGCTCGATAAAAAAGGTTTGATGATGTATGGTCAAATGACTGCGGGCTCGTGGATTTATATCGGCAGCCAAGGCATTGTGCAAGGCACGTATGAAACTTTCGCTGAAGCGGGCCGCAAACATTATGCAGGAAATCTCAACGGCAAATGGATTTTAACTGGCGGCTTAGGTGGCATGGGCGGAGCACAGCCGCTTGCAGCGACGATGGCAGGTGCTTCGATGCTTGCTATTGAATGTGATCCAAAACGAATTCAACGTCGTCTTGAAACAAAATATCTCGATGTGCAAGCAGCTAATTTAGATGAAGCACTTTTGATTATCCAAAAAGCCTGTCTTGAAAAAAAATCGATTTCTGTCGGCTTGGCAGCGAATGCTGCGGATATTTTTCCTGAACTTGTTAAGCGTGGCGTGCGACCTGATTTAGTGACAGATCAAACCAGTGCGCATGATCCTCTGAATGGTTATTTACCGCGTGGCTGGACATTAGAAAAAGCTGCAGAACTTCGCATATCTAATCCTGACAAAGTTATTAAAGCCGCAAAAGAATCCATGGCAATTCAAGTGCAAGCGATGCTTGCGTTTCACAACCAAGGAATTCCGACCTTTGATTATGGCAATAATATTCGGCAAATGGCGAAAGAAACAGGTGTTGAAAATGCGTTTGATTTTCCCGGTTTTGTGCCTGCTTATATTCGTCCATTATTTTGTCGTGGTGTAGGACCATTTCGTTGGGTTGCATTATCTGGCGATCCTGAAGATATTTATAAAACCGATGCGAAAGTGAAAGAATTAATTCCTAATAATCCACACTTGCATCATTGGTTAGATATGGCAAAAGAACGCATTCAATTTCAAGGATTACCGGCGCGCATTTGTTGGGTAGGATTAGGTGATCGCGCGCGATTAGGTTTAGCATTTAATGAAATGGTTGCAAACGGTGAATTGAAAGCACCGATTGTGATTGGTCGTGATCATTTAGATACCGGTTCTGTCGCAAGTCCCAATCGCGAAACTGAAAACATGCAAGATGGATCGGATGCCGTCGCTGACTGGCCGCTATTGAATGCACTGTTAAATTGCGCCAGCGGTGCAACTTGGGTCAGCATTCATCACGGTGGCGGCGTTGGGATTGGGTATTCTCAGCACTCCGGTGTCGTGATTGTGGCGGATGGGACACCTGCTGCTGCGAAACGTTTAGAACGTGTTTTGACGAATGATCCGGCATCCGGTGTAATGCGACACGCGGATGCAGGATATGATATTGCGATTGAGTGTGCACGTGAAAATCATTTGCAATTGCCAATGATTTTTTAACGCATAGGGTAGGGGCGAACCTATGTGTTCGCCCTCTCAATCGAAAATATTTAAACAGCAGGACAAGTTAACAATAACAAGGACAATATTTTCATGGTTAAGTTTATTTTAAAACCCGGTCAATTAATTTTTTCTGATTTCGAAAAATTATTAAACGAAGAAACAGAAATTCAATTAGATAAACAATGTTTTGAAGCCATTTACGCGAGCGAAAAAACGGTTATTGATATTATTGCAGAAGACAAAACTGTTTACGGCATTAATACGGGTTTTGGCTCATTAGCTAATACACGAATTGACACCGCTGATTTAGAAACACTGCAACGTAGTATTGTGTTTTCACATGCAGCAGGAACGGGTGAATTGTTTTCAGATAAAATTGTTCGTCTGATTCTTGCTTTAAAAATAAATAGCTTGGCACGCGGCTATTCAGGTGTCCGCATGCAAACAATTGATGCATTAATTCGTTTGTTTAATGAAAAGATTTATCCTTGCATCCCATCACAAGGATCCGTCGGCGCATCAGGCGATCTTGCACCACTTGCGCACATGAGCGCTGCATTATTGGGTGTAGGTGAAGCTCGCCATCAGGGAAAAATAATATCTGCAATAGATGGATTAAAACTCGCAAAATTGGAACCGTTGACACTTGCACCTAAAGAAGGCTTAGCATTATTGAATGGTACGCAAGCGTCAACTGCAGTTGCATTGCTTGGCTTATTAGCGGCTAAAAATAATTTCATTGCAGCCATTGTGACAGGTGCAATGACTGTCGATGCAACACTGGGTAGTTACAAACCTTTTGATGATCGTATTCAACAAGTTCGTGGTCATGCGACTCAAATCACTGTTGCAAAATGGATACGTGAGTTACTCACTCCCAGCGAAATTCATGCTTCACATCAACATTGCACACGCGTACAAGATCCTTATTCAATGCGCTGTCAGCCGCAAGTGATGGGGGCTTGTTTGGCGAATATTTTATTTACGCAAGACACTTTATTAACAGAAGCGAATGCGGTTTCTGACAATCCACTGGTGTTTGCTGATGATAATGAAATTATTTCTGGCGGAAATTTTCATGCTGAACCTGTCGCAATGGCTGCAGATACTTTAGCAATTAGTCTTGCCGAAATTGGCGCATTATCGGAACGACGTGTGGCAGTATTAATGGATCCGCACTTCAGTCATTTGCCGCCATTTTTGGTGAAAAAAGCCGGTGTTAATTCAGGCTTTATGATGGCCCAAGTAACGGCTGCGGCACTCGCTAGCGAAAACAAATCACTGTCTCATCCTGCCAGTGTAGATAGTCTGCCAACTTCTGCAAATCAAGAAGATCATGTTAGCATGGCGACTTTCGCTGCGCGGCGCTTGTTACCGATGGCTGAAAATACGCAAGGCATTATTGCGATTGAATTATTAGCAGCATGCCAGGGAATTGAATTTCGCCGACCGTTAACAACATCGCCGGTATTGGAAAAAGTATTTGCGGTAGTGCGTGAGCAAGTTACGTTTTATGAAACAGATCGTTTCTTTGCACCGGATATTTCGGCTGCGAAAAGTATTGTTCAGAGCGGGGTGTTGGCTGAGTTAACTGGGATTAGAATGTAAATTTGTAAACACATCTGGCTTTTGTAGGGGCGAACCTATGTGCTCGCCCTCTCAACCGAAGACATGGCATTTGCGTATTAAGGCCGACGGGCGAACACACAGGTTCGCCCCTACAAAAGCCTAGTATCAATTTAGATGATGGTAAAACATGAACCTAAAAAAAATAACCACCCCAACAACTTTCCAAAAACTCGTCTTAACCTGGTTTGATAGTCACGGTCGAAAAGATTTACCCTGGCAACATGACAAAACCCCTTATCGAGTCTGGATTTCAGAAATCATGTTGCAACAAACCCAAGTCGTCACGGTAATACCTTATTTCCAGCGTTTTATCGCACGCTTTCCTGATGTGCAGTCGCTTGCATTTGCCAAAGAGGATGATGTTTTACACTTATGGACTGGTTTGGGATATTACAATCGCGCACGCAATTTACATCGCACCGCAAAATCCATTGCTGAAAATTTTCAAGGCAAGTTTCCTGCTGATCTTGAAGAGTTGCAATCACTGCCAGGTATCGGTCGTTCAACGGCGGGTGCAATTCTTGCAATTGCGTTTCAACAACGCGCTGCGATTTTAGATGGAAATGTCAAACGTGTCCTCACACGATTTCATGCCATTAAAGAATGGTCAGGCGAAAAAAACACTGCGGCAGCTCTCTGGGAAATCACAGAAAAGCTGACGCCAAACAACCGGGTTGCTGATTACACCCAAGCAATGATGGATATGGGTGCGACTGTGTGTATTCGCGGTAAACCGCATTGTGACATCTGTCCGTTACAAAAACTCTGTCTTGCGCGTCAATTAGGCATTGAAAAAACCTTACCGCGCGCAAAACCTAAAAAAATATTACCCATACGCCAAGCTACTTTACTCATTTTACAAAATGCCAACTGCGTCTTACTCGAAAAACGTCCGCCGGTGGGAATTTGGGGCGGCTTGTGGAGTTTGCCTGAAATTATAAATTTTACCGATGAAGATGCGATCCATGCTGTTTGTCGACAACGTTTTCAAATCCAGAGCAACACAGTCAAGTTAGATGAACCGTTTCGCCATACGTTTAGTCATTTTCATTTAGACATTTTACCGGCCTTAGTTACGCTAAAAACTAAGCCTCGTAAAATCATGGATAGCGAACAGAGAATTTGGTATAACCTGCAGCAATCGCAGGAAGTTGGTTTGCCGGCGCCTGTGAAAAAATTATTAAGGAACCTTTCATGACACGACTAATTCATTGCACGAAGTTAAAGAAAGAAGCCGAAGGTTTTGAAACACCGCCGTATCCAGGGGAACTGGGTAAAAAAGTTTATGCAGAGATTTCGAAAGAAGCTTGGCAGCTTTGGATTCAACATCAAACCATGCTAATCAATGAGTATCGTTTGAGCATGCTGGATGCCAATGCGCGGGTATTTCTTCAGGATGAAATGGAACGATTTCTCTTCGGCACCGGCAGCGCGAAACCTGCAGGCTACGTACCACCTGAGCATCCTTCAAGCAACTAAATGCTTTTAACAGGGATAAGCGAAAAGTATTCCAAATTAAGCCACTTTTTACTTGACTCAAACCGCCGCAATCGGTTTAATATCGCCTCGCAACAAATACCTCTGGCCAGATAGCTCAGTTGGTAGAGCAAAGGACTGAAAATCCTTGTGTCCCTGGTTCGATTCCAGGTCTGGCCACCAGTTAATCAATACGTTATTTCTCGGGTCTTTCCCATTTCAGGGGCACTCACTTTAAGAACACAGTACTCTAACCCGTAACCTATCATTTCAAAATTCCGAAAACCATTAATTGCAAGAGCGAACACCCTCGCGCGCCCTTGCAAAAAAGATTATTTATTTTTTTGATTTGCTGATTGGTGATAATGACAATGAAGATAGCAATGGATCCAGTTGTGATTGAGCATTCGATTGAGATTGCGCCTGGGGAACCAGAAGAAGTCTTCGGCCAAATAAATTCGGTGAACCAGCTGCAGTTAATGACACTCTACGTTTAAAATTCCCCGACGGACTACCTTGAGGCTGTGAGGACAAAGCAGTTGTCGATACGGCACGCTGCACTTGACTGGACGGTGATCCACTCGCCGCCTTAGCCTTAACAGTAACCTCTCCTTCTTTCTTCTCCGATATCTCGCCGAGTTGTGCTGGCACTCCGGGTGCGGGCTTAGATGTAGGTGAAGGTGGCTTAGCTTTAGATATATGAGAATCTCCAAAGCTTAATGAACGTTGCAAACGCTGTGGACTTGGCTCTTTCCTAGCGTGAACTTTCAGAATAGCAGCCTCAAATTTATCTATCTTATTCTCAAATTTAAATTTAATGCACCCTGCTTCAATCACTTTAGCATCCGGTCCAGCATTCATCACTAAAGGCGCTTGTATTACATTAACAAATAGATTTGCTTGATTTTCGGCGGTGATTACAACTTCACCTAAAGCCTTATTTATTGCATCAACCTTGGCTTGGCGATCAGCCTCCGGGATGGCAGAACCCCCGCTGCCAATAATTGTGTGGCGCAAATACATATTTTCAGAGTATTTTTTCGCATATAAATCTTCAGCATACATGGTGAATAAATTGGTACTTGACTCACCCCCATTAAAATCACCGAAAACCAAGACTTCATGTTTTTGAAAGCTCGGAAGAGAAGCTTCTTGATTAGAAATCACCAATCTATCATTTAATGCATCTAACTCAGATTTGAATAATTCCAGTAGCTTGGTTCCTTTACGAGATAAGCTATTTGTGCCCGTAGAATAGTCACCTAATACAATAACCTGATAATCTTTACCACTTGTTGTTTGGGTTGTAAAACGACGTACCAAAGGTTCTGCTTTACTATCTGCACCGGCTTCGATTGTGGATGGAACTACAACCACAGCTGTTGCGTCTTTCACGCCTAGAATCTTCTTTCCGTTATTATCCTGAAACGCTTCTATCTTTGCAGGCGCCAATATAGATCTGTTTGTGAGGGGATTCCCCAGATTATGAATCATGACAAAAATTGTAAACATAATAACACTCCTGATTTTGTTTATAACATTTATTTACACGCTGCATTTTAACTTTCTGATTATATTGATATAAATTGAAAAAAAACCGATACGATGATTTTATTTTGTAGTTTATATTATCATAAAACCTA
>JBDTIZ010000167.1:0-2941 GCA_039936115.1 Gammaproteobacteria bacterium
TTTTCATCCGAACTCACATCCATTAATACAACTCCTTTCCATATTGGAAAGAAGTGTATTAAAATTATTTGATTTTGGCATCTTCCTTAGGTTAGCGCTTATGCGGCTTGTCCGCGGTATCCAGTCAGCTTGGCGTCTGTTTTGCACTTAACTTAATAACAATCAACTCACGACTCCCATCACTTTTACAAATCAATGCGCTCCCATCTTCATGCCAAGGTCCGAGCACCGTTCGCGTTGCAGTTGAACCATTTAATTCAAATTCGTGTACCGCAGGACGATGTGTATGGCCGTGAATCATGTGTTGAACATTATGTTTTTGCATCATGCGCATCACTTCTGATTGAGTCACATCCATAATAGCGGCTGACGTTGTGCTGGTATGCGCTTTGCTACCCGCGCGATATCGCTCTGCAATTGCGCGGCGTCTTTTGAGTGATTGTAGTAAAACAAACTTTTGAAAAAACCAATTACGCGCTTTTTTTCGAAATTTTAAATAAGCTAAATCTTGCGTGCACAACACATCACCGTGCATCAGCAATATTGGCACGCCCGCCAACTCTACAACGTATTCTTCGGGTAACAGTTTGCAGCCTGTTAGGCGGGAAAATTTTTTACCGATCAAAAAATCTCGATTTCCATGCATGAAATAAATCGCCAACCCCTGATCGGTGGCTTTTTTCAGGGCCGTAATAATCATTAAATTAAATGGCGATAAATCGTCATCGCCAATCCACATTTCAAAAAAGTCACCGAGAATATACAGTGCATCAGCAGTGGCCACGCATTCTGTTAAAAATTTTGTAAATAATTCAACAATATCCGGCCTGGATTCCTCTAGGTGTAAGTCTGAAATCAAAACATTGATCATGGCTATCTCAATTTGTCAATAATTATAATTAACAATATCATTTCATTAATATTCTATACTGGAGCTATAGAAGTTGATTTTAATGGGGGGACCCATGAGTATATTAACCAATTCAACCTCAATCGCACTATGGCACGATATTATCAATGATGCTGAAAAATCTTGTGCTGTTAAGCTCAAAGAAGAAATCGAATGTTACCTGGTTTTTTTACTTATGCGCTATACAAATAAACCCGAACTAACTAAACAAATTATTGCTTTGGAATTCCTGGAAGGCGCCATGTTAACGCCTCACCAACGAGCGCTTGCCCTACAAGATGTAGGTGATAAATGCTTGTTATTCGCAGGACTCTTTCCGAGTATTGCTGAGAAAAGATTGGTCCGATTAAGTTATTTTATTAATTTGGGTCAGGCGTCTTATGTCAGAATTTCTCAAAAAAATAATGACTTATATGAATTACTTAGCAAACAATTCGTAAGCTTAATGGATATATTGCAATCAATCCGTCAATATACCAAAAATTACCCTGATTTATTACCATTACAAGCTTATGAGTTATGGAATGATACAGGCAGCCAACGAGCTCTGAAAATATTAAAACAATATACCCATCATCCCGAGTCAGTACCGATATTAGTTCAGGTAAAAGATCCTAATTTATTCAATAAATAAAACGGTTATACAAAGCCTAACGAAACCACTAGCATCACCTCCTGTACTCAACTAAAATGACAGCAAATCCATTAGGTCATAATAGCGAATTAGATAAGGGAGCGGGTTATAGATGCGCTTGGTTTTACTCGGGAGCCCCGGAGTTGGAAAAGGAACTCAGGCTAAATTTATTAAAGAAAAATACAGTCTTGCACAGATCTCCACAGGAGATATGCTGCGAAGCGCGATTAATGCCGGTACACCACTTGGCAAGCAAGTCAAACAAATAATGGATGAAGGCAGGTTAGTCTCAGATGACATTATGATTGCTTTAGTCAAGGCGCGTGTTCAAGAACCTGATTGTGCAAATGGTTTTTTACTGGATGGTTTTCCCAGAACAATTCCGCAAGCTGAGGCTTTACAGCAAAATCAGATCTATCTAGATTTCGTGGTTGAAATTAAAGTGCCTGATACAGAATTAATCCAACGTTTAAGCGGCAGACGCGTGCATCCGGCGTCAGGTCGTGTCTATCATTTAGACCATAATCCCCCTAAAATTCTTGGCAAAGATGATGTCACTGGCGATGAGCTTGTTCAACGTGTGGATGATCGCGAAGAGACAATTCGTAAACGTCTTAGCGTCTATCATCAACAAACTGAACCGCTAGTGAATTATTACATTAATCATGCGAAGAATGAGCCCAATCATTCACCTACTCTCATTAGAATTGATGGGCATGGAACAGTTGAAGAAGTCAAAGAGAGGATTTTTAAAGCGTTATCTGTTTAGAGTTTGGTGCATTGGATAAATGGATTTTTAAGGAGAAGAATCGATGCGTATCAACAAAACATTATTGGCAACAATTGGTACTCTTTTAGTTGGTTCAGTGACATCGGCTTTAGCTGCGACAATCACTCAAGATGCACTCACAGCTTCTCCCATCGGATATTGGAAAACGATTGATGAGACTTCAGGTAAGCCGAAAAGCATAGTAAAAGTGTGGAAAACAGATAAACAAGTGTTGATGGCTAAAGTTGTTAAATTATTTCCAGCGCAACACAAAGTTGCCCAAAACAAAATTTGTAGCGCATGCTCGGGTGCCCAACATAACAAGCCAATTGTTGGTATGGTCATCATCTCAGGATTAAAATCATATGAAAACCAATGGAAAAGCGGCGAGATTCTTGATCCTGAAAATGGTAAAACCTACAACTGTTCGGCGCGTTTAAGTGAAAATGGTAAAAAATTAAATGTGAAAGAATTTGTTGGATTTCCCTTATTTGGCCGTTCGCAGACTTGGGAGCGAGTTGATTTAATGTCGGGTTAAGTGAAGTTTATTGTTCTGCACGACTTCTGTGAATCATACAAATCAAAATCTAAGCCCCTCCTCTCCCCAGCCCTCTCCTCCCACACAAAA
>JBDTIZ010000168.1:0-5129 GCA_039936115.1 Gammaproteobacteria bacterium
ATCAAATTGCTAACGATGCGCGCGAGGGACATTGGAATACAATGGCAAGATTATCGTTACGCGATGAGTTAGATGGTTTACAGCGACGCTTAGCCATTGTGATTATGCAAACTAACAAGAAAGAAAAAAATTCTAATAAATTGATTACACAATGGCTGGCATTGAATGGTCATATTCAAGCCCGCTGGAATATTTTATTGGAAATGTTGCATAGCAGCCCAGGCATTGATTACACAATGTTTTTTATTGCGCTGCGTGAATTGTCTGATTTGATCCAAGTAGCTTAAGGAATAGTTTTCAATGTGTTAGCTGAAAAATAAGGCTCTTGCTTAACACAATAAAAGTCCGGGATGTAGTATAATTGTAGATATCTATCTGGGAGTACTTGTATGAAAAATGCTCTGATTAAAGGTTTAATTACCACCTCATTGTTAGTGCTCTGCAACGCCGCTTTTGCTGACTCAACCGCGATGCCAAGCGCCTCAAAAAACATAGGCGTTGCTACTGAGGCTAATGCTCAGCAAAGCGGGCCTGTAACAGCAACCATTTATTTTCAAATCAATAGTTACTATGCAACCGGTGGTACTGGTCCAACCTGGGATCTTCGAATTCCTAAATGTCCTTTTGGTTCAGTTCAGGACGTAAATATAACAGCAAAAACGGGGGGCGCTGACCCTGCTATTACTACAGCCACTGGAACAGACATGTATGGTAAAGCTTATAATTTATCAAAGTGTATGTGTACAACAAGAAATGTAAATGATTGTCCTACCGGCGTTTATCCAACGGGTAATTTGGGCTATACCGGTTTTGTTAAGTGTAAAGCAACTATTGAAGGTTACCAAAAGGCTTCTGTTTTTCAAACCGTCACAACTGGACGCGGAACAATACCGGATATAACGGGAAATAATATTTATTTATATTGTCGCAACCAGTTCGGGAATGGTGCTGCGGGTTGTAACAATGTAGCAAATCCACCCGGTGCAACAGCTAAAGCTATCGCAGGTGGTTATACGCCTGTTATTACAACGTATGCGGTGCCTTATCCACGTTGCAACTAAACTTAGATAAATCATCCAAAGCCGGCTTTATGCCGGCTTTTTTTTCTTGATACTTGGATTGACCCTTCTCTCCCCAAATGTACCCGGCTGCGCAGGGGCAGTATCCAAAATAATTTCTCTCTTTCATTTAAATTGGCTAAACTGAAGCTCTCTTCATCCATTTGGTTTAAAACATGCTAAATCTTTTGATTGCAGGCGTTGGTGGTTTTATTGGCACAATGCTGCGCTATCTAATGAATAACTGGATTTATCTACTAATGGACTATCCGACTTTTCCTTATGGTGTTCTGATTATCAATGTGCTTGGTTGTCTTCTCATTGGATTTCTAAGTGGCTTGGCTGAAACACGTGAATTATTTACACCTGAAATTCGAATCTTTATTTTTATTGGTATTCTAGGTGGTTTTACGACGTTCTCATCGTTTGGTTATGATACGTTTGGTTTGTTGCGTGATGGGCAATTTTTCTATGCGGCGGTCAATGTATGTGCTCAAGTGTTTGCGGGTTTAGCGGCTGTTTGGGGCGGGTTTGTTCTTTCACGATTACTATAAGGTGAACTTATGATGTTTCCTGAAGAAGGGTATTTGCTACGGATTTTTGTCGGCGAAGGGGACAAGCTTGAAGGAATGTCTCTCCATGAATGGATTGTACGTCGTGCCAGAAAGGAAAAACTTGCTGGCGCCACAGTATTGCGCGGCATTGAAGGTTATGGCGCAAAAAGCCATATCCATACCGCAAAGATTTTGCAGCTTTCAACTGATTTGCCCATCATTATTGAGATTATCGATAGCCTTGAAAAAATTGAGGCATTTATGCCGATCGTAGATGAGGCAATTAAGAACGGTATGGCTACGTTGGAAAAAATTCAGATGAGGCTTTATCGAACGAGTTGAAGTTTTGAATGCGGGCATTGTGGTTAATTTTCATGCGGTTATGTTTGATTTGCTCAAAATATTCACGCTTAACTGGCGGAATATCTTACAGAGATATATACTTGTAGTAAGGTCAAACTGGAGCTTATTTCCATGAAAAATGTTTTAATTAACATACTTACGACACTTTCGTTACTTATCCTCTCCGGCACGTCTTTTGCCGACTCAACAGATAATCCCTCAAACTCTCAGCAAGCAATGCAGGCTAATATCGCGTTAGGACGGGGTATCGTTACCGCGACATTCTTTCTACAAACGAACTCTTATATGGCGACAGGTGGTACAGGGCCAACGTGGGACTTAAGAGTTACACAATGTCCGCCAGGCACAGCACAAATAGCGGGGCCAGCTGGTGGAGCAGATCCACAGCTTACTTCGGCTACGGGGCAGGATAAATATGGCAAGAACTATGATTTATTTAAGTGCCTATGCCAAACTAGAGATCAAAACAGTTGTCCGACCGGCGTTTATACTACAGGCAATTTGGGCTATACAAGCTATGTTCAATGTAAAGCGACCACCTCTATTGAAAATTTCTATCCTGCAACAACTTTTCAAAATGCCGTGGGTGGCAAAGGAGCAGTCCCTGATATCACTGGCAACAATATTTACTTGTATTGTGCCGGTCCGTATGGTCAAGCCGCTGGTTGTAACAATGTAGCAAATCCACCTGGCGCAACGCCTAAAAGTATAACTGGTTATACGCCAGCTATTAATACTTATGCTGTACCTTACACACGTTGTAACCCATAAAAGAAAGCGCCGGCATTCAGCAAAAAACACTGAAAGCCGGTTTATTTTTGTCACTTCACTATTTGCCTGATTAAATATCTGCCAGCATGCTGATTACTAAGTTATTTGCGGGCTGACATTATTTTAAAAAATCAAAACCTTTTCTTCAGTAAGAATGCCATCTAACGGCACATCCCATGAATCGTGCGGCAGTGTAGAGAAATATTGCGCTTCATAAGCCAGACCAAACAGTAAACATTTTTTGTGTATTGCGTGTTTTAGAAAACCAAACGTACGATCATAATAACCCGCACCCATTCCTAAACGATTTCCCTGTAAATCGAATCCCACCAAAGGAATAATCACTAGATCAATCAGGTCAATGTTGATTTTTTCCGTGTTTGTTGGCTCGTAAATATGATAGCGATTCTTGTGTAACGTATCGTCAGGCTGATAACTGCCAAAATCTAACTGCAATGTTGAAGTGAGCATAGGTAAATAACAATTTTTCTTTACCTCCCAGATTTTTTTAATCAGAGGCAAACAATCAAATTCATCGGCGGTTGGATAGTAAGCAGCGATATGCTGGCTCTGTTGGAAAACCTGAGTTGCAGCAAATAAATTTGCGGCGTTTTCTGCAGCAAAGGCGCGCTGGTCTAACTTGATTGCTCTGCGTTTAGCAAGCAATAATTTTCGGCATTCCGATTTTGTGTGGGCAGTCATTCAGCCGGTTGTAATTCCATTTGTACCGTTGGCATCAAAGCGTGTTCAATTTTATTTTGCAGATCATGCAATCGTTGATTGATATTCCCTAGATGCGTTTCTTTTTGGTTTTCAAACGTTAACAATTGATGCACAACATTCAATGCAGCAATGATTGCAATTCTATCAACGTTAAATCCATTGTTCGCATCGTGTAAATCACGCATTTTTTCTTCCAAATAACAGGCAGCGCGTTGCAATGAGCTGAGCTCAGTGTCTGGACATTTTATTTGGTACGATTTTCCCAGTATTTCAATCGTCGTTTCAGCAGTGTTTTTGGTCATCTAGGCGCTCTCAATTGATTTAAGACGTGTAACCATATTTTCGATGAGTGAAATCGCTTCCTTATTTTTTGCGAATAATGCTTCTTTTTCGCGCGCGAGCGATGATTGATTTTGTGTTAAATCTATATTGGTATGTTCAAGCTGATTACATCGACTCAGAAGTGCTCTGATTCGTGTTTCTAGGTGTTGAAATAAGTCATCCATGTAAAAAAACCTTATTAATACTGCGAGTTAATCTTACTCTGATTGGACGTGAGGCTGCAATCCCTTTACCCTTCTTTCGTTAGAGGAAATCAGTTATTCTATGCCTTTTTAACGTTGGGCCAACATGACTAAACTGACGCAACTTGCTGCATGGCAAGCACTAAAACAACACCATCAAGCGATGACTGACCATACTATGCGGGATTTATTTGCTAGTGATCCAGCGCGATTTACACATTTTTCATTCCTGTTTGGCGATATGTTATTTGATTTTTCTAAAAATCGAATCACTCAAGAAACCATTGAATTGTTAAGTGCTTTAGCGCGAGAAGTAAAATTATCAGAAAAAATAGCTGCATTCTTCTCAGGTCAACCGATTAACTCGACTGAAAATCGTCCCGCACTTCATACAGCACTTCGTGCGCGTCACAACAAGAAATTGTTGATTGATGGTCATAATATTATGCCGGAGATCCATGCGGTCCTGGCCAAAATGCATGAATTTTCTGATCAAGTACGTAATGAAACCTGGCGTGGCGCAACTGGAAAACCGATACGTCATATCGTTAATATCGGCATTGGAGGCTCCCATTTAGGGCCTTTGATGGCATTAAAAGCGTTATCTGATTTCAGTCAAGAGTCGCTCAGCTGTCACTTTATTTCAAATATCGACGGTAGTGAAATTAATCAAGTGTTAAGCGAGATTGATCCTGAATCGTCATTATTTATTATTTCTTCCAAATCATTTACTACAATTGAAACACTTTCTAATGCCGAACTCATTAAAACCTGGTTACATGAAAAACTAGGTGACATTGATTTATCACCGCATTTTGTTGCTGTGACTGCAAGCGCCGTGCGTGCAAAAAAATTTGGCATTCCTGAAGCACAAATATTTTCGATTTGGGATTGGGTGGGTGGTCGTTATTCTGTCTGGTCTGCTATCGGTTTGCCGGTTGCGATTATGATTGGCATGGATCAATTTTATGAATTTTTAGATGGCGCAGCAGAGGTTGATCGGCATTTTCGTGAAACCGAATTTTCAGAAAATATACCGGTTTTGTTAGGCTTATTAGGTGTTTGGTATATTAATTTTTTTGGTGCAGATGCGCATGCGATTATTCCCTATGCACACGAGCTCGCGCGTTTTCCTA
>JBDTIZ010000169.1:0-18205 GCA_039936115.1 Gammaproteobacteria bacterium
ATAAATCAGTGGTTCAGGAATACTGCCCGCTTTTATCGTGGCGCCATTTTGAATATCAGGCGGAATGTACAGTGTTAAACGAGATGGTGAAGTGATCCAACCCACAAAAAATGCCAAGCTAAATAGACATAGAAGAACAATGAACCTTTTTTGAAATTGAATGATTTGTGCATCAGCATCTTCTTTTTTCCATGCTTGGGTGATCCATCCTTTGAAAATTCGTTTGCTCATGCTAAAAATCTCCTTACAGACCATCGACCTAAGCGGTTCAAATAGCGATTACGAATCAATCCCATTTCAGATAATTTTTTTATGATTAAATGTTGGTAATAACCGTATGGTTTACCATATTTTAATTTCTGCAGCTTAGATAGCATTAATTTTGTCACAAAGAAAAACAGCGCACTTGCTAACAGATATCCGGGCCATACATAACCAAATAATAATTTTGTAATAAGAGATAAACTTACAGTAAGCAAAATAAGAGAAGTCATTGCCACTGTCATGACTTCCCCTATTGTGCAATCTTTATAAATCGACATTTTATGATTGATATGATTCAGCATGATTTTCTCGCTATGGTTTTGGCGCATCAGTAATCAACGTATTTCCTGCGTAAAGCAATCCTAAGCAAATCGCTAAAGTAAATACTCCGACTAATGACCAAGTAAAGAAGTGGCTCAATTTTTCCATTTTTTTAGCTTCTTGATATGCTGCAATCATTTCGTAGCCTATAAACAGGAATGCCAGTCCAGCTAACAGATAGCAGCCATACCCCATAATAGTTAGTCCGTACGAGATCAAGCCGCTCGCATAATTTCCATCTGTAATATTCAATTGTTCAGGTGGTTTTGGAAGATCAGCCCATGCAGGAATACAGATTAGAGAGGCGATAAACAGTACCAGATAGTTTCTGGTTTTGTATAATAGTTGATACATTAATGTTTCCTCAGGGTATAAAGACTAAAGCGACGACAATGGATATGAGAAAAAAGAGCTGTACATATTTACCTAATAAATTGGCTACATTTTCACTGTGATGGTTTTTGTGATATTTCATCAGTTCTAATGCACACCATGATGCCCACATAAAAAAGCCGACGAGTAAAGTGGTTCGAATAAAAAGGCTTAAATTTTCTGCTGATATTCCCGCAGCCTGAGAAAATGCGTGTAGTGTGTTGTCACTTCGCATTATTGACCACCATAACATTGCCTAATGAGTTGGATTTAACATTTTTCAAATCAAGGTAATCACCTTTGATGGCTTGAAAATGATGTGGTTCGGCTGTGGTTTGGTTTAACTTATCTTGAATGCCTTTTTTTATTTCATTGATGTCCTCTAATAATCCGTTATGTAACAAACCATTTGATTCACGGTAAGATTTATAATGAAACTTGATTCTTGCATCGTTTTCTTGCTCATTGGCTGCTGCGAGAATCAAAGGTTTTATTGCATCTAATTGATTTATCATCTGTATAAGGTATATTTTTTCTCTTGCGTCATCTGCCATGCTTTTTATTGAAAATACACTAATAATAATCGCAACTATCAGAAAATTTTTGATTTTCATTTCAACCTCATAAATATTTTTTGAAGCTTTTAATCGCAAGCATTGTGAATAGACCGGATAGCAAGACCATGGGCATTAAGAATAGTTCGGGTGAAACCCAGAATGGGACAACCATAAAAATAAAAAATAGCAAAAAGAACGATATTTTTGCTAACGGTTTTAATCGATGAAATAGAAAAGTGCTTTCTCTTGCTCCTTGAAATTTACGTATATCTCGCTGCACTAAGCCATCGATAATCAATACAAATAAAATAACTGACATGAAAGGTATTAATGCGATAAACAAGCAGCATCGAGTCAGTATCACTATCGTAATTCCAACAGATAACTCTTCAAAGTTTCTGTTAAGGTATCCATTAAAGATAACGTGCAAAGAATTTTGAATATGGTGGATACTGTTTAAGGCAATATCACTATATAGAAAATAATGGCGGGTAAGGATTTTTAAGTTATTGTTAACAATTTCTTGAATAGTCAGATTTATACATCTGATATCTAAAAAAAATGTTAGGACACAGAACCAAATTTCTAGCAAAACCCATGACAGCAGAGTCAATAAACTCAAATTAATGAATGTAAATAATAGGGTTCCTAAAGTGGTTGAGTGACGTGTTTTAGATTGTGACTGTTTTGGTTGCTTACTTTCCATTGTGTGCTCATTTAGGGATAGGTGTGAAGGGTGTATAATCAAACGGTTTAATAATTGGCTCTACTGAATAAAGCCTTGTTGCAGCCTCGTGGAATGCCGCATTAAACCGCAGCTCACGTTCTAATTTATTGTGTTCGAGCTTTGCAGCTACTTCAGCGTAATGACGCAATTCTTCAACGCTTTCAGCGTTAATGCCTAAAACTTCCGGCGGTGATAATTTCATATAGTAATGACCACTGGAGCCTTGCATAAAATTCAAATATTGGTTCCATTCAGTATCCGTTAGCTCCCAGTCTTTCGCTGTACCAATATGACTTGTGTTGATCGTGGTGTTTTGGCTAAGTGTGTTGTGAGTCTGGGTATTTAGCACATCATTGGATGCAAAAGCGCAATTTGTTAGCATCAATAAAGTTATATATGATAATTTACAATTCATTCTTTATGTTCCTTGCAAGCTAACCTTAATAAATTGATTTTTTTCATTTGTAAATTCAGAAATACCAGCGTCATAGTCTGCATCCACTACACGCCAACCTACCAGTGAATCGCCCACTGATAACGGAGAAACATGATTTGCATATTCAACAGACACGTAGTATTGACCTGCAATCACATCGACTGAAATAACACGAAACGGCAGGGCGCTTGCATCAAGATATTCTTTAGTATTTATATTTTTAGAAACTGCATTCTTTATATCTGACATTTGAGAATCGATATCATCTTTTACCAATGAAATTTGATTTGAAATTTTTTGAATGTCGGTGCTTTTAGCCACATCAGTCATAGCTTTCTGAGCAGAAGAGATGTTTTTTTCGAGTGATTGCAAAGCAATTTGCTGTTGCTTCGTATTAGAAGGGTTGCTTTCCACATCATGCAATACTGAATTAATATCATTTAATTCACGCAATATAACATCGCTACGTTTATTCTGTAATGAAATTAGATCAGTTACCGTTGTATTTTTATGACTGTATGTGTATGAGAAAAACAGTACGGCGATGAGACTTGTAATTATGATAATTAAAGCTTTTCTTTCATCCCAGATTATCTGAAATTTACCTATAAATTTCTTAAAGAGTTCTGCTCTATTTTTAAAAAAGTGCAATAACATTTTCATAGTGAATCCCTTGTTAATTGATTTTTCTAATATATTTCTGATATCCAGATTTTAATTTAAAATCTACAATTCGGTTCACCGGATCTTCAGTTAAGTGAAATGCTGGGCCTGCTAAAGTGATTAAACTGTCACTTAAAGGCATAGGCCCAAGTTCACGATCAATAATGGGAAGCGGTTTACTGAGCGTAATTTTAAATGCGGTACTCATTTCGTTCTCGGGTCTCAGGCTATAACCGCTAAACTGCAAGAGATAATTCATTGCTTCGCCAATTGTTTGAATGTTCCGCGTGAAACGTACTTGGACTGATTGAGAAAGCAAATTTGTCTGAGAAAATTTAGGTTTATTTGAAGCGGTAAGGTAACGACTTATTTGTGTTACGTTGTTGTCTGCTAAGCATATTTTACTGACTAACATGCTTAGCAGAATCATTGTAATGAGTCTGCGCTTCATGATGAAACACTCCAAGTATATTTGTAAGTTAAAAATCAATGGTGCTAACGATAAAAATTTAGGACATAAAAAAAGCCAGACTTGTTTTCAAGTCCAGCTTGTAGATAATTCGCTTATAAAAAAACCTGCGCTTGGCAGGTTTAGTTAATAAAATTACATCATAGAGAATTTATATCAAATTGTTGTGCGCATGTCAAGTAAACGTAATTTAATTGCGGTCATCAAAATATTCGCTAGCCTCATGCGCATCTTTCTAATTGATATTTATTAATTCTGGTATTTTAATTAAAATTAAATTATGCAGAAAAATTTATTGCATTTTAGTGAGGTTATGTCTTATTTACTATCTGGCACAGATACATGTTGTTTCAAGGCTAAAGAATCTCTTATGGATTATTAATAGAGCCCAATGGTATTGAAATCTCTTTGAATATAATCTAACAATGATTTTATCTATATCCTCCGCTCAACCTACCAGCTAGCCATTGTTTTGCCATATCAACATATATTCTGAACTTTGTTGCGCAAACATTAAGTTCTGCTGAACGATCACGTGCTTTACGCTTACTAAGATATTGGATTTTTAATGCCATCGCCATTTTTATATTATGTTTTGCCATCTCTATTATCAAAGCTTCAATTTCTTCCGCCTCTTCATCGCATGGCGTTGGCTTGATGGACGTACTTTTTATTAGTACTCCTACCGTCATAAGTACATACTCGATTGTTTCTGAATGAAAGCCAAGGCCATAATAATTACCAGTGCTATACCACTGCGCCCAGTGATCAAGACGTTTTTCTACGTAATTCATAAAATCCTCCTCTATTCTTATATTTTTCATGCTGCAGCCTCATTCATCATATATTTGATTAGTGTTGCAAGTTCTTTTTCAAGAAGTTTTATTTGAATATTTAGATGTCGCAATGTGCATTGAAACCGTCTTTCACTTATACCAATGCGGCTATATTTGACCATGCGAGGAGCATAAGGTGTCATGGCAACAAATTTATTATTATCAATGGCATCATAAAGCAGCTCGATGCTTTCACGGTGAGCTTCAATTTCATTATGAATGGCAGCCATGCGTTTGAAAATATCTTGTGAGTTGTAAATCGAATTAGTTTCCATATTGTTCACTCCGACTTTTTGTATTTATTTAAAAAATTGATATTAGTTAATAAATTAACGACTGGCCTGACCATGATTTGTCAGATTGATTTTTAGATACAGGTGATCCTGTGTAGTTATCAAACCTACAATTTCTGCTATTAAAACTCAGATTGATTGTGCCAACATCGCCATTGCGGTGCTTCGCAATTATGATTTCGGCGATGCCCTTGTTCATCACATTAGAATCATAAACATCATGACGATAGATAAATAAAATCAAATCAGCATCTTGCTCAATGGCGCCGCTTTGTCTTAGATCAGCCATGCATGGACGTTTGTTATTTCGTTGTTCAACAGCGCGATTCAATTGTGAAATAGCGATCACTGGCACATTGAAGTCACGTGCAAGTAATTTCAGTCCGCGTGATATGTTTGTTACTCGTAAAGTTTCATTCTCGCCCTCTGATGCCATCAATCCAATATAATCAACCACGATCAGTGATAAATCATGTTCATGTTTAAGACGGCGACATGTGGCTCGAATATCTGCGACTCGCAAAAATGAACGATCATCAATAAATAATCTTGATCCATGATATTGGGTGATTGCCGAAGACAGTTTTTTAAAATTTTGCTCAGTCAGTTTTCCTGTTTTAATTTGATCTGCCTCAATATTGCCAACACTTGCAAGTGATCTTTCCAATAATTTCTCTTTGCTCATTTCAAGACTGAATACAGAGACAGATTTTCTTTTGACAAGGGCTACGTGCTCAGCAATATTCATTCCCAGCAACGTTTTACCCATCCCTGGCCGTCCGGCTAGTATTATTAAATCACCGCCATGCAAACCATTTGTTATCTTATCCAGAGTGGTGTAGCCAGTAGACATGCCAGTAATATCGGTGTGACTGGAACTTCTCTCATCTATCGCAATTACAACGGATTTCAAAATATCAGTAGCCAGTTCAATATGAGATGGCAGCTCATGAGATAGTTCAGCTATGCTTTGTTGAGCATGATCCAAACGATTTTCTTTTTGTTCCTTAACGCTGGTAATAATATTTTGAGCTGCCACAATCATTTTACGGTCTAAACTCTTTTGTTTAACAATCTCGGCGTAATACTTAATATTCAATGGCGTAAATGCGCTTTTCATGACCTCACATAATTGAATAAATGGATCTTCACGCACTATTTTCTCGTTAAGCAAATATTCAGAAACGCAGATGAGATCCGCATTTTTTGCATTTATCATTAAATCCTGAATTGCACGATATGCTTCGCGATGCAAGATACTAGAAAAATCATTTGCATGTAGATAATCACCAATTTCATTCAATGAGCTGTTATCAGTCAGCAAGCTTCCGATGACCGCATGTTCCGCATAAATTTCATTCGAGTAAAAATTTTTCATGCACGAACTCCGTGATAATTCCCTTCAATCACTTTGACAAAATTACTAGGACGCACTAGCCATTCCAAGTTAGCCACAAATGGAGGTTTGTCCGTTCGTCCTGTAGATCTTCCAGTTAAAAATTCAGATTGTTTTACATATTCAAAATAATTTTTCCACCATTCCAAGGTTTGATGTTTTAAATTTTCATTCCATCGTTGTCTAAGCAATCCTTGCCGCGTTTTGTTCCATGCCCTGACAGGTGGGCACATGGGTAGAGCTGTGTGATATAGGTTGATAATTTCTTGGTGTGGACAAGTTGGTTGAGCTTTCACAACTAAATCATCGGCAGTTCTGCTGACAACATCTTCCTGTAGGGAAGATAAGGTTTTCTGATTCTGATCTGTATCCTGTTCTTGATCCTTATCTGCAGCAGAGTTTTTAGATAGGGTATCGATAGGGTTTCTACGGGTTGATTCCAGGGTATATAAGCGGTCTACAAACTCGGCGGCGAAATATTTACCGTGGTTTAGTAAACTGTAGATCAATGGTTTCGATATCGTTGATCGGATTGGAACGGCATCAAATAATTTTTGCACGCCTTTTGCTTGCTTGGGATTTTGAATGGGGTTCCACTTTAAAAAATTACTGATGAGCAACCATCCCGATGATTCATCTCGTGTAATGAAATTCGCATCCGATAATTCTTCAAATGCGCTTTTAACTTTCTGCATATCCCAGTTTAAATCTTCCGTAATATAACCAGCGGGCAAGCGGAAGCAGCCTAGCATGTTGCTGTGTGGGCCGGTGAAGAGGTAGGTTGCTAATAGTTTTCCTTGATCCGATAGTCTTTGTGCATCGGAGTTTTCCCAAAAGCACGTTTGTATTGATCCATATATTCTCATTACTTTCTCCCAGGTTTGATTAGCAATAGTTAGTCATTCGCTGTTGCATACTACTTCATACTATTGCGTATACGATACAGGATAGACAATATGCAACAAAGCATATATATCTGAATTTCAGCTGTCAATAGCTAAACAAAAAAAGTCTAATAAATAATTACTTGATCATAAAATGCCATTAAATTAGGTATATCTTCATATTAATCAAACATTAAGCCGGTGCTTGACAATGCAAATAGATGTCATTAATATGCAATTACACATATAAGATAATGAAGCGGACAATTACATGCAAAATTTAGCTAGTGTTCTTACTCATTTGATGACTGAGAAAAATATCGGTTCTGCTGAGCTTGCGAGGAAAACAGGCGTTGCCCAACCTGTTATTTATCGTCTAATGACAGGTGAGACAGTGAATCCACAAATCCAAACATTGATGCCGTTAACAATTTTTTTTGGTATCAGTGTTGAGCAGTTGGTTGGCGTATTACCTCTGCGTAACCAGAATGTATTGAGCGAAGTACTTTTACATAATATTAATACCAAGCTTAGCACTGTTAAAACGATTGCGAGCGTATTAGTGGATCTCATGCCTGGATTAACTGAAGGTTATCAAAAAGCACTTGCTGCCAATATGATAGATGAAATGGTTCCGGCTGATGTTTTACCATTGTTGACACTGAACAGTACCATTCTGCTCAAAACAACAAATCAAATCCAAGAATTAATACTCAATAATGACAAACAATAATGTTATATAGGACTAAACATGACTACATCCATTCCAATTTGTTTTTACCCCATGCGAAAAATAGTGTTAGATGATGATGAAGCTTTTTCACAAAGTATTTTATTGAAAATGTATGATAAAAATTTTGTAGCTTACAATTCACCACGTGAAGCGTTACATTACTTGCTGCATGAATATCGTCCTACGTTTTCAAAAGCAGATTTAATTACTTCAGATTCGACGGTAGAAAATTCCTCTGCTCAGCATACCTTCCATATTCATCTTGATAAAATTATGCAAATGGTTAAAGCATCTGGTCATCAAGATATAAATGTACTGTTAGTTGATTATCATATGCCTGAAATGTGTGGGCTGGATTTTTTAAAAGAAATTAGCCATTTGCCGTTTAAAAAAGCATTAGTTACGGGCGAAAAAGATTATAAAATTGGTATCGATGCTTTTAGCTCAGGTTTAGTGGATGCTTATATTAGAAAGGATGATTCTGATTTCCCTACAAAGGTAAAAAATACAGTTGCCGAACTAGAATGGAGTTATTTTGCTGAAATAAGCGATATGATTTCTGATGTTCCCGAATTTAGTTATCTTAAAAATAAATATCTTTTATCCATTTTCAAGGATTTTATTGAGGAGAACAAGGTATCAACCTTTTGCCTGACAGATGTGAAAGGCAGCTTTGTCATGCAAACCCAGCAAGGCAAACAAAAACAGTTGCTGGTGAGAAGTAAGCTGCAATTACAGGAACTCTCAAAAATTGCTAAAGAAGACGGTGCATCAATTGAAATCATCGAAAGCTTAGAGCAGGGGAAAGTCATTCCATTTTTTAACAACAAAGAATATTGGCATATTCCAGCAAATGAGTGGGGTGAGTACATGCATCCTGCAAATACGCTTTTAGAAGATCCAAATCTAGCTTGGGTAGTTATAAGTTAAAAAAATATTGATACAGTTCGGGGTTATAATGAAATCGTACGACATTGTTGGTATTGGCGCTGGGCCTGCAAATTTAAGCCTGGCGGCATTATCAACAAAAATAAAAGATATAAGCGCAGTTTTTATTGAAAAACGACAAGAATTTGTTTGGCATGCTGGTATGTTATTGCCGGATGCCAAGCTACAAGTCCCATTTTTGAATGATTTGGTGACGCTGGCAGATCCAACAAGTCCTTTCTCGTTTTTGAATTTTCTTTCGGCTAATAAGCGTCTTTATCAGTTTATAGCTGCAAATTACAATCCATTATCGAGGGCAGAGTTCAATCAATATTTTCAATGGATATTTAATCAGCTTGAAAATATAAATAAGGGTGAGGAAGTCTTGGATGTCTGTTTTGATGGTAGCCTGATTACAGTTACCACCGAAAAAGAAAAATACCAAGCGAGGAATCTGGTTCTTGGTACAGGACAAGCGCCATATATACCTGAAATGTTTAAAAAGCATCTTGGAAAAAATGTCTATCATAATTCACAATTCATGCATCGCGTTGATGATCTCAAGAAAAACAGAATAGCAATTATTGGCGGTGGTCAGAGTGGTGCTGAAATTTTTGAAAGCTTAATCTCGGATGCAGAAAACTTACCGAGTGATATTTTTTGGATTTCTAAAAGAACCAATTTTTTACCTTTGGACGATACCGCATTTACTAATGAAATTTTTGCGCCTAAATTTATAAAATATTTTCATGGCGTTGCTGAAGATAAAAAGAAATATTTCATTGGCGAGCAAAAGCTTGCAAATCAAGGGATATCAGAATGTACAGCTAGAGATGTTTACCAAAAGCTTTACGAATTAAAATTTGTTAAACAACGAGAAGAAAACTTTTACTTGCTGCCGTCACACGAGTTGGTGTCAATAACTAAAGTAGGCGAAGAGTATACTCTCACAATTAAAGACTTAATCTCAGGTCATACAAGAGATACGGTTGTCGACAAAATTATTTTATGCACGGGCTATGCCTGTGAAATTCCGTCGGCATTATCTAATATACAACCTATGCTGAAATACCACAGCAATGGTTTAATGATAGGCAAAGATTATCAGCTTATCTGGGAAGGAATGGATGCCTGCTCAATCTACATTCAAAATGGTGCTCAGCATACACATGGAGTATCAGATTCTTCGCTTTCTGTTGCAGCATATCGAAGTGCTACAATTTTAAATCACATTACCGGCCGCGCCGTTTATCCAACCATTGAAGATTCATCTCTAGTAAATTGGGGATGGGGATCACATTTTAAGAGTTGATTTTTTTGATGATACATAAATATTCTGTTAGAACTGATTTATTATTTTTATTATTCGCTATGCTGTGGGGTGCATCTTATCCAATCACGCAGAATGCGATCAGCACTATTAATCCCTATTTATTTGTATTTCTGCGTTTTGGTGTTGCAGCTTTAATTATGCTGCCATTTATAATGAAAGAATTCAAAACCTGCGTTATGCCGTGGATTAAAATTGGTATAGTGCTGGGCTTATTAAACACAGCCATCTATACATTTGAAACGCTCAGTTTAAAATATACTACTGTGTCTAGAAGCGCATTTATTATGGGCGCTAATGTCATCTTGGTGCCGTTTCTCACGCATGTCTTGCGCATATCACGAATAACAGCGTTAGAAATATTATCGGCAGCATTTTTTCTAGTTGGATTATATATTTTAACGGGATCACACTTTGAGAATATTAATCATGGCGATGTGTTGGCGCTATTTGGGGCATTTGCCATAGCGATATCAATTACTTATTTACAGCATATTTCGAGCAACCATTTCAATCCTATCCTGTTGACATTTTTCCAACTTACATTTACTTGCCCAATCCCCATTTTACTTTATTTAGCTGGAACTACAACTCCAGTTGTATTTTCTGCAAGTACTATTTTTGCAATTTGTTTTTGTGGAATTTTTGCAACAACACTTCCGCTTTTAGGGCAAATAAAATTGCAGCAATACACTACTGCTGCGCAAACAGCTTCAATTTTTGCGCTAGAACCCATTTTTGCAATTTTAATGGCATATGTCTTTTATAAAGATGAAATTACCCTCGAAATAGTTTTTGGCGGTTCTATAATGCTTTTAAGTACCCTGACTCCTGTGTTAATAAAATTTTTAAAAGAAAAAAAGCAGCTGTGACGCCAGGAAGTTTTAATATATTTAATTATATAGCGACAATATTTATAATGAAAACCTTCAATACGTTCGATTAAATAAGCTTGTATAAACGATCAAATACCGACTATAGATAAAAAGATAAAAGCTATACAGCTAAGATTGCTTATTCAAAAATAAAATCTTTGCCAATAATCCCTTTAATCCAATACATCGGTTCGAAAGATGATTTTTTATATCCGGTCGTTAAATAAATATTTATAAAACCATGCTCATAAAGACTTTTTGCATATTGCTCACCCTTGATAGCACCACCCAAATTGGAATCAATGTAAATAGGTATAGCTCGATTAAAGTTTTTAATGTCACGTTCAACATCATCGAGATTATTAAAAACAACAATTTTTTTCTTTTTGTGCGCAGCAGCAAATTTCCATGCTTCTATAACGCTAATATTATCATCTATTAAAATTAAATCAGGATGGTTATGATGATTAATATACTGCAATTCCGGAATATAAATAGAAACGGTTGTGCCTAAACCAGGTTGCGAAGCAATATCAAGCTGGCCTCCCCATGATTGAATATATTTGTATGATGATGCAAGGCCGATACCAAAGCCTCCTCGCTTCGATGAAAAAGATTCTCCATTTAATATTTTGGAAATCAATGTTGGTGGCATCCCTATTCCAGAATCGGTGACACGAATTACTGATGATTCAGACTCTAGAGACAGATGTACTGTAACATCGCCAGAACCATTAATTGCTTCAACGGCATTGTTGATAATATTTGAAATGACTCTTTTAAAATTTACGGCAGATACATTGGCGGAAATATTTTTAGCATTTTCTTCAATATAATAATTTATATTGATTGGTGATTGATGATACTGTGTTCTTTTTTCTGCGATAATAGAATCCAGTAACACTGATACTAAATTCAATTTTCTCATATTGATTTCGCTATTTAGTATTGGATTGTTTGTCACCTCGCCACTATAAAGTGCTAATAAGTTATCCGCAATATCACTAAGTTGCTGGTGGGCATTATCCATTAAAATACGTTCTTGCTTAGAAGTATCCATCGCTTGTTTTACAATAATATTGATTACAGCTAAAGGAGAAAGCATGTCATGAGCAACGTGTGCTGCTATTTGACCTATTAAAACTAAATTTTCATTTTCTTTTGCCAGTTTTAATTTTATTTCTCTTTCTTGTATTTGATCAACTAAATAAGCCAGCTCATCAATTTCATCATTTTTAGTCAGTTCTCCGCCACTTTTAAGTTTGCTCGTAATTTGTTTTAATGGATCACTGATATATTTATCCAATATATAATTCGTTCGCCTCCAAGTCCAGCTTGCCAAAACAACCATAAATAGTAAAAAAATAGAATTTACTGTAAGGATGTTAAAGTTTTGGAATTTTTTAATTTCAAAAAATAGCGGAACACTGCTAGCATTTGCAACCTTGAAGCTTCCAAAGGTTTTTTTGGATAAAAAATCAATTGGGGTGCATTTGTTGCAAGGAGTTAAATTGTCATTAATTTTTTGCAAACTTTTTATGATTTCGTTTTTGTCCAAATATAAAATTAAATGATGAGAGCAATCACCAAGCTTACTATCAAGACCTCTATCAAAATAACAAAGAGGTAAATCAACAAAATAAGCTGAAATAACACCATTAGAAAATATTATGTTTCCCTTTTCAGATTCAATTTTCATTCCACTGATTTCTTTTAGTTTTATGGATCGAATGTCAAAAATGAAGTCATTTTTAAGTGATTGTTGGCTTACTGATCCTGAGCGCAAATAGTCTACAAAAGTGCTCGAACTTGCAATAATACTTATTTTTTCTGAAAGGTGTGATTTTAATAAGTCGAAATTAGAGACGATTTCATAGTTATTCTGTTGATGGACGGCTTTCGTGTTGTTGTAATAGATAACATTTAAAATTAGCAGTGACAACGCTAATAATGATACTAGGGAAAGTAAAATATTATTTTTAATAGAACGATTTAAGGCGTTTAGTGAGTTAATCAGCATAATTAATTACTATGCATGTTTAATTGAATTTCATTCCAGGCATTCGTCATTTTTTCAAAGTCGGACGAGGAGAGCGGTGCTTCTAGCCATTGAATATGAGGCAATTGCTTAAATACTTCTTGATAAATAGATCTATAAATAGGTAGATCAACTGCCTGATAGTCACCATAAGGAGAGAAGTAGTATGTGTAATTTTCGACAATATCCAATACCTTTTTGCTCATTAACACTTTAGCGACGCAAATTGTTTGAGGATCATCATTCATGGCAGCCATTAGATCACTGGAAATATATGAAAGCTTAGGATGGATGAGAAATTTAAATGACTTGTTTGCTTGTTTCATATAGACAATAGCATCACCTGACCATCCAAAAGCGAATGCAAAATTTTTCTGGTCATAGATTTGATTATAATTGTTGGCCATGTAGACCGTTGTGTTTTGAATAAGCCGTTTAAAATTATCTGAGTTGAGCGGCACTGTTTCATTATAATTTTTAAACTCGGTATTATTTTTAGAGCCATATGTTTTGTCAATCAAATTCCATATTTCTAATGGATCATCAATCATCACAACTATATTTTTATTCGCTTTTCTGAAAATATCTTCGACGCTATCCTGCTCGGATAGACTGATCACATTGGGGTTCCATAAGAAACCGGAAAGTGAATGCATAAAGTAAATAACGTTATGCGGAAAGTTTCTCTGCTGATACTGTTTTTTAATTATAGGATTAAAATTTTCAGCAAATGCGGCCAAGTTAACTTTATTTTTTGGAATTTGATTTTTAATTAAATCATACATGGTATGTGAGAAAATAATGATGTCGTAATGGGTTTTATTTGTATTTACTCTTCGCAAAAATTCGTTATTAGTATAGTAAGTATCATGTGATAAATTAACATTACATTTATTTTTTACTTCTTGTGCGACAGCTGGGGAGTCTAAATAACCCCACCAGCTAAGAGCATTGACTGATCCATCATTCGCCGCGTAACTGTTTGCAGCAACAACGGCCATCAATGAAACGACTGACGCTAAAATATATTTAATATTGTTTTGAAAATTAGAATTTCTTTTTAAACACATAATCAATCCAGCCTGGTTCTGATATCTTGTCCTTATCCAATCCGAAATTTTCAACTGAATCGACGAGTTCTAATGAGGTATGCTTATAAAATGGATAGAGGGCAGTAGCGTTTTCGTAAACACGTACGGGATATTCGAATCTTCTTTTTTCTGTTTTGTTAGCGCATATAAATTCGTACTCATCAATCCATAAACCATGACCCTTTTTTGCTTTTGATAAATCATAGGTGGGTACATATTTTATTTTCATTCCATCGATTAATAACTCACCCGACGGAGCGTCGTTCCAATAATGAGTGTCAAAATAGTTCAATGATGCATAGCCGCCAGGAACTAAAAGAGCATCGACTTGAGAAAAAAACTCCTTGATATCTTCGTCTTTGGTAAACAGGCAAAATGAATTGCAGCCAGCAATTATGCGCTCGAATTGAGTGGTCCATGTGAAGTGGAGGACGTTTTGAGTATGTTTTTTTACCGTATCAATATTAATGAATTTGGCAAATTCTTTTTCTAGCTCTACGATTTCGATATCAATTTTGCGGTTAGCTAAGAAATTAGTTAGTCTGCCATAACCAGCGAATAGGTCTAAGGTCTTATAATTTTTACAAAAGTCGTAATAGTATTCTTGGTCTTCTATGAATGTTTCACTTTGCGCTTTATAGAATTGCCAGCTGTTGCTATATAGGTTGGTCACTTTTGTTCCCTCAATAATGGTCATAAATATACCATAATATTGGCATTCTAATCAATCAAATATTGGTCATAGAGATCGATATTGAGCGATCCATAACTATCTTATTGTGCAATTTGATTTTATTTTAGACATGAGAGATATTTTCCTATTGTAAGTCAATAGCATTATTTGGGAGTTGGGCTGGCGCAAACTAATGGCGGCAAGTTGCTTACCCGGTGTTAGTTATAGCCCGATATTATATGCGTATGTTGGATGTAGAATGAAAAATAGTTGATGACACTTTAGAAGAGCTTATGGCGATGCACTAAACAAAGTTACACGGTCTCTTATGGGCGAAATTAGATAGGAAATGCATCTTCAGGCAGGGCCGCCGAAGTCTCTTTTTAAATGAGACTTAGTTTTAATTTATTTGAAAATCAGATAGAAGATGCATTTGGCAAGACGGATACATTGCAAATGTCAATTGTTACTATGCAAAACATAGTCGCAGATCAAGAAAAATTAATGTCAGAAGAAATTAAATCGGGCTTACCACAAATATTATAACGAGAAGAAAGTGGTCAGGCTTGTATATTTGTGTTTTTAAAAAATATTAATATGCAAATATACAAGCGTGGCCCCAATTTCATAAAGCTTTCGCCATTTATGTGCGGATTTGCTTAGCCATTTACAAAAGTGTTACATTAATCAGGGAGAGACTATGAGTGAAATCAGAATTGCAACATTGAACGATTTAAAGACGCTTGCCGATATTGGAAAAACCACTTATATCACTCATTTCTCATCAATTTGGCCGGTCAAAGAGGAGATGGACACATTCTTGCAAAAGGATTTTTCTCTTTCAGCCGTACAACAAAGTCTGACAGGTACTGCCTCTACTTGGTTTCTAGCCGAGGAAGGTAAACAAGCATTGGGTTTTGCTAAAGTGAACTGGGATTCAAAAATACCCGCCAGCGATTTAGTCGGTGTCGAACTGCAAAAAATCTATTTCTTACCGGAAGCAACAGGGAAAGGTCTCGGCAATCGATTATTTAATAAAATTGAAGAATTAGCTTATGAGCGTAAACCCCCTTATTTATGGCTGGAAGTCGTACAGAGTAATGTTGCAGCGAGAACTTTTTATGAGCGACAAGGTTTAGCGGTCGATCATGAAAAGATATTAAAAATAGGTGATAACCGTATTCCTATGTGGGTGATGGTGAAAAAATTAGCCAAAGCATAATTATAAACCAGAGTTCGTAGAGTTGAGCTGAAACTTCTTGAAATATATTGAATTTCCCTGATTCGGCGCTATAATATAGGTAACTACTTCCCCTACCGTTCTGCGGTAGGGCACAAGGCCTCTTCGGAGGCCTTTGTTTTTTAAGGAAATAATAAAAGTGGAAGCGAAAAAACCAAGAACAATAGTTTATATTGATGGCTTCAATTTGTATTATGGCGCGCTCAAGGGTACCAAGTTTAAATGGCTAGACTTACAAACCCTCTTTCATAAGTTACTAGGCGAACATCACACCATTACAGAAATTAAATATTTTACTGCAAGGGTTTCAGCTCGAGAGGGTGATCCTAATGCTCCTAATCGGCAGGATGCTTATTTAAAAGCATTAGAAACCTATATCCCTAATATCAGCATTCATTACGGTCACTTCTTAACTAATTTGGTAAAAGCAAAAGTAAATAACCCGCCTAAAGGTTGTCCGAATATTGTCACGATCATAGACACTAAAGAAAAAGGTTCTGATGTAAATTTGGCACTGCATATTCTCAATGACGCATGGCATGATCGATATGATTGTGCAGTTTTAGTTTCGAATGACAGCGATATTGCTGAAGCATTGAGATTTGTTAAAAATGAGCATAAGAAAAAAATTGGTTTAATTATTCCTGGTCATCGTCACCCAAGTAGAGTGTTAATGAAATATAAAGATTTCATGAAAGAAATTCGTCATGCAGTGCTTGCCGATTCGCAATTGCCAAATCCAATTCCTGGAACAAGTATTCATAAACCTGTCTCGTGGTGAGATATTAATATGCAAGACATTAAAAATATGTATCAGTTTATTTTAGAGCTTAATAAACTCAAACTTGTTTTTAGAAATACAACCACTGAGCAGAATAGAAAAGAAAGTACAGCCGAACATTCTTGGTCAGTAAGTATGATAGTAATCACACTGATGAATCCGCTTAAAAAAGGATTTGGTGAAATTGATGAAAGGTGATTAATGCATTTATTGAGAGTAAGATTTGGCCTGAGTTTCAGTACTGTATTGTTGATCCTGATACGAAAAATATCGCAGCAATACGATGCTATAAATAGCTAAATTTTAGAGATCATGCTGTTATTGAAACCAAAAACGCACTAGATAAACATACAACGTTAAAACTAATGATTCTGAAACGTTGAATATGTAATTAAATGGGGTAATTTATGAAAAAAGAACTAGCAAATAAATCTGAAATTAAACTGGTCGGTTTGGCTGCGCGAACAAACAATAAAAATGAAATGGACCCTCAAACATCTAAAATTGAAGAGTTAGCCGGTCGTTTTTGGAGCCAGAATGTTGCGGGTCAACTTCCTAACAGGAAAAATCCTGGTGTGACTTTGTCTATTTATACTGAATATGATAGCAATGAGCATGGCGATTATACCTATTTTATTGGCGAAGAAGTTAACTCATTTGAAAATGTTTCCGCAGATTTTCACAAATTAACGATGGCGCATCAAACGGGTGAATGGCAACATGAAGAATGTGAGCCAATTAAAATTAAAACTTATGGTAGGCCAGCGGTCAGTTTGTTTCGATATGGATTAGATTATCTTATTGAGGCAATCATAAGTATGGCCTGCAAAAATGATTTATTTGCGAATTGTTTGGCACGAGTTAGGCTTCCAGAAGCTCAATTGCCGATGAGGGAGCCATGTCTATGAAATTTTGTCATGTACAGAGATCTTGGGTATGGTATTTCTGATTCATTCTATCGAGTTGTAACTCGACCTTAACTTCAATGCTCATGACTATCACTCTTAATTAAAGCCACTTGAGCTGGTTTGAAGCATTCATTCTATCGCAACTAATTGTAATTATTTGACATCTTGACGAAATGCAGGTAGTTATATCTGGGATTGAAATTTTCGCATTTTTCTAAGGACAGAACATATGAAATTCAAGATGAAACCTGTATTACCTCTTCTTATATGCTGCCTCGCAAGTAGTGGCTCAGCTTTAGCCGATGTCTCTGATACCAAATATCATTATAAAGATGTCGTTTACAAAGATGCACCGCCGCCCAAAAATCACGACCACTTTGAAGTGATAGGC
>JBDTIZ010000170.1:0-12055 GCA_039936115.1 Gammaproteobacteria bacterium
AGCTGTCTTTTTTTTGTATGGATTTGTTACAATATCGCGAATTCGAACCAGCATTTCATTGCCGGCATTTTGGAAAGCTGACATGACAGAGGAGGGGTCTTCAATCCCTATAGGTGTCAATACTTCATCTAGCATGGTATCAGCTCCTTGATGTTAGTTATTTGTTTTAATTAAAAGTATTTTCCATATTTTTTGATGATATGCAAGTTTTATGGAAAAAGCAAAGTTTTTGTAAAGCGCTTTTATTAGGTGAATTTATTTTTCTAATACGATACTCTAATAAATACAGAAATTAGATTATTTTGAGATATTGTGTTGGTCTCAGGAAAAAACATTAAAGTATATGCTAGCAGGATCTAATAACATGTCAAAAAGAGAAATGACATTACAGGAAGTTGAAACTCTTATCCAACATGGAGAGTCTGATACTTTAGAATTCAAAAAAAGCACAGCTGAATTGGTTTCTGCCTTAAAAACTTTATGCGGATTGTTGAATCGAAATGGCGGACAAGTTCTATTTGGTGTTACTGACAATAAACGCATTGTAGGACAAGATGTATCCGATCACACTCGTTTAGAAATTGCCAATGGGATTAAAAAAATAGAGCCAGCTCCGGTTGTCGATGTTGATTATGTGAATGTACCAAATTCAACACGCCAGGTTATTTTATTGACCGCATACCATGATGAATATGCAATTCCTTATATATTTGAAGGAAAGGCGTATGAGCGTATTGAGTCAAGCACATATCCTATGCCCCAAGAACGATACCAACGTCTATTATTAGAAAGATCTCATAAAAATAGAGGATGGGAAGATGGTATATCAAAAGAAGTCACTCTTGATGATTTAGATCATGATGAAATAATGAGAACCATCCAAGAAGGAATTTCTAAGGGACGTATACCTCCAACAAAAGCAACTACAGATCCATTTGAAGCATTAGTCCGGTTGCAATTAATCCGAAATAAACATTTTATAAACGCTGCAATTGTTTTATTTGCTAAAGAACCAACTCGCTGGTTGCCACAGTGTAAAATTCGTCTCGCAAGATTTCGTGGAAACGATAAACGCGATTCCATTGATAATCGACAAATCGAAGGTAATGCATTTCATTTGCTTGAAGAAGCTTTGATTTTTGTTCAGCGACATTTGCCAATTACAACTAGATTTGAACCCGGAAAAATAGAAAGAATTGATGAGCTACTTGTTCCTATAGATGCATTAAGAGAAATTTTTGTGAACGCTATTTGTCATCGTGATTATGGCTCCACTGGCGGCAGTATTAGCTGTGCTATTTACGACGACAAAATGGAAGTTTGGAATGATGGTTCTTTACCTGAAGGTTTTCAATTTTCCGAACTTAAAATTTTGCATGAATCGAAACCAAGAAATCCACGTATTGCACGCGCTTTTTATTGCAGAAAATTATTTGAGCATTGGGGTGGAGGAATTGAACTAGTTGCTAATCTTTCTCGTCAAGTAGGTAATCCAGAGCCTGAATTTTTTGAGCGCAGTGGAGGTTTCTGTGTTCGATTACCATTTAGATTGTCTATGGAGCCAACACAGATTGTGGCTGCTACACTTTCTACTTATAAGTTGAACTCAAGACAAAAAGAAATCTTGGAGCTATTGAAACAGGATAGCTTGCTTGGTGCGAGCGAGATTCATTCAAAATTATTGGAGCCAGCTGGCCTTAGAACTGTAAAAGGTGATTTGTCTCTATTACAGAATTACAAATTGATTGAATCCGAAGGCCAGGGACGTAGCACTAAATGGAAGCTAAAAGCGAAGTAGTTAATCATGCAATTAATCGTGCAGCAATCGTGCAGCAATCGTGCAAAATTATTAAATTATGATTATAATCAATTAGTTATACCTATCTTAATGCAGGGCGAAAATCATCATGCTGATCAATGCTCTATAGTTCTGAAAATAGCCATTATCAGTTCTAGAGTTTTTTAAGAGTGTAATTACACATTGCAATATAGACACATAATAATTTTTTTCACACATTAGTATTATCAGAAAATTTGTTTAAAATATTTTTTGCAGCATTCTCGGAAAATCGTTGGCTTGCTTCAATATATTCCATCACTGTGTTGACTTGTTTCCATCGACCAGCACGCATAATAATATGCACAGGCGTATTAGCATGTGCAGCGCTAGTTGCCAGACCACGGCGTAAGCTATGAGGGCTAATTTCATTAGCATAGGAAATATTTGCTTTGTGCGCACAGCGTTTCACAATGTGATTGACTGTAAGCGGTGTTAGCACCGATTCAGTAATGGTGTTGTTACGTAAAATACGTCGAAAAATATAACCTGTAATAATTTTTGCGGTATCTACCCATTGTTTAAGTGCTCTTACTGGACAAAGTAATTCATTGCCATAGGGTATAGCGCAATATTGTCCGTCGTGAGTTTGATCCGTTTTGGAATGCGGCAAAAGAATTTCAATGCCTTCTTGTTTCCATTCGATATGATCAATCTGAATATTGATAATTTCACTACGACGCAATCCGCCAAAAAACCCAATTTGTAATAGTGCGTTATCACGAATTGCCATAAGAGAGTTATCTTTTTGAAGTGTTTCTACTATTCGTTGTAAATCTTCTGGTCTGAGAGGCGGTGCTTTTTCTTTGGGTTTACCGTGAATACGGGTAATGCCTATCATAGTTTTTTTTACAATGGGATGTAAGGTCGGGTCAGGAAATCCTTGGTAAACGTGCCAATGTCTTAGCGCGATGATACGTCTTGCAAGTGTTCGTGAATTTTTTGATTGGGCGAATGCTTGCAGATACGTCACTATGATTTCTGGTGTAGAAGGTAGTCGTCCGCCCCAATTTTCATAATGTTTTATGTCTTGGCGATAGGCTTTGCGAGTGTTCTCACTGGTCGCAGCTTTAAGATAAGGATTAGTTACCCAGGATGAAAGTGGCTGGTTTGTGAGAGCCGCACGGTTGGTTTTACTGTCTAAGAGTATCTCATTCTCTTCTTGAGTGAGCACTGTAAATATCCTTATTCTCGCATCGCATTACACAACTTTATCATGATTTTTGTAGGATCACTATAGATAACAAATATTATCTATAATTAAACATTATCGAAAGTAAAAAAAGTCATTTAAGTATTGGTTTGTTCTCTCGTAAAATTTCTGATCAATATCGGGAATATTTCTTTTTTAGTCAAAAGTACCAAAATTTGGTTTTAGCATGGTTTGATGAGGTATTATTATGATAAGTACTTCTAACATAAGGAAATGTATATGAATGTTTATCCTGCACTACTTGTAGCCGGGGATGTTTATGACGATTCGAAGATAAATACTGAATGGGTATTCCATTGACGTTGCACTAGGTGGAACAATTGCAAATATTGGAGTACATGCCCTCAAGGTAATAATTGATACTTAATACGATGGAATGTATGGATTCATTTTATTTATATATATGGGGGTAGCATTATGGATAAACAACTGCAAGGGAAAATATTTTTAATAGAACCCATAGAGGAACTTCGCTATAAAAAAATAATTGTATATTCAGACACTCCTGAAAATGCAAGAATCGCAGGTAATCAAAAATATCACCCGCATAACCAATCTAATGAACTTAATTTTTCAGATGAAAAATTAGTGTATCTCAACCCAAACTATTCAATGTGTAAAGAAATAAAACCGAAAATTATTTCAATAGATAATAAATCGAAGTTATTAGAAATTGAATATGAAGGTGTAAAGTATGAATTAGTTAATAATAAGCCGGTAGAGCATATTGGAGGTGGTTTGATTTAACAAGAGATTGATTGCCGGATTTGGAAGGAACTGACATGAGTTTATTTGTATTTGAAGAAACTATTTTTCATGGAATGTTATCATTTCTTTTATTTGCGGGTGGATTACAAATCAACATAGAAGATTTAAAAACGGCAAAACTTCCTATTGCAATAACAGCAACTAGAGGTCCGGACATTCTACTCAACCCTGACCTCCTGTTAAGGTATTTGTAATGCTAGCTGTAGTTGTTCAAACAATTGTTGTAAGCCACTTTTCACATCATTCCCTAGGTGTACTCGCAATATTCGCCGTGATCGTTTAACAAGGACATTAAAATCAGCTTGTGCTTGTGCAGTAATAACTAAGCCAAATGTGTATTTGTGTGTAGGGACTTCGATATCATGATTATGATCGGCAGTAATTTGTAAAAATACGCCAGTATTCGGTCCACCTTTATAAGCTTGTCCCGTCGAGTGTAAAAAACGTGGACCGAAACCGAGACAGGTGGCTATTTTTTTTCTATTGCGAATAAGCACTCGGCTTTGTTGTAGCAAAGCTGTGTGCTCGTCAGACATTTCAATAAATGCCGATAAATCAACATAGTCATCTTTTTTAATTTGATTTAGATGAGCTCGTAAATATCCAATAACACTGGGTTCACCGACTAACAGTTTGGTAATATCCTGTTTATTTTTTGCATCTGTGAAAAGTGTGATGCCATCTTCTGAAATAAGCGGAGTAGGTTGAGGTAATTGTCCTGTTTTCTCATATTGAGTTGTCATTTGCAAGGCGAGTACTTTACTTGCTTCAACATCCGGTTGATTAAATGGATCGATACCTATGATGCTGCCAGCAACCGCAGTGGCGAATTCCCAACGAAATAATTCAGCACCCAAATGCATTCTATCGGATAAATATAGTTTGACGACAAAAAATCCCGCTTTTACTAACGCGCTAATTGCACGATCCTGTTCGGGATCAACCCCGGTTTCTAAACGAATATAAACAAATAGACGATCGTCACCGTAGACAGCAGGTGTGCCTAATGGTTCCTGGTCGACTGGAATTAAACCTTTGCCGCATTTACCGGTAGATTCAGCAAGCAGCTGTTCGATCCATGCTCCGAGCGTATGAACACCGGGTGAAACAACCAGAGTTATTTTATTTTTGCCAAGTTTTTCAGAGACACCTAAAATTACGCCTAACACAAGTCCCGGATTATTGTTCGCGGCAATTGCAGGTAGGCAGCGCTGTTGCATGTCTTTTGCATGATGTAAAAATGTTTTCACATCGACACCCATTAACCCAGATGGCACCATACCGAAATTAGATAACGCGGAATAACGACCGCCATCGGAAGATATGCCATAGAAAATAGCTCTAAAACGCTCATCTTTCGCAATTCTTTCGAGTGTTGTACCTGGATCAGTAATCGCAAGAAAGCGATCTCCCACTTCTGCTTTATTCAATACAGTTTGTAAACGCGTATAGAAATATTCTTTAAAAATATTCGGCTCTAATGTGCTACCAGACTTGCTCGAAACAATGAATAACGTTTTTTTTAAATCAATTTTTTTTTCTAGATGACGAATTTGTGCGGGATCCGTTGAATCCAATATATGCAAATGTGGATAATCTGCAATCTGACCAAATGTTTCAGCCATCATCGCTGGGCAGAGACTGGAGCCACCCATGCCTAACACTACAATATCAATAAAACCTGCTGCTTTTATTTCCTGGGCAAAAGCTTCAATGCGTGGCACTTCCAGTTCTTCTGATTTCAGGTTTAACCATCCCATCCATTTATTTTCATCTTCGTTCATCCAGAGTGTAGAATCATTCGCCCACAATCTCTGTATTTTATTTTCATTTTGCCAGACATTGATTTCATTTTGGATTGCAACAGTTGCGGTACCTGCCGCGATCTGAATGCTATTCTCTATATTCATCGCTGTTCCTTGATTCCATTTTTTAAAGTTGCTATCAATTTGTCATAGGCTTTATTGAATTTATCAACACCTTCATCCTCAAGTTGTTGTGTTACTTGATCTATATCGATGCCCAACTCATTTAATTCTTGAAATAGGAAGGGTACCTTCGCAAGATCTAAATTGAGACGTACTTCAGGGTCACCATGATCACGGTAAGCATCTAATGTTTCCAGTGGAACTGTGTTGACTGTCAGTGGTCCAATCAGGGCTTCGATATATTTCACATCACGGTAAGCGGGATTTTTGGTGCTAGTGCTAGCCCAAAGTAGCCGTTGTGTTGTGGCACCTTTCTCGATTAGTTTTTTAAAACGGTCGTTGGTAAATATTTCAAGATAAATTTGATAAGCATTTTTTGCTGAAGCAATAGCAACTTGGCCCTGTAACTCTTTGGCATATTTTGACATCTCAGGTTTCTCGGAGATAATTGTTGCTAAGAGTGGATCGACTAGTACATCGATACGACTCAAGAAAAAACTTGCAACAGATGCGATATTTGCAATGGATTTTTCTCCCAAAACACGTGCCTCGAGACCCGCAATATACGCTTCTGTCACTTCACGATAGCGGGGTAATCCAAAGAGTAAGGTCACATTGACGTTAATACCTTCGCTAATTAATTGTTTGATCGCAGGCAATCCTTCTTTTGTTGCGGGCACTTTGATGAGTACATTGGGTCGATTGACCGCTTTCCATAAGCGACGAGCTTCTTCAATGGTACCCTTAGTATCATGGGCAAGATGAGGATTGACTTCCAAGCTGACATAACCATCACTGCCTTCCATTTTGTTATACAAATTACGAAATATATCCGCGGCATCTTGCACATCTTTTTGCGTTAATGCTTCATAAATTTCATTAACATTTTTACCTGATCGCGTCATCGATTCGATATCCTTATCGTAATCATGACTTTCGGCAATGGCTTGCTCAAAAATAGAAGGATTGGATGTCATTCCTCGTAAGGCATCTTCGTCAATTAATTTTTTGAGCTGACCACTCGCCATCAGATCTCGCTTGATATAATCAAGCCAAATAGACTGGCCTAGCGCATTTAACTTTTTTAAGGGATTCGTTTTCATTAACTAGTCTCCTGCAACATTGATGTTAGGATTTCTTAGATTTTTTCAATAAGTCCAATGCGCGTTTGCAAATATTCTCGGCAGTAAATCCATTTTTTTGCATAACAATCGGACCAGGCGCAGAAGCACCAAAGTGTTCAATACTGATGACATCACCATGATTTCCCACAAAACGTTCCCAGCCCTGTGAGATACCCGCTTCTACAGCTAACCGTGCAGTGATTGATGGAGGAAAGACGGTATCGCGATATTTTTTTGGTTGCATCAAAAATAATTCCCAACTTGGCATGGAAACAATGCGAACTAAAATATTTTTTGCTGCTAATTTGTGTTTTGCGGCAACGATTAAACTCACTTCAGAACCACTCGCAATGAGAATGATTGCAGGTTTGCCTTTAGGTGCATCCGCTAAGATATAGGCACCACGACGCAAACCTTCAGCTGATGAAAACTGTTTTCTATCCAAGGTAGGAACTTTTTGTCTAGTCAGTACTAATGCAACCGGATTATGTCGCGTTTCAATTGCAATTTTCCATGCCACAGCCGTTTCATTTGCATCCGCAGGGCGTATAACAATTAATTGTGGAATGGCACGCAGACTTGCGAGTTGTTCTATCGGCTGGTGAGTCGGGCCATCTTCACCTAAAGCAATGCTGTCGTGAGTAAAAACATAAATGCTTTGCAACTTCATGAGTGCAGCCAGCCGAATGGCAGGACGCATGTAATCAGAAAAAATTAAGAAAGTGGCACTGAATGGAATAATACCGTTAAAAGTAGCAAGACCATTTGAACACGCTGCCATAGCATGTTCTCGTACACCATAAAATACATTGCGACCTGCATAACTCCAGCCACCATCAAGTGATCCTTGTAAATCACCGACTGCTGTTGTTGGACTTTCAAAATTACCAAAATTGATCAGCTCTGTTTTGGTTGACGAATTCAAATCAGCTGATCCACCAATAAAGCCAGGAAGATTAGGATTAATAGCCTGCATGATTTTGTGAGAAGCATCGCGCGTCGCTATCCCTTTTTCATCCGCTGGAAATGATGGAATGTTTTCATCCCAACCTTTTTTTAATTCGCCCTTCATAAGTTGTTGTAATTCGTCAGCGAGCGTAGGGTGCTTTTTTGCATAGATTGCAAATGCGGCATGCCATTTTCTTTCGAGCCGTTGACCTTGCTGAACAGCTTTGCGAAATTTCTTCTCGACAACTTTAGGTACATAAAATAAAGGTTTTTCAGGCCAGCCTAAATTTTGTTTTGTTAATTTAACTTCTTCTACACCTAGCGGTGAACCATGCGCTTCAAATGTATCTTGTTTATGAGGTGAACCAAACCCGAGATGTGTTTTTATCAAAATTAATGAGGGGCGTTTTGTTTCTTGCCGTGCAATTTCGATAGCATTAAAAATTTCTGCTAAGTTATTTCCATCATTGATGATTTGTGTATGCCAGCCATACGCGTCAAATCTTTTTTGACGATCTTCGGTGAAGGTAATTTGTGTCCCAGCAGAAAGTGTCATGTGATTGTTATCATACAAATAAATCAATTTGCCTAACTGCAAATGACCTGCAAGTGATGCGGCTTCTGACGCAACACCTTCCATTAAATCACCATCACTCACCAGACAATAAGTAAAGTGATCGATGATGTTAAAACTGGGACGATTATAACGTGCGGCGAGATACGCTTCTGCAATTGCCATTCCAACACCATTTGCAAACCCTTGCCCAAGGGGCCCGGTGGTCACTTCAACGCCGGGTGTTAGTTCTTTTTCTGGATGTCCTGGTGTAATGCTTCCCCATTGGCGAAATTGTTTAATTTGCGCGAGAGAAACAGCATAACCAGTCAGAAACAATAAACTGTAGAGCAACATAGATCCATGACCTGCCGATAGAATGAAACGATCGCGGTCATACCATTCTGGATTGCCTGGATTATGTTTAAGAAAATGCGTCCATAACGTGTAAGCCATGGGAGCTGCATCCAAAGGTAATCCTGGATGACCACTATCGGCTTTTTGAACGGCATCAATCGATAACATGCGGATCGTGTTAACGCAAAGTTCATCAAGTGATTTGTTTTTTAATTTTTTCATGTGGATGTTCCCTTTTCCCATTCAGTGTGAAATGTTCCTTTAACATCCGTGCGTTCATAAGTATGCGAACCGAAATAATCACGTTGAGCTTGAATGAGATTTGCTGGCAACCACGCACTGCAATAAGCATCGAGATAACCGAGCGTCACCATCAATGCGGGAATAGGCACGCCTGTTGCACTTGCCTGAGACACGATTTGTCGTAAATTTTCCTGATTTAAAATAATCTTTTGCGACAAATTTGGATCGAGTAAAAAATTGGGTAAATTGTTTTTTAAACGAAATGCAGCTTGGATGTCTTCTAATATTTTCGCGCGAATGATGCAACCGCCGCGCCAAATTCGCGCTATCGTTTCAAGATCAAGATGATAGGAATATTTTTCAGATGCACTTGCCAAAAGTGACATACCTTGTGCATACACAATGATGATCGAGATAAAAAGCGAATCGTGTAACTGTTTTAAAAATTTATTGTGATCCGTTGTTAATTTTTTTATGGGTCGTTGATAGAGAGCGCAAGCCTCAATGCGTTGTTTTACTAACACAGATAAATCACGCATTGAAACAGCTAAATCGATAGTTGGAGTGGGTATTTGTAATTCCATTGCGCTTTGCGATGTCCACATGCCTGTGCCATTTTGTTTTGCAACTGCTAAGATTTCATCGAGTAACGATTTATCTCCATCCATTTTGCCGAAAATATGACTAGTGATTTCTAATAAATATCCATTCATTTCACCATCGTTCCAAGCACTGTATATGTCACGTAATTGTTTATTATCCAAACCCAAACCGCGTTTCATTAAGTCATACGTTTCGGCAATGAGCTGCATGATTCCGTACTCTATACCGTTGTGAACCATCTTCACATAATGTCCAGATGATTTGGGACCGAGATAAGCTACACAGGGGTCGCCATTCACTTTAGCAGCAACTGCTTCGAGTAAGAGACGCACTCGTTCATATGCTTCTTTAGAACCGCCAGGCATAATGCTCGGGCCACGACGTGCACCTTCTTCACCGCCTGATATGCCTACACCTAAAAATTGGATACCTTTTTCTTTTAAATTTTTCTCGCGTCTATCCGTGTCAGTAAAATGAGAGTTGCCAGCGTCGATGATGAGATCCCCCGCTTGCAGATGCGGTAAAAGATCGTTAATAACTGTATCTACGGGTGCCCCAGCAGGGACGAGTAGCATGATTGCGCGTGGTTTGCGTAACAGATTAATGAATGCATTGATGTTGGTTGCGCCATGAACTGTATCATGTTCTTTTGATTCGTTTTGCAAACTTTCGACTTTATCTTTATCCTTATCATATCCTGCAACTTTGAAACCATGATCGGCCATATTCAGTAATAAATTTCGTCCCATGACGCCTAAGCCAACCATGCCAATTTCACATTGCTCTTTGATTTCTTCATTTGTCATTGAGATATTATCCTATCACTGTGTTTACGATTGTGTGTGCCTCAGACAGTATTTGATGTAAATGGTCATCGCTTTTGAAACTCTCCGCATAAATTCTATAGATTTCTTCAGTCCCGGAAGGGCGCGCCGCAAACCATCCATTTTTTGTGATGACTTTCACTCCGCCTATAGGAGCGTTGTTTCCAGGTGCGTTTGTAAGGATGGTTTCAATTTTGTCGCCTGCTAGATTTGTATGAGTTATTTGTGTTGCAGAAATATTTTCTAAAATTTTATTTTGTGCGGTTGTCGATTTTGCATTATCACGTTCATAAAAAGTTTTGCCAAATTCGTTTTCAAGTTCATGATAAATCTCACCAAGATCTTTTCCCATGCGCGCTGTGATTTCCGCAGAGAGTAAAGCCATTACAATACCATCTTTATCCGATGTCCAAACGTTGCCATTCAAGCGGCTAAACGAAGCACCTGCGCTTTCTTCACCGCAAAACCCAATAGAGCCATCGAGCAAACCATCCACAAACCATTTGAAACCAACAGGAACGTCATAAAGAGCACGTCCCAGTTTTGCCGTGATGCGGTCAATCATTTGAGTAGTGACTATTGTTTTTCCCACTGCTTTTGATTTATTCCATTGTGCCCTATGTTGATAGAGATAAAAAATCGCGATAGAAAGATAATGGTTGGGTGGTAATAGGCCTGCTTTACGCGTGACAATTCCATGCCGGTCATAATCTGTATCGCAGGCGAAAGCGATGTCGAAACGATCTTTTAATCCAATTAACCTGGCCATTGCATAAGGTGAAGATGGATCCATCCGAATCTGGCCGTCCCAATCGACCGTCATGAACCGAAATGTGGGATCAACTACTTCGCTAACGATGGTAAGATTTAAGCGATAACGTTCCGCAATGGGACCCCAATAGTGAACACCAGCGCCGCCTAACGGATCAACACCCAAATGGATATTTGAGTTTTGGATAATACTCATATCAATCACATTACCAAGATCGTTCACATAAGCATTCAGAAAGTCATGTCGATGTGTGGTGTCCTTGGAAAGGGCTTTATCAAATAAAATTCTTTTCACACCTTTGAGACCTTTCTCGAGAAACTCATTGGCTTTTTTTTCTATCCAGGTTGTCACATCTAAATCAGCGGGCCCACCCGTTGGCGGATTATATTTAAATCCACCGTCACCTGGCGGATTATGTGAAGGCGTGATGACAATGCCATCCGCTAAATTTTCCGTGCGACCTTTGTTGTAGGTCAGTATGGCGTGTGAAATAACAGGTGTCGGGGTATATTCGTCGCGCACAGATATCATGACGTTTATCCCGTTAGCCGCGAGTACTTCAAGAGCGCTTCTAAAAGCAGGAACAGAAAGAGCATGCGTATCCATGCCGAGAAATAGCGGACCATTAATTTTTTTTTGTGATCGAAATAGACAGATAGCCTGACTAATAGCAAGAATATGCCATTCGTTGAAAGTCTTATCAAATGCAGAGCCACGATGCCCCGAGGTACCAAATAAAACGCATTGTTCAGTGATCGATGGATCGGGTATTTCAGTATAATAAGCAGTGATGAGCTTTGGGATATTAACCAACATATTAATTGGCGCAGGTTTTCCAGCTAGTGGACTAATCTTTACTGGGATAGATTCGCGCATATATCTCCA
>JBDTIZ010000171.1:0-13044 GCA_039936115.1 Gammaproteobacteria bacterium
ATCGTCCTTGAAAAAAGTGGGCAAGATTTACAGAGATATCTTGTAGAACAAAATCACTTACAATTAACCGCAGCACTATCACTTGCAATTAACATTACAGAAAATATTGGTAAAATTCATAAACATCATATCATCCATAAAGATATCAATCCTGCAAATATCTTATATGAGCCGCAAAGTGATAAAATTACCATCATTGATTTTGGTATCTCAACAACCTTGTCAAAAGAAACGCTAAAAGTAGCTAACCTCAATCAATTAGAAGGAACTCTAGCTTATCTATCACCAGAACAAACCGGGCGTATGAATCGCGGAATAGATTATCGTAGCGATTATTATTCTTTAGGTGTCACGCTCTATCAGATATTTACAGGCGAGCTGCCTTTTAAATCAACCGATCCTCTTGAATTAGTTTATTCACATATTGCAAAAACTCCACCGCCTCCCAATCTAATAGACACTGCAATACCAAAACCTATCTCCGATATCATCATGAAATTAATGGCTAAAACAGCAGAAGATAGATATCAAACAGATTATGGAATTATTTCTGACTTACAAAATTGTCTCATACAATTACAAAAGAAAGGCGCAGTAGTAGATTTTAAATTAGGAGAACATGATTTATCAGGACAATTTCAAATTCCTGAAAAGTTGTATGGACGCGAAACAGAAGTCAATTACTTACTCGAAACCTTTGCACGAGTCAGTCAAGGCAACTCTGAATTGTTGTTAGTTGCTGGATATTCTGGTGTAGGCAAATCATCTCTTGTACATGAAGTTCAAAAACCAATTATAGAAAGACGTGGTTATTTCATTTCAGGAAAGTTTGATCAACTGAAAAGAAATATTCCTTATTCCCCTTTTGTCCAAGCAATGACTGGGTTAGTTCAACAGTTACTGGCTGGAAGTGAATCTGAGATTAAACAATGGAAAGAACAAATACTAGAAGCGCTAGGTCAAAATGGTACTGTCATTACTGAAGCTTTTCCTGTTCTCGTTAAAATAATTGGCGAACAGCCACCCTTACCAGCATTAGGGCCTACTGAGACTCAAAATCGTTTTATGTTTGTTTTTCAGAGTTTTATCTCTGTGTTAGCAAGCGCAAAACATCCATTAGTTTTATTTTTAGATGATTTGCAATGGGCTGACTTACCATCGCTCACACTGATAAATGCAATATTGTTACAACCAAATATTAAATATTTACTCATTATTGGCGCTTATCGTGATAATGAAGTTAGTGCGGCACATCCATTGATGTTAACTATGGATAAAATACACAATGAAGGCATTCATACAGAAACTTTGCAACTAGTGCCGTTAAATCAAAACCACGTACAGCAACTATTAACAGACGCTCTCTCACAACCATTTGAAATTACACTAGCCTTATCGGAAATTTGTCATGCAAAAACACTGGGAAATCCTTTCTTTTTAAATCAGTTCTTACATGCTTTAATTGATGAAGATCTTATTGTATTTGATTCAAGTATTGGGGCATGGCATTGGTCACTCGATAAAATAAAAAATCGAACGAGCACAGATAACGTAGTAGATTTAGTTGTCGGTAATCTACAAAAATTGCCAAGTGAAACACGAGAATTACTTAAGTATGCTGCTTGTTTAGGAAATCTATTTGATTTACAAATATTATCATTTCTCTCTTTCAAAGATCCTAAACAAACAGCGGAAGTATTAGAGGAAGCACTACAAAATAACTTTGTGTTACCTATTAATGAGTCATATCGATTTGTCATTAATAATAAAGATTCGAATGCATACTATCAATTTTTGCATGATAAAGTACAGCAAGCTGCCTATTCATTATTAGATGATAATGACAAAAAATCACTTCATTTGAAGATTGGTCGATATCTATTAGAAAAAACATCTGCGAAAAATAAAGAAGATAAGATTTTTGATATTATCAATCAATTTAATCTCGGAATTGATTTAATTATCGATGAGGATGAAAAGATTTCAGTGACAAGATTAAATCTAGAGGCTGGTAAAAAAGCCAAAATTTCGGCGGCATATGCCGTTGCATTAGCGTATTTTGAATATGGGATTAGTCTGCTCGGAAATAACACGTGGAAAACGCACTACGAGTTAACTTTGGAACTCTATACAGAAGCTACTGAGACAGCTTATTTAAGTAATGATTTTCAGAAGACGGCACAATTTGGCGATATAGTACTCAGCAATGCAAAAACGATCTTGGATCAAGTCAAGATTTATGAAATTAAAATTTATACATACATTGCACAAAATGAGCCTAAAGAAGCTGTAGTTACTTCACTTGAAATACTAAAAAAACTGGGTGTTCCGCTTCCTAAAAAGCCAAATGCACTTCATCCTATCATGAGCATAATCAAATCGAAGTTTTTACTTCTCAGTAAGAATAATGAAAGATTAGTGAAACTGCCCATGTTAACCGATCCCTATAAATTAAATGCTAGCAACATTTTATCAGCAGCAATCGCGCCTACATATTATGCAGCGCCTGCACTTTTTCCGTTGTGTTCTCTGGCATTATTTAATCTATCGATACAGTATGGTTATAACAAAGGGACACCTGCCTCTTACGCAACTTACGGTATTATACTGTGTCATGTTTTAAACGATATCGATCGTGGTTATGAGTTTGGACAACTCGCACTTAAATTAGTAGAGAATTATCACGCAACTGAGTCCGAATCTAAAATATCTCTTATGGTTAATGGCTTTATTACGCATTGGAAAGATCCCTTGCGAAGTTCTATGGCACCTTTACTCATTGCTCATGTGCGTGGAATTGAAACAGGTGATTTAGATTACAGCGCATACTCAGCTTATTTTTATTTATGTGCAGCATTATATGTTGGTGTTGATCTACCACAATTAGCTATTGATACTAAAAAGTTTTATGAAGTCTGCAAAAACCAATATACCCACGGAATTGTAGTACATTCTATCGCATTGCATGGACAAATTATTGATAATTTACTGGGTAAGACTGAAAATCCATGTATTTTTACGGGTAATTGGTACCGTGAAGACACTATGTTGCAAGAGGTGATTGATATCAATCATGGGTTCGAAGTGTTTCATTTCTACGTTCTAAAATTGATGATGAACTATTTGTTTTATGATTATCAATCAGCGTATGAGGCTTCTTTAAAAGTACCAGATTATTTGGGTGCCGCAACAGCAAGTATGCCACTCAAGATTTATAATTTTTATGAATCACTTACACTAATTGCACTTTCTGAAAATGCCACCTCAAGTGAAAAACGAAAATATCTAAAGAAGGTACATGCAAATCAAAAACAATTAAAGCTCTGGGCAAAGTTCAGCTCAGTAAATTGTCTGCATAAATTCTATTTGGTTGAAGCTGAACTAGCACGTATCAATAAAAACGTTGATAAAGCTGAAAAATATTATGATCTCGCAATGCAATTATCTAAACAAAATGAATTTATCCAAGAGCACGCGTTGAGTAGTGAACTTGCGGCTAAATTTTATTTAGCCGAATTGAAAGATATGGTTGCCAAAGGTTACATGGCAGAAGCCTATTATAGTTATACAAAATGGGGCGCGGTAGCTAAGCTTCGACAAATTGAAACTCTCTATCCTAATTTATTAGTACAATTGACAACTTCACCCAACTCTAACTCTGTCACAATTACAAGCACCAAAAATACACAAACATCCGAATCGCTAGATTTAACAACTGTTGTTAAAGCATCACAAACTATTGCACGTGAAATCGTGCTCGCTGATTTACTAAAACAATTAATGATATTTGTGATAGAGAGTGCAGGCGCACAAAATGGATATTTATTGCTAAAGAAAGAGGAGCAATGGAATATTGAGGCATCTGTTGTTTCTGAAAAAGTCACCGTGATCCAGTCAATTCCCTACGTAAATGAATTACCGAAATCTGTGATTCAATACGTTATTCACAGCAAGGAATTTCTTGTGCTTGAGAATGCGACACAATCAAATCACTTTTTGTCTGACCCCTATATTATTAACAATAAACCTAAATCAATTTTGGCGATTCCACTTTTAAACTTAGGTATTTTAAGCGGTATACTCTACCTTGAAAATAACCTAATGACTGGTGCATTTACAAAAAAACGTATCGATTTATTAAATCTACTATCTGCACAAATTGTCATTTCAATCGAGAATGCACGACTTTATACTGATATGGCAAACCTAAATCGTGCTTACGAACGCTTTATTCCAAGAGAATTTTTAAGCTATCTTGAAAAGAAAAATATTATCGATGTTCATCTGGGTGATCAAGTTCAAAAAGATATGACTGTCATGTTCTGTGATATTCGTAATTTTACAACCTTGTCTGAAAAATTGACGCCACAGGAAAATTTTTCATTCGTTAATAATTTTCTAAGTCGACTTGAACCTATCATTAGTCAGTCTGGTGGTTTTATTGATAAATATATAGGTGACTCAATAATGGCAATTTATCCAAGTAATACTGATTCAGCACTAGCAAGTGCCATTTCAATGATAAGAAATCTTAAGGAATATAATAACAATCATCCTGATCAAGCTCCTATTCACGCTGGTATCGGTTTAAATAGTGGCTTGCTCATGTTAGGAATAGTCGGCGCTGAACATCACATGGAAGGCACCGTGATTTCAGATGTAGTCAATGTCGCATCACGTACAGAAAGCTTAACCAAAACTTATAATGCGGATTTATTGATTACAGAAGAAACCTATAACCGCTTGCGAAATCCATCTATGTACTCAATTAGACGACTCGATACAGTGTTAGCAAAAGGCAAGTCAAAACCAATCACGATTTACGAAGTATTTGACAACGATATAGAATCATTACAATTTTTAAAAAAACAAACTAAATCGGATTTTGAACAAGGTGTTGCATATTTTCAGCAAAAGAATTTTCTGCATGCCTTAAAAGTATTTAATAATGTTTCACGAATTAATCCAGACGACAAAGAAACACTACTTTATATTTTACGTTGCAATGATGAATTAATGCTTTTAAAAGAGAGCAATCAACATGATTAAACTACCTGGGTACCAATTAGGAGAAAAACTTTCTGAGGGAGAATATACGGAAATTTATCGCGGTAAACGCACCGCTGATAATGTGAAAGTCGTATTAAAATTTCTTAAAGTTAATCATCGCCCATTAGAAAAACTTACGGGTTTACAATCAGAATATGAAAGTTTGAACTCATTAAAACAACTTAATGCCGTTACCCGCTTTCAACATGAAAATGAAGTAATGCAGTCATTAAATCAAGATGGCGCGCCGACTGTTTATGGAATTGAAAAGTGTCAAGACAGTCTTGTAATGATTTCTTCAGATGGTGGTCAAGATTTACAGCGCTACCTAAAAACACAAACCAGATTATCCTTAACTGATGCTCTTTCACTAACTATTTTAATTGTAGAATCTTTAGATAAAATTCATCAACATCACATCATTCATAAAAATATTAATCCTGCGAACATCGTAGTAGATTTTGTCAAAAACAAAGTAGAAATCATTGACTTTGACATTGCAACATCTCTCTCAAAAGAATCACTTGAGATTGTTAGCTTAAATAATATTGAAGGATCAGCTGCTTATTTATCGCCAGAGCAAACGGGACGCATGAACCGTGGAATTGATTACCGTAGTGATTACTATTCTCTAGGTGTTACATTTTATCAATTATTTACGGGTGTATTGCCTTTTCAAAATAGTGATCCAATTGAGTTAGTTCAAGCACATATTTCTAAGCAACCTATTGCTCCAAACGAACTAAACCCAGCTATCCCCATATCCATCTCTAAAATTATTCTAAAATTGTTAGCTAAGAACGCAGAAGATCGGTATCAAAGTGCATTTGGTCTTATTTTTGATTTAAAACAATGTATGATTCAAACACAACAATCAGGCACTATTACTAATTTTGAACCCGGTCAAAAAGATTTTTCCGGACGTTTTCAAATACCGGAAAAATTATATGGACGCCAACAAGAAATAAAATTCTTATTAGATACATTCGAGCGTGTGAACCAAGGGCATTCAGAATTAATGCTGGTAGCTGGACATGCTGGAATCGGTAAATCATCATTAGTCCACGAAGTTCGTAAACCGATGGTAGAAAAACGCGGATATTTTATTGCGGGTAAATTTGATCAACTTAAACGTAATATCCCTTATGATCCTATTATTCAAGCTCTAGACGGTTTAATTCAACAACTTTTGACGGAAGATGATAACAAAATTACTGTATGGCGAGAACGAATTCTCAAAGCCCTAGGTACCAATAGTGGTGTAATAACAGAAGTGTTACCTTCACTCGAAAGAATTATTGGTAAACAACCACCTCCTCTTGTATTAGCTCCGACAGAAACACAAAATCGATTTATTGTGGTTTTTCAAAGTTTTATTCAAGTGTTGGCTGCTCATGAACATCCGTTGGTGATGTTTTTAGACGATTTGCAATGGGTAGATCTACCATCACTTAGATTGATTAAAGCATTAATATCTCAACCCTCTATTCAGTATTTTCTGATTATTGGTGCTTATAGAGATAACGAAGTAGATGCAACGCATCCACTCATGTTGACATTGGAAAGTTTTAAGCAATTAGACATCACGTTCGAAACACTACACCTCATGCCATTACTGATTCCGCATATTCAACAATTATTGGCGGATACCATGACACAAGAAGAAAGTGTAGTAGAAACTTTATCAACTGTTTGTCACGCAAAAACGTTAGGAAATCCATTCTTTCTAAATCAATTTTTAAGAACTCTTTATGATGAAAATTTAATTCGATTTGATCTGCAGCGTGAGTTTTGGCATTGGGAAATTGATAAAATCAAATCACGAGTCGGTACAGATAATGTTATAGATTTGGTTGTAAGTAACATTCAAAAATTGTCACCCGATGCAAGATTACTTTTAAAATATGCCGCATGTCTTGGACACCGATTTGAATTAAAAATCCTTGCTACGCTTTACGACAAACCACTTAAATATGTTGCCGATATACTCTTAGAAGTTATGCAACAAGACTTTATATTACCACTTGATGAAGCATACAAGTTTGCTGGTACAGATCCGGCAATCAATGCATCCTATGTATTTTTACATGATCGTGTCCAGCAAGCAGCTTATTCTTTACTAAATCAAGATGAGAAGAAAAACCTACATTTAAAGATTGGCCGACATCTCCAACAAAAACTATCTACTGATAAGCAGGAAGAAATGCTTTTTGATATTGTCAATCAACTGAATTTGAGTGTGGATTTAATTACGAATGAGAAAGAACGAATTGAATTAGCTTATTTAAATTTGAGGGTCGGTAAAAAAGTGACAGCATCTGCAGCCTATCCAGTAGCGCTGGATTATTTTCACTTAGGTTTACAATTATTACCAAAGAATGCATGGGAAACACACTATGACTTATCACTACAACTATACACGAGCGCGGCTGAGATGGCATATCTCTGTGATAATTTTGTAGAGTCAGCACAATTAGGAAATGAAGCATTAACTCATGCACGCTCTCTGGTAGATCAAGTAAAAGTGTATCAAACGAAAATCTACACAGAAATTGCGCGCAATGCTCCCGCAACTGCCGTTGAAATTTCAATTGAAGTATTGAAAAAATTAGGCGTAAAATTTCCGAAAAAACCTAATAAAATACATGTTCTCTTAAGCATATTGAATACAAAATTGTTATTGCTAGGCAAAAGTAATGAACATTTAATGAATCTTCTTCCCATGACAGATCCCATTCAGTTAAGTGCTTGCAAGATATTGTCTGCAACGATTGCGCCTGCATATTATGCTGTACCTGCGCTATATCCACTGGTAACACTCGAATTACTCAAATTATCTATTCGATATGGTTATAATTCTGGTGCACCTGTTTCGTATGCGAGTTATGGAATTATTCTTTGTGGTGTATTAAATGATATTAAACGCGGTAATGAATTTGGTCAAATGGCCTTAAAATTAGTTGAACAGCATCGAGCAATTGAATCAGAAGTAAAAGTGTCTTTAATCGTTACTGCGCTAATTGCACACTGGCAAGAACCTTATCGTAATTCTCTTGCGCCGTTGCTTGTTGCGCACTTACGCGGCATTGAAACAGGCGATTTTGATTACAGTGCTTACGCTGCCTATTTTTATATTGAATGTGCATTTTACGTTGGAATCGACTTATCTAAAGTAGCAGAAGATACAAAGAAATTTTATGAACTTTGCGACAGTAGGCATACACATAAACCTACATTACACTCGATAAAATTACTAGGCCAGACTATAGAAAATTTGCGTGGTCTGTCTGCGAGCGATCCCTGCAGTTTAATTGGAACCTATTATGAAGAAAAAATAACTTTTAAAGAAGCGGTCGAAATTCATAATGAATTTGGTATTTTTAATTTTTATACTTACAAAACGATGTTAAATTTTCATTTTTATAATTACGAAGCAGCATATGAAGCATCTTTAGCAGCTCCTGCCTATATTCATTCTGCAACCGCATCTTCAAGTCTTCGAACGTTAAATTTATTTGAGTCATTAACGAGATTAGCTTTGTGTGACAATGCAACGAGCGTACAAAGAAAAGAACATCTTAAGATTGTTGCAAAAAATCAAAAAAAATTGAAGTTTTGGGCGAAGCATGCGCCAATGAATACCATGGCTCAACATTTTTTGGTAGAAGCTGAATGGGCTCGCATTCATGGACAACATGATAAATTGCTTGTTCTGTATGATAAAGCAATTGAATTAGCAAAGGATAATGAATCTATTCAAATCCAAGCAATGGCAAATGAGTTAGCAGGGAAATTTTTTCTTAATTCAGACAAACCTGATCTAGCAAAGAAATATCTGCTTGAAGCATATCATTGTTATAACCGATGGGGTGCTGCAGCTAAAGTAAAACACTTAATATCCGTTTACCCTGATTACCTTACTTTAAAGATGTAAGTATGGCCTAAAATGCTTTGATTGTTCATTTATGAGTCGATAAACGAAATCTAATGCAGACAATTCTGATATAATAAAGTCTAGTAGTCTATTATTTCAATATGAAAAATTAGGAGGATATGATCATGCATAAAACTCCAACCAGAAGTAAATCAAGAGTCCATCACCAACATCGTAATAAGCACAATATCTTCGATTTATATAATAAACTTGAACGGGCTAAATCTTCTTTAGCAGAAATATCAGATACAGTTACTGACAAAGCTCATAGTCTATTAACGCATTCCTTAGATGCTGCTAAAAATCAAACAACACATGTGAAAAAAAATGTAAATCGCTTTGTGACTAAAAAACCTTATAAAGCAGCGGGAATTGCAGCTATCACAGGCTTATGTCTTGGATTATTGATTCGAAATAAATGGTAATCATGTTTTTATGTAGTTAATCGATGAATAAAATCGAGGATTATTTATATGATACGTTTAGTGCTTTTATTTCTTTTAATCTCAATAATAGCTGGTGTATTAGGTTTCACTGGCGTTGCATCAGCTGCAGCGGGTATTGCTAAAATAATCTTTTTTGTATTTTTGGCATTGTTCCTTTTTGCGATTATTTTATTGGCTGTACGTAAATAAAAGTACCCCCGCAGCAATTGCACAAGCCCTATCATTCGCACAAGGCTGGAATGATAGGGCTTTTGGTGCAACGAGATTTACACATCAGCAGAATGTCAGAAATCAACAACCTACATATCGCAATCAAAATAGAAAATCGGAATTGTATAAAAAATCAGTATTTTAAATAAGTTAGATTAGAACGATATATTTGACGGTTTTTTTTATTAAGCGTATTCTAAAAGTGTAATATGGATATTTAACACTTGCAAATATTTCCATAAAATCTAACTAGATATAACTCTTTAATTTATGTGAATAAAAATTTATTAAATAACAACGATAAAGATAGGAGTCCATATGTCTATTACAACTCTGTTATTAGTCGTACTCATCTTAATATTATTAGGCGTCTTACCCACCTGGCCATATAGTCGTAATTGGGGATATTATCCAACGAGTGGTGTAGGAACTATATTATTAATACTAATTTTATTATTACTCTTTGGGGTAATATAATAAAATTAAAGTATGAATAAGAGCATAATATCTTATTAAATTTAATTTTAAGGAGGATTCTATGCGTAATTTAAAAGATCCCAATGACCCCAATGATCAATCAAAAACGCGAGAAATTCCAACAAGGGAAGATCCGGAAAAAACATATACGCCAAAAGACCCAAGCAATGCGCCAAGTAAACATCCTGAATTTGAGCCTAATAAAAATAATCCACGAAATCCAAAAGAAGATATTTGAAAAGATAATTTATAATTTTGAAATAAATTGATTATGCTTAATGTAAAAACGCAGCAACCGCTTAGCCCAACGTCCGGCGTAATCTACGCCGATGCGGGGCTTTTTTACAATAAAAAATCGTTTAACCGTTGGAATCTCAGCAATATAAAAATCATTGCTTAGCAAATCATGTCCATGATGTTTTTTAGTAATGTGCATAGATTTACATAACAATCCGGGGCCTTGCGTACGAGTTGTAATATTTTTTATGGGTTCAACTGCTCGAATTAGGACAGCAGAAGCCTGGCCTTCTGGTTCTGTGACGACATTCATGCAATGATACATGCCATAAATTAGATAAACATACGCATAGCCTGGTGGACCAAACATCACTTCTGTACGTTTGGTTTTTCCTCTTGCTGAATGTGCAGCAAGATCATGCGGACCAAGATAGGCTTCTACTTCGACAATTTTTCCAATCTGTTCTACACCATTGACAATATGAACTAAATATTTTCCAAGTAGTTCTTTGGCTACAATGATAGTGTCGCGCGCATAAAATTCACGTGAAAGTTTTTTCATATATTTCTATAAGCCCTTGATTTATGTAAATACTCAAGTATTTTTATTTCTAATAGCAATTCCTTTATACAAACCCTTACATTCGCTCGTATACCAAACACCTTTAGTCGTTCCAGCTTCCGACAATTTATAAAGATTATAAAAAATATGATCATGCCACGGTTTATTACCCAATTGTCCCGATGCTACAAAATCACCGTGAATCAAATATATATTATCTACTTTATCAATATTAAAATTTGTATGATCTAATTTGATGCCTTTATTTGTAAGCGCAAATGTGTCTTTAATTGTATGAATAAACGTGCCTGGTGTATGTGCATTGCAATAATCTTGCGTAACTTCTTTTTTGATTGGAACTGCTTGGTAATAAATACCTTTCCAGGTAATTAAATCTAGATTAGCCCATGTAACGCTGGGGAATAACAATATCGTTAAACAAATTCGTTTTAATCGCATTTAAAATATCCTTAAAGCTTATTAATGATAAGTGCCCCATGCAAGACATCTTTGATTTATTAATCAGCCTTAACGTGTAGCTGCAAAATAAATCCTTCACTAGACTCTGGCGGAACAAAATAATGCATTAATTCAGCATATAATGCTTCAGACATCTTGCTCGCGCCCTCAAGTAATTCAAGATTACGTTTTTGAAATTGCAACTTGCACTGCGCATCTGATGCTGCAATGTAGTGCAAAACATGTCTTACTTTTGCAGTGTCAATGATTGATTTAACCCAGAGTCTTTCTTCAGGCGTATTACCGCCAAAATCAAATACAACAGACACATTCCTGCTTAGTAATGCAACCACATGACTTGAAACCAAATCTCTAAGTCGTTTTGAAAAAAATAAATAGTCTTTCAGATCATGAATTTCATTGGGAAATAATTTCTGTAGCCAAACATCTTCACTGATTAGAATAGCACTCTCTTCCCTTGCAAGCTTCTTAGCAAGAGTAGTTTTACCCGATCCGAGTTTTCCGCTAATAAAAAAAAGTATCGGTTTGTTTTTCATTTGATAAAAAGCTCCGGAAGTACATTTGTATTATTTATATTGTGTCATACGAATGGGGAGAAATTCGAGTGCATATGTAAGAATAATCAATCAGTTATTATAGCAGCACTATCCTCATAGTGAACTACTGAATACCAGGAAAAGGCCTCTCGATTTCGTAAAATATACTAGATAATAGCTTTTTTACAGTGTAGTATGCCAATTTTTTAATGAATTCAGGTTATATTATATGAGTCATCTTCAACCAGACAACAGTAACGAATTAATTATTCAACGATGGCGAAATGGCATAAAATTAGTTAGGCTTACAAAGTCCAAGAGACAAATATATTCTGAATATTCTGTTATGGATTATTTGCAACTTCCCAAACCTCTGCTGGTTTATTTTTATAATAGGGAAAATGTTTTTCAAAACGTTAATGAAGCACTCGCTGAGACTAATGGGTTTGAATCAGCTCAGAATGCCGTCGGTAAAACAATGTATCATGTTGCAAAAAAAGAATCTGCCGATGAACTGATTGCTAATAATTTAGAAGTGATCAAATATGAAAAAATTAAAATTATAGAAGAAAGTCTTGAACGGAAAGACGATATAAGCTTTGTAGGCCTCAGCATAAAATCACCCTGGTATAATGATGATAATGAAGTCATCGGTGTTTTTGGTTGCTCTTTGATGCTTGACTCACAACCTATTTCTGAAGCACTCTGCCATATCGCAAAACTTGGTTTACTCGATGCAAAAGGATTTGCCACTAAAAATACTTTGCCTGGCTTTCAGATTAACGGTTGCTATTTATCTCAACGTGAAAAAGAATGTTTATACTTTTGTGTTCGTGGAAAAACTGCGAGTGAAACAGCAAAAGCACTCGGTCTTTCCAAACGTACAATTGAAACATATTTAGCGAATATAAAGATTAAATTAGACATACCTTCGAAATCTGACCTTATTGAAAAAACCAGGGAATATTTTTTATAATCTCATCAAAACATTTCTTTGATAATGGATCTGAATGAGTATCAAGCTAACTGCGTTGGATGCAAAATTCGTTTTATCTCAGTAAGGGATGTGGGTTTATCCGACACTTTTTTTGCAATCATGAGATTTGGGATTTT
>JBDTIZ010000172.1:0-10813 GCA_039936115.1 Gammaproteobacteria bacterium
ACTGGAATCGCTGATCGGTTTGGAGCGGAATGACTGATCGGTTTCAACCGGAATGAACGATCGGTTTGCATCGGAATCACTGATCGGCTAAAACCGGAATGAGTGATCGGTTTCACTGGAATACGCAAATAATGCACGCTATGCTATAATTCATTTCCGTGGTAGAAGCTTATTTGTTTCAAAAATAATATTAAAATTTGGTATTATGATGTTTAGAGCAGATCAAAGTATAATGATGAGACGCAATTTTAGGAAACACCGAACAATTACATTTTATTTGAATAGGTGGTCCAAGCGATAACTCACCAATTGCCAGGAATTGAGCGCAATTTTTCGTGCTTCCATCAGCATGATTGTGCAAGACTGGCCACTCTTTTGCAACAGCATAGCTAAGTTACGATAACTTCAGCCGAAAAGTTCATAATAAAAAATCTATTGCCAATGAAAATCATACCTTAGCTGCAAGTCATCTCTTTGGTATTCTTTGAGGCAGACAGAACAATGCCCCAATAGTACCAGAAATGCTGGATCCATCAGCTGAATATAGAATATAAAATCTCTTTCATCTATTTGGGCTAGCTCTTCGGCAAGCGACGATAATTACGACTTCTTAGACGGTCATCGTTTTCTTTCTCGATCTTCTGGTCTATATCTTTATTTGATAACTCAATAAATTCTCTTTGAGGGTCGCGTAATCTATGCAATGCATCCCATGAGTAAGCACCCTTATTCATCATCTTCAAATCGTGAGTATGTTTTGTTAAAGCTCGCGCGATGCTAGCTTGATCAGCTCGAACACTTTCCTGATGTTCTTGCGCCGCTCTTAGTCTGGCATTGCGTAGTTGTTTGGCTGTTTCTTCTTGGGGAGTCAATGCCTGTTGATGAGTGTTCAGGGGAGTGTTAACTGTATCGGCAGCTTGTGGAGATAATTCAACTAATACTGACTCCGCTCTTTTTACTTCTGAAAAGTGACTCGTAAGTTCCGTAAGAATTTGTAGAGTGTTAGAGGTATTCTGAGATATCGGAACTACAACAGTGCGGCTTGAAGAAGATGTGTTGCTTATTGTTGACGTAACTGGAGAAATAATTCTTACCGAATTAGAGGCGATGGAGTCACTATCATTTTTATTTTGATCTTTCTTCAGAGGCTCAACTTTTCTTATAGTGAATGGTGGTTTAGACGTTGGCGTAGGACGTGCTACTACTTGAGTTTTTTTAGCAACAGGTTGAGCTTTAGCTTCTAACTTACTTAACTCATACTTTAAAACTTCTATGTTTGCATAAATATGCAAATTATTCTTTCCGGCTTCCAGCTTTTGTTTTAAGTTCGTTATTACTAATTGTACATTTATGTCTTTAGTCGCTACAGCCAACATTACCTTACAAAAATCAGCGGGCTTAGGGTTGGCCTTGTACTCACAAAGCTGTGGAGAGACTAATAAGACTACGCTAGTTGCTGTCTTAATAAGCTCATAATTATTTTTAAGTAGGGGCGATTCGAATTTTTTAAGATGATGCGTGAAAGCAACTTCATTTTCGGTTTCTTCTTTTTTCAATAAAAATACTGCTTTTTCAGGTCGGGTGCCTTGAGCTGCTAAAATGCCTAATAATTCGAATTTCATAAAAGTTCTCTCGTAGATAAATCAATGAGATAGACAGGATACCACTGCAACATTAAGACAATATTAACAATATTAAGAGAATTGTATTAAATACTAGAACATAGATATTTTCGGCGCTTGTTTCCCTAAGCTAAACTTTATCAGTGTTCACCTTTGGTAAGTTTTTTATTAGACACCCCTTTTTTAATATTCACCCTGCCTATTTTATATTTAAAGAGAGAATTTAAAAAGTGCTAACATTATTTTTCCATATTAAAAGATATTTTAGGTAGAATCGCGTCTAACCACTTAGGTAAATACCAATTCCAACTGCCTAGTATAAGCATTGACGCTGGAACTAATATGGTTCTAATTAAAAATGCATCGACAAAGATTGCGATCGCAACCCCTAAACCAAATGCTTTGACAATTAGAATATCAGCAAACATAAAAGACAGACAAATTACAATGACAATGGTTGCTGCACTAGTAATAATTTTACTACTATGCTCGATACCAGAAGTAATGCTTTTAATATTATCATTGGTTTTTTCATATTCTTCTTTAATACGGGTTAATAAAAAAACTTCATAATCCATTGAAAATCCAAATAGAGAACAAAAAATGATGATTAATAAAGTAATATCTAAAATATTTTGTGGTTCAAAATTTAAAATCTTAGCAAAATGTCCTTGCTGAAAAATAAAAACAAGCACGCCATAACTTGCAAAGAGACTAATAATAGTCAAAATAATAGCTTTTAAAGGCAGAATGAGCGAACGAAATAATATTAATAAAATAATATAGGTAAAGAAAATAATTGAAAGGATTGCGTAAAAAAATATTTTAGAAATATTATTTAAAATGTCAAATGTATTGACAGGGTCGCCGGTGATTTGTAGCGTTAAGCTCTTGCCTGGATCAATGCGCCGTATCTTTTTTATTAATTCTTTAGTTTGTGGAGAATTCCCATCATATTTGCTGACAACACTCATGATTGTAAATGAATGTGTAGTTGTCATTTTCAAGACATTATTAACTTGCGTTGGACGCAATTTTTCATGCAGGTTATACATTGGATAATATTCGTCTTTTGCTAACGGTGGCTTAGTATTCACGATACTACTTATTTCAGTAACACGAGGATCTCTTTTAATTATTTTTGCAATATCGTATACGCTATTTAAATTCTTTTGCGATAAAATATTACCTTTCTTTGTTTTGATCATAACTATAATGGGTGTTAATTTGTTTTCACCGTATTCTTTTCTAAACACATCAAAAACATGGCGACTTTCTAATGAGGTCGGCAAAATCTTAAAATCTGAAATGCCAAATTTAACTTTAGAAAAAGGAAATAACAATACAAGTAGTATAACAATGAGCGGAATAAAAAATTTCCACGGATGTCTAACGACTTTTTCAATAAACCAATGCCAATAACGTTGCGTGTTAAATTTACTTGAAAGAATAGTGAATGAATTAATTTTATGACCTAACACTGCCAATATAGCTGGCAATAAAAGTGTTGCCATCAAGACGGCAATTGCTACTGCGGCAATTCCGCCTATGCCGACGGAAAACATAACATTAATTGGAAAAAAAAGTAATGCACTAAGACTGATCATGACTACTAACCCACTAAAGAAAATTGCTTTGCCAGCCGTCGCTTGGCTGATTGCAATGGCTTCTAGAATAGAATGCCGCTGCTCTATTTTATAACGAAAACGACTAATAAAGAATAGCGAGTAATCAACATTAATACATAACCCTAGTAGTAGTGCAATGTTGATTGTAAATATTGACAGTGAAATGAAATGCCCTAAGGTGTAAATAGTAGTTAAGATAATCAGCGTAAATAAGCCGCCTAAGAGAATCGGTAAGCTTGCTGCAACGACTGATCCAAATACTATTAACAATGTAATCAAAGCAACAGGTGTTGCAATATATTCAGCTTTATACAGATCAGTTTGAGTTTGCTGCTTCGTATCTTCCAAAAAAATATGCTCGCCTCCCATCCGTACTGACAAATTACGAGGAATTATAATTTCATTTCTCAAACTTTTTAAATGGTCGTCATTGAGTTCTTTTTCAAATAAAATTGTGGCATAAGCACTGTGCTTATCAGCCGAAATTTGTTTGTTATTCTTGTCAGGGTAGATAATTTGATTTTTTATCGGGAAATGTTTCAGGTTGTTTAAAGATCGGCTCATTTCTTTTTTAAACTGCGCATCACTCATAATCGATGATTTGCTATTATATAAAATAATATAACGATTTTCGCTATAGCCTAACTTTCCATTAATATAAAGATTAGTTTGAGCACTTTCCGAATAGGGATCTTTAAAGCCAGTATCTTTGAGAGGGTTATGCAGTTTTGTAATAAGCATTGCACTAATAAATAACAAAACTAACCATGCTATTATAATTAGCCAACGGAGATGATAAATTACTTTCCCAAGCCTATAAAAAGTTCCTTCCATGGGCAAAAAAATCCTGGCTGGAATAAGAAAGATTAATATATGGATGGTGGATTAGAGGCGTTTTTTGCATCGTAATCCACCTTACGTTCTTTATCATTTCATTGTTTTTAAATTAATGTTTAATTCTTACTTTCGAAACAACATTTCTTACTCCACTTACCTTGTTCGCGATAGCAATAGCATGATGTATTTGGGTTTTGTTATCTGCTGTCCCTGTTAAATAAACAACGCGATTGATTGTTTCTACATGGATGGTCATTGAAGCAATATCTTTACTTGTGAATAAATCTTCGCTAATAAATTGGCTCTTAACTTTAGCCGTAATAGTGGTATCTGAGACTGGGACTTCACTAGATTTCGTAGTAGATGGAGAATTTTGAGACTGTTGGGTAGTACAACCGATTACAAATAGAGGCAACAGAAGTAAACATAATTTACTTAATATTTTCATTTCGAAACTCCTTTTAATAACTAATAAAACATTATTATAAATGAAAAACTTTGTTATTTATATTGGAAATTTTTCATGCATCTATTTTATCTGGAACAGAAGTATTTTATTTTTTAAGGGTTATTACTTAGACCCTTAGGAGATAATGCAAAGCTGTTCTTAGTGAAAATAAACGCATTATCTGTATTATCTCATTAGGTGATGTTGCAACAAGCGAAGCGAAAGATCTTCTAGCAAATTCCTCAGTAATTGATAGAGCAGTCGAATCTGGTATGGGTTGGTGACATAAGCGGACGGAATGTAACCCCAAAGTACCTAACACATTGACTAATTAACATTATTTTAAAATGCTAAGATTCAACATCCTAATAACCTATAATTCTAGGTTAAAGATGCGTGAGTGTCTTTCGATCACCGCGATTTAATTTGCCAAGATTTCATAGGCTATTTGCCTGAAGTCGTCTTTTATTGCTTTATTGTTACACATAAATAGCGTAATATCGCTCTTTATGTACTCACAATCCATTTCCCTTTATTTTTATGGCCAATCGAAAAAGCTTCATTCCAATATTCCCTTCGTTAGAAGAGTGCGTTTTTATAGATATTAAGACGACTGGATTACGTCCCGAGAGGGATAGAATTAGAGAGATCGAGTTTGCACTCGTCAAAAAAAACAAAACGCAAATTAAGAAACATCGTTTTATTAATTCAATCAAAAAAAATAGTTCTCTTGTAAAACAATCAAACGGCGGTTCGTTTGCTGAAATCGCTAATCAATTACATAAGATTATTAAAAATAAAGTTATAGTCTCTCAAAATGCTAGCTTTGTTTATACATTTTTAAAAGCTGAAATGTTGCGAAATAATATTATTTTAAATGAAAAAATTCTCTGTAGCTCAAGCCTCTCACGCTTTGTATTTCCAGACTCAAAAGAACATCATTTTAAAGCGATCAATAGTCGTTTAGCTTTCGACGTTAAAGAAGAAAAACAGCTTACAAGTTTGTTAAATTTTATTCGTAAGCTTCCAGAGATAATAGCGCCGGTAGATTTACAAAATAAATTAAACGAATTAATTCAAACGCCGCTTCCTCTATTAAATTTAGATTATAAAAACAGCATTCCAGCCTCTCAAGGAATTTATCGATGTTATGACATAAATAACGTCGTCATTTTCGTTGGAAAAAGTACCTCGTTATCTGAATCGGTATCTTCTCACTACCAACTCACCCAAGATTCGCATAAAGCCTTGCAAATTTCTAAACAAATACAAAAAATAGACTGGGAAAAAACGTATGGTGAGTTAGGGACTTTATTGCTTGCCGCAAAAAATATAAAACTTCATAAACCTTTATTTAATCGGTTAGTTGAGAAGAACAAAATTTTATTCACAATTCTACTTGTTAATCATGGTAATTATTTAGCATTAAATGTTATAAATATCTCGAAACTTACAGCATCCGAGTTTTCAACCTCCTTTGGGATATTTAACCATGAAAAAGACGCAGTGAGTTTAGTAAACTTTTTCATTAACGACTCTAATCTTTGCTATCAAGTCAATTCGTTAACAAAAGCAAAAGGCACCTGCTTTCGTTATAAAATAAATAAATGCCAAGGCGCGTGCGCGACGTTAGAATCCTCAGAAGACTATAACGACCGAATACATAAAGTTATTAAAACATTTACCCCGAATAAATGGCCGTTTAAACACAAAATTGCAATTAAAGAAATATGTAATAAAACCAAAAAAGCTCATTTTCATATTATTGAAAATTGGGTTTATATTGATACCGTGCAGTCTCTGGAAAGCATACCCAATGGTGAATTTGAAAATACACAAATTGATGTGAGTGTTTATAAATATGTAAGTTGTTTTTTAAATAAAAAAGAAAATTATAACCATATTATTGAGGTTGTTTAATATCACTATCGATGGCGACTATCATGTTGTAAGATAGGAACTATGGAAAGGCCATGTTAAAAGCCCTCCTCTCGAATTTATTAATTCACAGTGTTTATCCCTCACCAGAGAATTTTCTGGTAATATAAAGGCAAAGTCTATCATTCATGAATGAGGTTATATGTCACTCGAACGGAAAGATGATCGTGCTCCTGATCCAGTAGTTGCATTAATGCAACACCAGCATTTGAAAGTGTCAAGCAATGGTGTGTGTCATGGCTTGTCGTATCTTGCCGCAAATGCTATTGCACTTGAACAAGTAAAGTCTTATAAAAAAAGAATCGAGACAATTTATGATGCTGCTTTTTTCGGAAAATTTACCCAGATTCAGTTTGCTAAAGACCAGGCATCCAAAGAGGCACAAAAAGATATTTACGCAGAAGTAAAAACAGAAGATTCGAATGCTTCTTTTGAAACCTGGTACCAAACATTAGATCATACAGCAAGACTGCAAATACAAGAAAAAATAAATACGAAGACGAAAGAAAAAATATCGCAAACGTACGATGAAGCAGCCTTACTTCAATATGAAGATATGCAGATTTTTCTTCAATCAGCTTCCGCACTTCAATTACCTTTTCAATTAACGGATTATTTTCCTGCAGGAAAAGCCCCGATCGCGCAAGATTCGTTGACTGCTATGTCTCTTGTTATGCCTGTGGCATTAGAAAAACAAGGAGGTTTAGTTGAAGCATCGCAAACAATGGGCGTGTATTCAGAAAAAAAATTGGCTATGTATTTCACTTATCTCGAAGAAGCGATCAAGAAAAATAAGGCTTTTCCGATGAGTTTTATTTTAGAAGGCGCTAACCATACTATTACTGTTGGGTATATGCCAAATGAAAAACCACAATGGATTGTTATTAATCCGGGCGCATTTCCAAAATTTTCGCCTGTGGATAATATGCAAGCTTTGGCTAAAGCAGTGATGGCAAGTTTTCCAGAAAATGAAAAAGTTGTTTTAGTTAATCGAGTCATTGTTGCTAATGTACATAAAATACAAGCTACTGTAATGATAAATACCTGGTTAGATTCTAAAGGACAAGGCATTCTTGCTTCATCGATGAAAGACATTCAAAAAATTACTCCGAAGAAAGCTAAACATATAGATCACCAGGGAGGTTCGCTTCTTTTCTTTGCTGCTCAGGAAGGAAATTTAGAAAAAACACATGAGCTATTGAAATTAGGAGCTGATCCTAATTCAGATCCAAAAAATAAAAATAAAAAATTGCCTCTTGCTATTGCTATTTTTTCCCAGCGAACTTCAGTAGTAAAAATGTTATTAGAACATAATGCCGATGCAGGTAAAGAGCTTGATGATACTGGCGAGAAGCCAATTTATTTAGCAGCAAAAATAGGTAATGCAGCAATAGTAGAGCTCTTGCTGGAACACAAAGCTAATCCAAATGAGGGTTTTGGCAAAAATCTTAATACACCTCTTCATGTAGCGGCTTTGCTCGGTCATAATGATTCAGTTGAGAAATTAATAAATCATAAAGCTAATTTAAATGCAAAAAATAAATCGGGCGATTCCGTGCTGGATTTTGCAATTAAAGCGGCGCGAGTAAGCACAGTTGAGTTATTATTAACTCACGGTGCAGAATTCTCTCGAGCCTCGTATGCAATCGTGCAAACAGCGTTAAGTGCTGAAAAAGACTCAACTAGAAGAGAATCGCTAACAAAAATAAAATCTTTGTTAGAGAGTGCTGTTCCAGCTTTGAAAGGAGCTAGTCAGTCGACTCCTAAAAAAGAAGAAGATGCTAATTTAGATATTACGCCAAAGAGAATGTCTAGATGAGTAGGGTCAGGTGCTCGTTTTCGGAATCTTTATCAAAATAATGTGATTAATGAGATTTATTTGAAATTGATAGGCCTTTCGTAAGTGAGCACTTTGACCCCATTTACAAGAAAATAATAAAGTATAACGATATTTAATATCGTGTCTGTGTAGTTTCGGAGCCGCTTCGTCGCTATCTGTAACCCTAAGCATTCAATATGAACCTCCATCGTCTTCTTCCTTATCGCACAGAAATCGGTTGTTTGCTGGACAGGTGAAACTGGAGGTCAAATCCGATAAAGAAGATAATGATATTCAACTGGAAAAATTGAGACTTGGGTTTACAGTCACCTAAATAAAATGTTTAGCTTTCATAAATCTGCCAAGATTGCTGGGGCTATACTCAAAATATGAAGGTCACCATCCAACCACTTAAGGTATTATTCAACTAAATATTGCAAATTTTCTATTAATTTAACAAGCTCAGTCGTTTCTTTTTGAAAAAAAACTTTGTCAATTCCTTCAATGATCGGAATAGCCTTTAATACTTGAGTGTGTCCTTTTGCAGTCAGACATAGAGAATAAGCTCGTTTATCTTTTTTGTGAGGTGATCGTTTAATAAGTTTTTTTTCAGTCAAGGTTGCGACTAAATCGGACATAGACATTTTATCAATTTTTGCATGATCACCTACTTGCTGCTGAGTTACAATATTTTCCGGTAACGATGAGACCCGCTGGCTCAGCATCAATGAGAAATACATATCGATTAGTATCACTATTATTAAAAAAATGAACTTTAACCTGTTCTATCGTACGATCATTATCATCCCAGAATTCACGCACATGTGATTCCTGTAACCATTGGTACAATTGCTCACAGTCTTCGGAGGTTAATTTCCTAAACGTAATACTATTATTCATATTTTCACTTATAATTTTGCCCGCAACTTCAAGCTATGTTCAGCAATTTTATCAAACTTATCGTAAATTGAATCATGACGTTTTTTGTCATGTGTCACCCACATTTCATTTAATAAGTCATTTTCAAACGATACATTTCCTGTGAGTGTCATAATAAATGTTTCTTTTACTACGAGAATTTGTTTAAAACTCATCATACGACTCATCCCTCAAGTGATTTCCCTATTAGTAATTTTTTCTTAAAAAATAAAAAACCGCATTTTTTTGAAACCCGCTCCGTTTAAATTCCACTTGAAAACCAAGTTTTTTATAAAAATCTAAAGCCTCCCAACTCATTGTGTTGACTGTTGCAAATGTACAAGCATGTGTTAGTCCGTGCTCTAACGCTAATTGCATCAACTGCATACCATATCCTTGGCCGCGTATTTGTTCAGCAATCCACAATGTATCGATATGTAATGACCCATAACATATTGCACCAATACAGCCGCCTAATAATTTATTATTCTCATCACGAATTAAATAAGAAAAAGTTTCAATGGGTTGCATAGCAACCATTTTTTTAGCATGAGTCGCAAGACCTGAATAAAGAATTTGAGTGTCTTCGGCAGAATGGTTATCTTCATAAACAATCTTGTATGTCATTTTCTAATCCTAATATCTTCTTGATCTAATGTTAAAACTTGCTTGCGTCGATAGTTTATGATCTTTAGCCTTCGGCGTCCAACAATGTTGTCTAGCTAGTTCAATGTAATGAATCGAATTGCATTATAAAATATCAGCTAGTATCATTGCCAATTTTGGCTAATCTGAAAGATTTGAGAATTTTAAAATGACAACACATATAATTACCTATCGACCTTTGGCGATATCCGAAATTCCTGATTTAATTGACTTTGATAATGTATATTTGAAAGATGTTATGGAAAACATGGGCATTCCTCATCAGCAATTACCGCCCTCTCTTACTATTGATGAGGTTAAAGAATCGTTAGCCAAAAAAAATGATGTGGAATGGATATTTTTCAATGATGTCTTAGCAGGCTATCTATGGCTTGAAAAGCAAAATGATTGTATTTATATTGCCGGTGTCGCTATCAAGCCGAAATTTTATGGGATTGGTCTGATTCAAAATGTTCTAAATACCGCTGAACAGAAAGCTAAGAAAAATAATTTACCTGCGTGTAGACTCGCTGCAATTCCTATCAACGGACGTGCAGTAAATGCTTATTTGAAATATGGTTATAAAATCATTTCCTGTGTTGAGGCACTATTCGGTGTGGAATATCCTGAAAGTTTTCGGTTTATTATGGAAAAAAGCTTACTTTCTAAAGGTACTGGACCTTTTACAGAAGAATATGAAATATGTTGTTCTGATTATAAGAAACTGAAGCAAGCTACTGATAATGCTTATATCGGCATTCGTTTAATAGGATCAAAAAATCAAAATAATTTAGAAAACACAATTTGCTTTGTGAAGTGAATGAATAGAAAATTCTCGTAAATCGGATTATTATCTAGATTAGAATTGTCCTGAACCACGAGAATTGCATCAAGAACTAAGGTTTGTTGCTCTTGCCCATGCTTTTGTAGGGGCGAACCTATGTGTTCGCCCAGTGGC
>JBDTIZ010000173.1:0-3866 GCA_039936115.1 Gammaproteobacteria bacterium
GTAAACGTGCGGCCAAACACATCTTTTTAACTTAATAAAATTACCGCATGCTGCTTGTTCAATTAACAGAGGAGCAATCAGATGAATAACATCGAACAACAGAACCGACGTGAGAAATGGAAAGCGATTGTCGAGGATCATAATAAAAGTGGCTTATCACAAGTCGATTACTGCAAGAAACATAGCTTGTCACCATCACAATTCACATATTATCGTGGTCTTCTAGCTCAAAAGGAAGCCAAGGTTAAGACAGCTGGCACCTTTGCTCAAGTTAAAGTAAATCAACAACCAAGCTCACCGCAGATAAATCTAACATTGCCAAATGGCTTTCAATGTACTTTTCCTTGCGACCTGAATAGGACACAAATTAAGGAATTAGTAGAAGCATTATTGTCATGTTAATTCCATCTGAGATGAATATTTATTTCTACACCCAGCCTGTTGATATGAGGAAATCGATTGATACTCTGAGCATGATAGTATCAGAAGTGCTAAAAATGAACCCTGTTGATGGTAGTCTGTTTTTATTTCGTGGCAAGAGTGGTAATAAACTAAAGGCACTTTATTATGAGATGAACTGTTTTACTTTATGGTATCGGCGATTAGAGAAAGGGAGATTCATTTTTGCACGTGATGCTGAGGGGTGCATCCAGATGAGCCGCGAGCATTTCAAGTGGTTGTTGGCAAGCGACAAATATTCTAGAGTAGACACGATGTTGCCTAGCCAGATAGCAAGTTTTTGCTAAAATAACTCGAAAATATAGCTGTTATTTGCTATATTGCTCTCATGAAAATTGATATAAATAACTTGCCATCCTCGGCAGAACAATTACAAAAAATTATTTTTTTACAGCAGCAAGAAATCGCTGATTACAAAGATCGTTATGTTAGACTTCTTGAAAAGATCAAATTAGAAAGAACCAGGGTGTTCTCGCCGTCATCAGAAAAAAATATTCTACAGTCTGATCTGTTTGATGAGGCTGGTGTTGAACTACCAGAAGAAGCAAAAGAACAACTTGTTAATGAAGTAGAAGTTAAATTTTATACGCGCAAAAAACATCCTGTGCGCCGTCCATTACCAGATTATTTATCGCGCGAAGTCGTGATGCATGACATACCAGAAGCGGATAAAATTTGCAGCTGTGGTGAGCAGCTGGTGCGTATTGGTGAGGATATTAGCGAACAGCTAAAGTATATTCCAGCGCAAATCAGCGTTATACAGCATGTCAGGCCGAAGTATGCGTGCAAACCCTGCCAGGAGAATGTGAAAATTGCTGCTATGCCGGTCTTATTGCTGCCCAAAAGCATTGCTACGCCAGAACTGGTTGCACATGTCATCATTTCAAAATACTGTGATCACTTGCCACTGTATCGGCAGGAAGCTATCTGGCAGAGAATGGAAGTTGATATGCCGCGAAGCAGTTTGTGCGGCTGGGTCTTAAAAACAGCAGAGCTGTGTGAACCACTGATTAAACTACTTCAAAAAAATATAATTACCTATGATTATGCGCAAGTAGATGAAACGAGTGTACAAGTATTAAACGAGGTTGGACGCGATAATCGTACTAAATCCTACATGTGGGTGTATCGTGGCGGAGGCGAGCAACCTAGCGTTGTTTATGAGTATCAGGAAACCCGTGGTGGTTACCATGCACAGCAATTTTTAACTGGATTTAAAGGTTACTTGCAAAGCGATGCTTTCTCTGGTTATAACTGGGCGCATGATACGAAAGATATTGTTTCTATTGGCTGTCATGCACATGCCAGGCGTCCTTTTGCTGAATTAGCAAAAACAAATAAATCTTCTGGGCTTTCACATGACGCACTCAAGTTTTATCGCAAATTATATACCATTGAAAAAGATGCACGCGATAGGAATTTATCTTCTGAAGATCGCTATCAATTGCGTCAAGATAAATCCGTACCAATACTAGATGGATTAAAGAAATGGCTTGATCATCATCTACCAAAAACATCTGAACAAGGCGCAATTGGCAAAGCTATACGCTATTGTCTCAGTCATTGGGTTGAACTAAACAATTTTCTAAAAAATGGGTGCATTGAAATAGATAATAACCTCATTGAGAATGCTATCCGCCCATTTGCTATTGGACGCAAAAATTGGCTCTTCAGTGGGAGTCCATCTGGCGCCAAAGCAGGAGCAGTATTCTTCTCGCTGATTGAAACATGTAAAGCTAATAATGTTGAGCCATACAGATATCTATGTGCGATGTTGAATTGTATTCGTGAGTGTGCGACAGAGGAGGATTACCGTAACCTTCTGCCACAATTTATTCAGTTTTAGATAATTTGCAAGTGATGATGTATATTGCCAAGCTGCGCTTACTTAATGTTGGGAGGTTGCTAAATTGGAAACGAGACAATTTTCTACTGCTCGTATACAAAAAGGAATGAATTACGTTCCTTTACGGCAGGAGCCTCCAGAAGAAAAAGACCCCTTACTAATAACGCCTACTAATTTTAAATTCGATACTCTTATTGGCAGAGGAACCTATGGCTGTGTGTATAAAGAAAAATATTTAGAGAAGGATGTGGCAGTAAAATCATTTAGTTTGCAAAAGAATCTTAACAAGGAATTATCTATTTTAAAAAAATTAAAACCTTCTTCGTTTATCCCAAAATTATATGGTTACTACTTGTCTCATGATAAAACCACACAATCTGGCGGTATTATAATGGAATTTGTGCCCAGAAGCTTACATGATATTCTGCAAGAAAATAAAAGAAAAGCAATAAACTGGAAATCATATTATAAAATTGCACGATTTGCAGCGCGTGCGCTGCACTCTCTGCACCAGCAGGATTTGATACATTTTGATATTAAACCAGCCAATCTAATGGTGTGCTCAAATAATCAAGTAAAAATTATTGACTTTGGCTTTGCACAATTTGGTAACCTAAGTGAATATGAAGCTCCGGAATTTACTGACATGTTTCAGCTAAGAAAAAAAGCCGATATTTATAGCTTAGGAGTAGTTTTGTGGGAAATGGCGAGTGGAAAATCTCCACGTAATATTTTAGCGGGAGAAAGCTTCACTATTCCTAAATCATGTCCAGAAAAATTTTCTACTCTCATTATTCGCTGTATAGATAAAGACCCTAGGGCGCGACCCTCGGCAGAATTTATTGATCATTATCTTAATTCCGCATTGGCTGAATTAGCATTAAATGAAAATGTAGAAATAGAAGCAGATCGAGAACATTGTGAATGCTTATCCATGTAAATCGTAAGCGTTCGGTAATGTAAATTAGCGAACGCTTACGTCCCTGGCTTAGCAGCCAAACCAACAATCGATATTATACTTGAAGTAAAAAATATTGAGCTAGTGGATAAATGTAATGATCAGATGGAAAAATTGGGATATGAGGCTTGGGGTGAATATAATATTCCTGGCCGTCGGTTTTTTGTTAAAGGTGAAATCAAACGCACACATCACGTACATACTTTTCAAAACGGAAGTCCAGAGATTGCAAGACACATTTATTTTCGTGATTACTTGAAATCGCATCCTGATGAAGCAAAAAAATATGCTGACTTTAAAATTAAATTAGCGCAGCAGTTTTCTAATAATCGGCGCGAATATGTTCAACACAAAAGCGACTATGTGAAGGCATTGGAGAAGAAAGCCATTGAGTGGTTTCATCAATAGTCGTGGGCATTCTCGCATGTTTTCTTTTAGGGTCTGTGGATCATTGCAAGAAAGAGTTGTCATGCCAACAAATAGACCTGTCATTTTCACGAAGGCGCACTAGCATCCGGTAAACCAATATAGATATTAAACACCCTTGAGAAAGCACTGTAACCCCGCATCTTACTCTGTCACCCCGCACTTGTTGCGGGGTCC
>JBDTIZ010000174.1:0-23824 GCA_039936115.1 Gammaproteobacteria bacterium
GAAGTGCGCCGCAGATGCGCGGTGGCAAAAGCCACAATGCTTAACAGCTGTAACCAAGATGGAGGTGGGCCCTCCAGAATCGCTTTGTAGGAAGAGGCTCTAAGCAACTCTGAGCAGCTTTAGCCAAAAGCTAAGGTTGTGAGCGTCAGAGAAAAGGCTGTTTTAACAGTCATGTGAGAAACAGTAAGGTGAACGAAAGTGAACTACTGATGACGTATCGAAAGGAATAGGATGACACCAAAACGAGGCAGTTCTATGGCCGAGGATAAACTCATTGGGTGCCTACCGATTGAATGAGTGGTGTCCGGTATTGAAGTAGCACGAGACTGTTTTAGGCTTGGATACGGAACTGCGGGAACCTGGATCTTGATGTAAAGGGAGAAATCCGAGAGGTAAAATTCAAGGATTAGAGTACCGAAGCAAGGACAGGGGCGGACTGGTTTGTAGTAGTGTTGAAGTTTCTGTAATGGAAATGGAGCGAAGAAACCGGGTTATTCCGCTTTATTAATTAGTCAACCAACACTGGGATGAGCTTTTGAATAAAGTAAAATCGTTTGAAATACCCAAACAATTAGTTTGGGAAGCTTACCAGCGTGTAGTGAAAAACCGCGGAGCGGCTGGTGTAGATGACATATCGATAGAAATGTTCCACGCAGAACATAAGCAAAAATTGTACCAACTGTGGAATCGAATGTCGTCAGGGAGTTATTTCCCACCGCCAGTCAAGACTGTTGTGATACCTAAGAAATTAGGTGGAGAACGTTCCCTTGGCATTCCAACGGTAGCAGATCGTGTTGCACAAACAGTGGTGAAGTTATTTCTTGAGCCATTGATTGAACCACAATTCGATAATGATTCTTATGGTTATCGCCCTAAGAAATCAGCACTTGATGCGGTTGCACAAGCAAGGCAGCGATGCTGGAAAAGACAATGGGTCATTGATCTTGATATCCAAGGATTCTTTGACAACATTGATCATGAGCTTGTGATGCGTGCGGTACTGAAGCATACCTCGTGCCAATGGGTAAGATTGTATGTGAAACGTTGGCTACAAGCCGACATTCATCAACCCGATGGTACTGTGGTAAAGCGTGTAAAAGGAACGCCACAAGGTGGTGTAATTAGTCCACTGTTAGCAAATGTCTTCCTACATTATGTTTTTGATTTATGGATGCGCAAGCATCATCCAAATGTGTTATTTGAACGCTATGCGGATGATATATTGATGCACTGTCAAACGAAGCGTGAGGCAGAAAAGATTTTGCAAATAGTTAAAGAACGATTAACGGCATGTAAACTGACTGTGAATGCGCAGAAAACTCAAATTGTTTACTGTGGTACGGCAAAAATAAAAGATGATGTTAAGAGAAGTTTTGATTTCTTAGGATATACTTTTAGGCCGAGACTAGCGCAATCAAAGGCAGGGAAACGATTCGTAGGTATACTTCCTGCGGTGAGTGAAGCCGCCAAGAAAAATATTCGTCGGACAGTCAAGGAATGGCAACTACACCATCGCATTTCCGAGACGATAGAGTCGCTGGCACAATGGATTAATCCGTACCTGAGAGGTTGGGTTAATTACTATGGCAAGTTTTATCGGTCGGAATTAGGTAAACCAATGCTACAAGTAGAACACTATTTAATACGCTGGATACAACGTAAATACAAAAAGAGTACTGGATCTTTGGGAATACGAGCAGCTCTTAGATACTTAGGACAAGTTCGGAAATACAAGCCATACCTTTTTGAACATTGGCGTCAGGGCTGGATATGGAGCACCGATTGAATAACACGAGCCGTATGAATCGCGAGATTCACGTACGGATCTGTGAGGGACTGCGGGTGAAATCCCTGCGGTCTACTCGACCAATATTTGTTACAAGGATCAGCAAGAACACATAGGGCGAGTCGATCGATGCTTCTTGCTATTCCAACTTTGATCTTGTAAATTTAGTTCCGATCTGACCGTAAAGGCAGAGACTATTTTTAACTTAATAACAATAGGACTTGATCATGCGACAAGTACCTCGCTACACAATTACAAGCACAATCCTCCAGACGCCGTGTTTTCCGTATTTCATCTTACAACGCTTATCGAACAATAATATCGCATTGAATCAATCACAAAATTATTTGCCTATTTTATTATTGAAAACTTACGCAGATGAATATCATTTTCTGCAATCTATTAATTGAAAAATGCGAGATATGTATGAATATTTTAGATTTTTATCAAAAAAAATTATCCGGTGAAAAAATCAGCATGGTAACTTGCTATGACTATACCAGTGCACGGATTTTATCTGAAACATCGATAGATTGTTTGTTAGTGGGTGACTCGGCTGCAATGACGATGCATGGCTTCAAAGATACGCTGTCAGCTACGCTTGACATGATGCAGTTTCATATCGCTTCCGTGAATCGCGGGGCAAGCAATAAATTCATTATCGGCGATTTGCCTTTTTTAAGTTATCGCAAATCAATGAGTAAAAATATAACCGCCGTACAAAAATTTATTCAAGCAGGTGCAAACGCAGTCAAACTGGAATGTATTGCAGGCAATGGAAAATTTATTCAGCATTTAACAGAATCAGGTATTCCTGTCATGGGACATATCGGTTTAACTGCGCAATTTATGAATATGTTAGGTGGTTTTAAAGTCCAGGGAAAAACCGCAGAAGGTGCAGCGCGTTTAAAAGAAGATGCATTGTTACTGCAAGAATCGGGATGTTTTGCGCTGGTGCTTGAGTGTGTACCGAGCGAGCTTGCAAAAGAAATTACTCAATTGTTATCGATTCCAACCATAGGGATAGGCGCAGGACCTTTTACAGATGGACAGGTATTAGTTTTTCAAGATTTACTCGGACTTAATACAGATTTCAAACCTAAATTTGTCAAAACATTTTTGAATGGACACGAACAAATTAAAACAGGTATTGAAAACTTCGTAAATGATATTAAATCAGGAGCATTTCCACTCAATGAACATTGTTACTGATATAAACGAATGGCAAAAGATTAGAAAAAATCTTGCTACTCAAACATTAGGTTTCGTGCCAACGATGGGAAATTTGCACGATGGACATCTCAGTCTCTGTCATCGTGCAAAACGTGAAAATGAACTAACAGTGGTGAGTATTTTTGTTAATCCGGTGCAATTTAACCAGACACAAGATTTTGAACGTTATCCAAGAACGCTAGAGCAAGACATTGCATTACTTTCTCTGCACAAAATCGATTATGTGTTAATTCCTGACGTTCATGCGATTTATCCCGATCACTATCAAATTCAGCTGACTGAAACGGAATTAAGTCAAGAGTTAGAAGGCGAGTTTCGTCCCGGACATTTTAATGGCATGCTGACTGTCGTCTTAAAACTTATAAATCTTGTGCAACCTTCACAGGCTTATTTTGGTGAAAAAGATTTCCAACAAATGCTGCTAGTGAAAAAAATGGTTGAAGCTTTATTTATACCAACTCAGATTATTTCTTGTGAAACGATAAGAGCCACGGATGGATTAGCATTAAGCTCACGTAATTCAAGGTTGAATGTGGAACAAAGACAGCAAGCGCAATTATTTCCCCAATTGTTACAGAGTGATATGACGCTAGAAATGCTAAGCACGAAACTGAAAGAAGCGGGATTTAAAATCGACTATCTCGCTGAAAAATGGCAACGTCGTTTGGGTGCAGTTTGGTTAGATGAAGTGCGATTAATTGATAATTTTAATCTGGAAAAATGACTCTAAAAGAATTAGGAGAAAACACGATGATATTATGTTTAGACGTTGGTAACACACATATATTGGGTGGAATTTTTGATAAAGATAATTTAATTGTGCGATTTCGTTACGCGACACATTTGATTGGCACAGCAGATCAGTTCGGTATTTTTTTACTGAATGTGTTGCAAGCAAAAAAAATTGATATTGAAAAAATTACAGCGACGGCTGTGTGTTCCGTCGTACCGAGTTGTGATTTCACACTTAAGCACACCATCGCATTATATTTAGAGACGCCGCTATTTGTTTTACAAGCAGGCGCTAAAACAGGACTCAATATTAAATATAAAAATCCAAATGAAGTAGGTGCCGATCGCATTGCAAATGCAATTGGTGCGGTGAATGCATTTCCAAACAAAAATATTATTATTGTTGATATGGGTACGGCGACCACGCTCTGTGCTATTACCAAAAACCGCGATTACCTCGGCGGCACTATTTTGCCGGGCATGCGTTTGGGAATGGAATCGTTAAAAAGTAATACGGCTAAATTGATGGCGGTGGATATTGAAATTCCAGTCTCCTACATCGGACGCACAACAAGAGAAAGCATTCAAGCGGGATTATTTTACGGACAGTTGGGTGCATTGAAAGAAATTATTGCCGGGTTCAAACAAGAAATATTTAAAGATGAACCAGTTTTGTTGATTGGGACTGGTGGGTTCGCGCAGTTATATAAAGATAAATCATTGTTTGATGTGATTTTGCCGGATTTGGTTTTGCAGGGATTATTTAAAGCATATGAATTTTCACAGGCTGGGTTTGAGTGATCATCAACCTTTGAACCAATGCCACTGGGCGAACACGCAGGTTCGCCCCTACAAATGCATCTTATCTACGACATGATTGTTCGCAACAGCCAACACCTGCTTCCATGAGTTCAAGACCTACATACGCTCTTGCACCCGCTTCAATATAATTACCTTCCTGAGCAGCACGATCTGCACTGAGACAGCAGCAAATTGCCGCACCAATGAGAAGTAAACCTGCGATACCACCGCCTACCCCAGCAGCTATTGTGCCGGCATTATCTAATGCTGCAGTTGGAATAAATTCTAGCAAAAGTACACTCGCACCAAGAGCAAATTTCGAGAGATTAGCGGGAGCAAAAAAAGCTGACATAGACTTTCCTTATTATATGAGCGTTATTAAAGCGCAACCTTAGCAATAAAGATTATTTTCTGTCAAATAATTGAGGTCGATGCGGAGGCAACAGCCCTATCTTCAATAAAATATTTTAGGTTATGTATCAATCAGTTAAAAATCTATTGCACGCATAACAAACCATTTCAAGATTTTACTTGAACAATATGAACTATAATTGGCTAGTCAGATCAAATAACTTCACAACCTTGACTGTTCGGTTAGGAGATACTTATGACTGCGCCACGAAGTGAAATTTTAAATCCTGTGAGTGTGAGTATCGATGAAACTCAAATTAAAGTGTTATTTAATAGCCCTGGCGTTTTGATTGGGATGCTCAGAAATAAACTCAATACGCTTATAGGAAAAAACACTAGTGAAACTTACCCCGCAGTTTACATGAAAGGGAATCTTCAAATCGAGCTACGCCTCCGAGATTTTGGGGGAAGTGCGCTCTATTTAAAAATAGATAATCTAGCAAATGAAAAAGTCATCAATGACTATCTAGCCATTCTAAAACAGATCGGAATTGATTGTGACCGAATTACTAATGAGATCTTGCTTATTAAGAATAAAACCACGAGTCCTACCGGTAATCCCAAACTATTTGCCGCAGCTGCTAACAATAACACCATAAGTGTTACTGAAGATGATCCAAAAGTTAACACGAGTACCTTAAAACGAAAGAGGTCATGAGGATAAAAATAAGACAACATTGCAATTGTAAACAATAAGTTGCTACTAAAAACTTAAGCCTAAAGACCACTATTTGACCATTGTGCCTGCATTAGATACAATTCGCGTTCATAATTCTAAAATATCTGGTGTAAAATCATGCAAACGACGTCGAGAGAAAAGCTATCTGATTTACCCAGTTTTGTAAAAAAAGATATCAACACAGATGATGAAAAACAATCCAAACAAGAAAAAACAAAATTGCCTACTTTTAAAACTAAAACCGCATTTTTTGATTTATCAAAACAAGGTGATGTGTTTTTGCATCAACAGAGTGTTTTGCCGTCTAATTTAATTTTACACGCACGAGAACTCTTACTCCAATTTATCCGTACAACATCAGGTGCTAAACCTGATTTCTTGCATGAAGAAACAGGTACCTATACCTATCCAAATCACACAACAAATCGATTCGATGCACTAGAAAAAATTATTGGTGGGTATAGTGGATTTTACGGTGAACACTTCGGACTTGCTGAGACCGCTCGACTATGCGATTACAGTAGTGATTGTATGACAAATATAGTCGAACATATCAACGCACTCGCAGCAGTTTTACAACCTACGGATGCCGCTCCTACAAAAATAAAAATGACACATTCTATTGTCAAAGCTATTTACCTATTGTCACGTGCTTATCATGAATTGATGCAGTCACAGCATAAACCACTTGCCGCCGCTAAATTGGTTATGCCTGCAGTGTTAGAAACGTGTGATAAATCGTTGTATCAGCTGCAGTCGCCAGATTCGTTGCAATATCCATTTGATACACAGGGACAGAATTCTCCTCGATCACGTATGATCAAAGAAATTTCCGAGAATTTACGTAAAATAAAGCTTGAGATTCTAGCAGGTGAAAAATTCCAAGAATTGGTAGAAAATATCGCTTCTGCAGTTCCTTCTCTACTGGGGAGTTATCATCAGGCTTGTAGAATATTAAAAGTAGTGTTGGCAACACAACAAGATGATCTTCTTAAATTCGATTTAGCATCTGAAAGAAAAATAGGTCTGTTGATTAAGGTGGTTTGCAGATTAGTGAGTGATTGCTGTGAATATAACAATGCATTAGGCATAAAATCAGCTAGCTGGTTTAATTTGATAATTGAGATGGATAAATTAATTCGTTTTCTAAGTCGTAATGATAAAGGGATAGAATTAGTTAGTATTTTACCCTATCGAGTTAATCTCATTAAACGGGTGATGGAAACTGCTAGCAGTTTGGTTCGAATTTTTTGTAGAGCAATTGACACACCCGAATTTATCTACACAAAACATTTTTCAATTCGATCTATGGGTAGAGAAATCGAGAGATTTGCTAGTAGTAGAGTTATTAAAAAAACTACAACATCAGAAGCACGTATGTTAATGCAAGATAGCCTGGCATTTGCAGATACCATTATTACAGATTTAGCGGTTAGCAAATTACTCCACGAAAAATATAGAGATTACCGGGGATATTCAACCACACTCGTTAAATTTAATAATATCATCCTAAATGTTTCGATAGATATTGCAAATATCGAATATGATGGTACGCTTAACATCCCACAAAACCGAAAACTTTTATTTTTAGTCAATTTGATGTGTAAATTAATTGATAGCTATACAAGAAAACTTAAACGATATCCGGATGAAAAACCAACTACAAAAATGTGGCTAAAATTGATGGCCGAAATAGAGCTTAACAAATCTAATTTTGCTAAAATATGTTTTACTGATTTGGAAGATATGTTCAGAAAACAAGAAAGCGCATTGCAAAGAATTTTATTCAGTTCGTTCAAAGCAGATCGAACAAAAATTATGGAACTCATTTCGGCTTATCAAGATCAAGAAAAAGTAGTTCAGTTGTTTGCACCGAATCCTCTCAATATTAGCCAATATCCATTTGAAATGTTAGCATTAGTGATGATACGTCATCAGGAACTCTTAAAAGTACATTTTACAAAACCTGAAAATAAATGCAGTATCGATTATGACGCTGAAGAAATTGCTAGTGTGTTTATAGCAGCTACAATACGTAAAGATATGAATACACGTTTACAAGAATTAGTTGAATGTACACATTTGTTATTTGGATATAAACATATACGTGAAATGTTTATTGAAATTTTAATTAATGTTAAAAACTCTAAATTGTGTGGAAATTTTATTAGTACTATTGTTATGTATGATCAAAATATTTATCAGTCTCAGAATAATGTAGGATATTTATTAGCAGTAGAGGATTTAGCCTTTATTCTTCAATTACTCATTAATCATGGACTGAATACACTGCATACTTGTCCAATAGATAATACGCTTTTGTTCGCATGGATGCAGGACGACGAAACGCTTAGGCATCTTGTTACAGAAAACTTTGATGATTGTCTAATTCCGGCGCAACGAGCAAAGATGGTAGAAAGTCCTGTAGAAGCGGTTGTTAAACCTGACTTGACTGTCGATGTCGAGGCAGAACAAAATGGCTTAGCTTCTTTATTTTTCTTAAGTTCAAAAGAAAATGTCGTACCGCGTAGTCCTAATATTGCAACTGAACCGGATACGCAAGTCGTTAAAACACCTACATCTAGAGGTAATCGGGTATTTAATTTTTAATAGAATTTAATTTTTTAGATTTTGGCATTTAGCACTATCGTTTGTGTTGAATAATTGTATTGTTAAAAATGCTGCCGTTTTCGTCTAAAATTATGAAAGTTAAGAATGACAGTAGGGAATTTGAGAACATTGCATGACGCAAACTATTCTTTTGACCAACCTCGCAAAATATCTGCGTTTAACAAATCCAGACACCACAGCTGAAGTAAGAGTTGCTTTAGAGCGACATGGTCATTGTTTTGGCTTATCGTTGTGTCACGGTGCTATTCACAAAACGGGTAAATTAGATATTTGGTTAGACGAATTAGTTTATATTGCAACGTGGAATGGATTGCTTGAGCCCCGAAAGCTACGAAATGAAGCCAATCAAAAAGTGATTGAAGAACCTGATAAATCATTTAATAAAGCATTGAGCTTTATCATATTTCATCATGCTAGCGAGGATAAGGAATACAAAGATGTACAGCTGACTGGTATGGAACAAATCTCTATTCTCGATCCAGACCATCAAATCGTAATCGAATTTAACCACGTGGGACACATCTCGCGATATATCAAAATCCAAAGTATTTTTGAAATAATTGATAAAAACGGTGACTGTAGATATATCGAAAAGAGAGAATTTTTCGTCAAAGATTTTACAACAAGAAAATTGGCGGCATTTTTAAAACAAAATACAACAATGATTGAGGAATCCATTTGCTTAATCCATGCACTCCGCCACACATTATCGCTTTGTTATGAAAACAAAATTTGGATTCTCTATCACCCTAATTATGACCATACTAAAAAAGAAACTATTCATAAAAAATTTTTCTCAAGTCATTTTGTCGCAGGAGAAATATTAGATATCGTAGGTACAACAATCGGGATTGAATTCGCTTCTTTTGATCAACATCTGAAAATTGAGTATCCAGAAGAGAAAACAACAGTGAAAGCATTGCAAAACAGTGGACTTTCATTAATGGCAAAATTCAAACCGTTAGAGTTGCCGGCGCTGCTAGCGTTAGCAGATCAAACAGAAGAGGGACGAATAACGATTGCTATAGAACTTGCAAGAATTGATTTGGAAGAATGGACAGGATTGTGTTGGATAATAATTCGGGCACCGAATTGTGTGGACAAAGCATTGAGCATTGCACTGAAGACATCTATCGGAATTCACGAGGCACTCACAAAAACACGCTTAAAATTTTCCAAGCAAATGACGCCGGGTTTGTCCTTGCTTTTCAGACAAAAAGAATCTGACGCAGAAAAATTTATATTTGAAGCGGCATTGGCAGAATGGGATGAGGCAAAACTCTCCGCTATGTTGCAAACAGGTGTTAATCCAAATCGAATGAAAATAGGCACTTTATTAAATCATAAGTTTAATCAGCTAGAGCAGGGTATAGCTATTCAAAAAAGAATTATTATGTTACTGCTACATCATGGATTAGATCAAGACGTTGTCATTGATGAATTAAGAAATACATTGCTACATTTTGTTTTATTACTAAATGATATTGATTTAGTGCAATGTGTTATTCAGCCCAGTAACATTTTAATAAGAAACAATGCTAATCAAACGTCTTTTCAATTAGCAAGTTATTACCATGGTGCAGGGTTTGATCCTAGAATTATTCAATTATTTTTACCTCATGAAATGCAAGAGGCTGTTGCCGATTTTGATCTCAAGCGAGTAAACGATCTGTTTGCACAAGGTGCGGATAGCAAACAGGTTCATGTTAGCAAAACATTCAAGCGTTGGGCAAAAAAAATAAATTCAATTCAGTCAGACGTTGATAAAAATCTTACACAAAAAAAAATGGAAGCCATTTTTGATCTATTGATTGTGTTTGGGATTGATATCAATGCACCAGATCAAGAGGAATTTACAGCGTTACATTGGGGGGCGCATTATAATTGTGTTTCTTTAGTGAGATTAGCGCTTAATAAAGGGGCTAATCATCTGAAAAAAAACAGAGAGGGACGTACACCTTTTCAAGAAGCAAAAGCTTTAAACGGCGAGACGCTTGATCCGAATATAATAGCCTTGTTCAAAGAAAAAAATACGGAATCACTGCCAGAAGCCATTAGAAGACTTTGCGTTGAAGAAGTAATTTATTTGTTAGAAAGCGGAATTACAAATGAAAATGTAGCGCTTCCCGATGTGTTTCGTTTCATTTATAAAGATAATTGGCATTTAATGAATGAACCAGCACGAGCCATCTATACGATCAAAGAAATTATATCTCATTTAATCAACTACAGTTTTTCTATTAACGAAGGCGATCAGTTTGGAAATACCATTTTACATTGGGCAGCTTATATTAATAATTCTAATATTGTTGAGTATTTGCTGAGACTTGGTGCGAATCCATTAGTACAGAATGTAAATGATATTACACCTCTGCAAAAGGGAAAAATGACAAATGATCTGAGGCTTGACGCACAAATTAAAACTATGTTTCTGGAAAGAAGTTTTTGTGCTGTCTCAGATGATAAACAATGTCCACCAAACTTTAAAAAACATCTTGCAAAAGATGCATTAACGACACTCAAAAACTTATTGAGACACGAATATTTGCCATCACCAGGTTTAGGTTTTTTTAGTCGTAAAATGAAACGAAGATCACATGAGGTTGAGGTGATAAATGTCCTGGCTGGCTTTAATGATTATATTAATGTTCAGAGTATTTATGATGTTTTAACATCGGCTAAAAAAAGGCTTAAGCCAAATGGTGTCTTAGTTGGTATTTTATCCTTTTGCGCGACTTTAAATGGTGAAAAACTTATACTGACTGAAGCAAAAACGAATTCGTGTTTTTCTTTGCGTGCCTAATCGTATTGCATATTGTGCCGTAACAAAAACCAGCGCATTATAAGAGAAGGCGTTTTCATTGGAAGAAAAAGCACATGATGGATTTGAACTGGTTTCAGGTGGGTCCACTCCCGGCGAATATCATAACAGGTACCTACAGTTATAAATTGGTTGCTTTATCGTATTTAATCGCCGTATTGGCATCTTATGTTGCATTAGATCTTGCGGGCCGTTTACGCGCAGAGACCAATAAACAAATTCAATATTATTGGCTGATTGGCGGTTCATTTACGATGGGCGCCGGTATTTGGTCAATGCATTTTATTGGTATGTTGGCATTTGTTATGCCTATGCCTATGAGTTATGAGCTTACTTGGACTATTTTATCTTTGTTTGTTGCAATGTTGGCATCAGGTATTGCGCTATATATATTGCGTGTTAAGCAGCGTCCAGTGTTGGAAATAGCCATTGGTGGTGTTTTCATGGGGCTTGCGATTGCTACCATGCATTATATGGGCATGGAGGGCATGAAATCACATGTTGATATTCATTATTTGCCTGGATTGTTTTTCTTATCAATTGGTATTGCGATTGCAGCAGCAGAAGCGGCACTTTGGCTTGTGTTGGAGAGTAATCAAGGTACATTCAAGCGACAGATTCGTTTAAAAATTGTCAGTGCTCTAGTGATGGGTGCTGCCATCTGTGGCATGCACTATACGGGTATGGCGGCTGCAGTATTTACACCTCTGACACATACCATGATGGCGACTGAAACCATTCAACCTTATCTGCTAGCTTTTTTTATTGCGGGTATTACAGGTTTAATTACTAGTATTGCTTTGACAATCTCAACGTACTATCGACAGCTTATTAATGCAGTACAAAATGAAAAAGAATTTTTAAATGTGATGCTTGATAATATAGAGAACGGCATTATTGCTTGCGATGCTGTGGGTAAAATTACTGTATTTAACGAGATATTACAAAAATATCTTCCAATCCGTAGAAACGGTAAAGCATCTAATAATTTATCTGAGTATTTTGATTTATATCCTCTTAACAGCAATACACCTATTACCATCGAAAATTCACCTCTTTACCGTGCGTTGCAAAATGAGCATTTTCAGGGGTTAGAATTTAATCTCACGTTTAAACATGGTGAAACACGTCAAGTGACAATTGACGGGCAACCTATCATTAATGCAGAAGGCAGAAAGCTGGGTGCTGTCATTGTTATTCATGATGTGACCGAAATTAAAAAAACAGAAAAAATCAAAAATGAATTTGTCGCAGTAGTCAGTCATGAATTGCGAACACCACTCACGTCTATCCGAGGTTCATTAGGTCTTATATTAGGCGGAATAACGGGTGAAATGCCGTCTAAAATGAAAAGCTTGCTTGAAATTGCAAATAATAATTGCGAACGCTTAGTTCGCTTGATAAATGATATTTTAGATGTTGAAAAAATTGAAGCAGGAAAAATGAATTTTATTTTTACCCAATTAGATATTGCAACTGTAATTGAGAGTGCTATTGCAGTCACGAAATCTATTGCTGACAAAGCACAAATTGAGCTTATATTCAAATCAACTAAAAAAATGGAAGTCCGTGGTGATTATGATAGATTGATGCAAGTTTTAGTGAATCTAATTTCTAACGCGATACGTTTTTCAAGACCCGGACAAGCGATTAGAATCACAACGTCACACAACGAAAAGACTACGCGTATAGCAATTACTGATCAGGGTGAAGGCATTACAGAAGAATTTCACTCGCGAATTTTTCAAAAATTTGCTCAAGCCAATACTTCAAACACCCGTAGCAAAGGTGGTACAGGATTGGGATTAAGTATTTGCAAGGCAATTATAGAACGGCATGACGGTACAATTGATTTTACTTCGCATCCAGGTGAGGGTGCCTGTTTTTATTTTGAATTGCCAAACTTCGATGCGCAAGAGGATACAAAAACACCGACGCTAGTAGATGGGAAGGTTTCTAGCCCAGTCAAAATATTGGTATGCGATAGCAACCCAGATACAGCAGAGTATCTGCAAAAGTTTTTGTTAGAACATAATATTGAATCGGATCTTGCTTTTACAGCGCATCAAGCATCAGAAATGTTACATAAGAATCATTATAATGCGATGACATTAGATTTGATTTTGTCAGATAGTGACGGCATTAAATTTATAAATGAATTACGTATGGATCCTGTGACTCGACAGATACCGATTGTCGTTATTTCATCTATCATCGAGGACGGTAAACACGAATTTAATGGGAATGGTTTCCCTGTGCTTGATTGGATTGAAAAACCCATTGATAAGGCACGGCTAGAAAAATTGATAACTTATATTTCCGATAAATTTCCCAAAATATTATGTATTGAAGATGATATTGATGTGGCAAAGATTTTTCAGTTGTTATTGAAAGATGAAGCGAATGTAGTTGTTGCATCCACATTAGCAAGGGCAAAAGAATTATTATCAACGGAAGGATTTGATCTTATTATTCTTGACCTCATATTACCTGATGGCATGGGAACCGACATTTTACCTTGTGTGAATTGCGAGACGAAAAAAATTATTCCAGTCATTGTTTTTTCGGCGTCTGTTTTAGATAAAAAATATGCGCATCTGGTTAAAGCTTCATTAGTTAAATCAAAAGTTTCGAATGAAGAATTGATTGCGATTATTCATTCTGCTATTGCTTCTCGTGATAAAATTGTTTAGAGTGCGTGGCTTGTGTTAGATGCTGTTTTAATTTTTAAAAAACCCCTCAAGTTCTTTCTCTTGCGGTATTTCAGAAAAAGCCTGTCACCTTATTACCTTATTGTAGTGTTCTACAATTCACACAACATTGGCATTTTTTGTGAATTGTAAAACACTGCGTCAATATTTACTTCTTATATCTCATAATTAATTAACTAAACAAAAAGGAACAATATGAAATTATTTACTTTGCTTTTAACCAGTATTTTTTTGCTATCAAACACTGTCGCATTCGGTGGTGTTGTATCGATTAATATAACCAGTCGATTAAACCGCCCCATCTATCTCTCAGCTAAAGCGCAACCTAAGCCCGGTGAAACGATCCAGGTATCTCCTGCTGTATTGACGCGATCAGCAGGTAACCAATTAGTGATATTTGATTCTATCAATTTAAACGATTCTTATTTTGAATTTTATCTAGGCGAATTTCCGGGTGATGAAAGCTGTACATTTGCTTATGAACTTAAGCATGGAATTTCACTCGCAGAATGTCCTGATATTCATTATAAAATTTCTGCGGATAAAAAAAGTCTTCTTATTTCTTAGTGCACACGAAAAAGCTAGATGGATGAATAGTTGATGTACGGAACATTATTCATATCATTGCTCAACGACCAGGTAGAATTTAAACCTATTTTAGGGCTATTTCCCCCTTCTGGCTTAAACTTTCAAATCCCGTCCAAAATGTTCAATTTTAAGCCACAAAACTCTCTTTTTTTTGTATCTTTTTGCAATTAAATCTATTTATTTTTCTGATTGTTACGAAATAGTGAGCACTTTAGCTGGGCTAAAACCACATAACGTTCAAGGATTGGCCTAAACTTAATATATAAAGTAGTTTATTCAACAATATTTAGGGGTTGTACCAGGTAGAAAAGGTGTCATCAGGAGATCGGAATGATTGAAATGATGTTGCTGAAGAAGTCAAAAATAGTAGGATTAGTGGCCCATAAAATCGTCATTTTTATTGCATCAACTGCAATGACAATGACGACGGTGTTCGCTAACCCAACAGGTGGTGTTGTGACTTCAGGTTCAGCAACAATTGTTCAAGCTCCCAATACTCCCAACACATTACAAATTCATCAAGGCAGTGATAAAGCGATCATACAGTGGCAGAGTTTTAACATTAACGCCGCACAAAAAACGCAATTCATACAACCCACCAAAAGTTCCGTTATGCTCAATCGTATTAATCCAAGTCAAGGCGCATCACAAATTTTTGGTCAGCTGAGTGCGAATGGACGAATTATTTTAGTTAATCAAGCAGGTATTTATTTTGGTCCAGGTTCACGAGTGGATGTCGGTGGGATAATTGCTTCAACATCAAATATAACAAATCAAAATTTTCTTGCCGGCAAATTTATTTTTGATCAACCTTCTGGAACTTCAGGATCGATTGTTAATAAAGGAACGATCACAGCAGCGGATTATGGTTTGGTTGCGTTGATGGGTAAAACTGTTGTGAATGATGGAGTGATCAACGCACGTTTAGGTAATGTTGTTTTAGCATCAGGAAATAAATTCACATTAGATTTTTATGGCGATCAACTTATCAACTTTAGCGTTGATGAAGCTGCTGAAACAGCCAGTGTTAAAAACTCAGGTAGCATTCTTGCTGACGGTGGCACGGTGAGAATTTCAGCAAGGTCTGCACAAGGTGTTGTTGATAACGTGATTAACATGAAAGGTGTTGTGCAAGCGAGATCTGTTTCACAAAAAAACGGTGTGATTATTTTGGATGGTGGTAGTGGTACGGTAACCGTTGCGGGTAATATTAATGCGTCTGGCAAACAATACGGACAAAGAGGCGGTAAGGTAAAAATTCTTGCGAAAAAAGTTCGTGTACAAGCACCTACAGTGATTGATGTGAGTGGTGACATCGGTGGAGGTGAAATTTTAATTGGTGGTAACTATCAAGGTAGAGGTCCCGAACAAAATGCACTGAGTACTTCTGTTGATTCAGGTGTTGTGCTCGCTGCAAATGCGATTCGATCAGGCAACGGTGGTAAAGTCGTTGTTTGGTCAGATGGAGACACTGCATTCCACGGTAGTATTTTTGCTCGAGGCGGCGCGTTAGGTGGTGATGGTGGAGCTTATGTTGAAACATCAGGACACGATTTAAATATCTCTGGCGCTAAAGTTGACTTATCAGCACCAAAGGGTAAGGCAGGTCTCTGGCTGATTGACCCAACGAATATCACGATTAGTGCTGCTGCAACGTCGGGCGAAAGTTTTGGTTCAGGCACTTACTCACCTTCTGGTGCAGCAGCCAACATTTTAAATACTGAATTAAATGCAAACTTGGAACTCAGCAATATATTGGTGACTACTGCAAGTGCTGACGGTAGCGCAGGAACGATCACGGTATCTGATCCTATCACTTGGCTGAGTGCAAACACACTGACTTTAAGATCTAACAATGCAATTGCAATTAATGCAGCGATCAGCGGAGCGAACGGTGGATTAACGTTAGAGGCAGGTTTATTAGCTGGCACACCCGCCAGTATCACAACAGGAGTGAGCGGCACGATTAATGTCGGTACGTTTAATTTAGCTTATGGTAATTGGTCACAAGTCGGCACACTCCCTGCATTTCATGCGACAGATTTTCGTCTAAATAGTGGTAATGGTCCAAGTAACAATGTGTCATTCATTCGCGCACTTAGCGGTGATGGTGGCGGTACACCTTATTTATTAACAGATATATATGGTGTCGAAGGCATGGGCTCAAACGCAACAACACTGGGCTACACTTACGAGTTGAACAATAATATCGATGCCAGCGGAACAACTGCTTGGAATAGCGGTGCGGGCTTTAGGCCAATTGGTATCACGAATCTTTTTGCAGGCGGCGGTTCACTCTTTTTTACAGGCAGTTTAGATGGTAACAATCATGCCATAGACAGTCTTTATATCGGTGGTATCTACGATGACTTTGTTAGACCTGATACAGGGTTATTTGCCGGTATAGACTCATCTGCGTCAATTAGCAATCTTGGCTTAACCAATATTAATATTAATATCACCAATACAAGCGGTGGCAATGATATGGACGTAGGTGCCTTGGTAGGAACTGCATTAGGTGCCGGCACCAGTATTACTAATGTCTATAGCACTGGAACAATTAATGTGTCGGGTATCACGCTCGCTCGAGTGGGAGGATTAATAGGTGCAAGTTATGGTTCTGTGTCAGATTCTTTTAGCTTAGTTAACGTAACCAATACACTTTTGTCAGGCAATCCAATCTCTACAACAGGTGGTTTTGTAGGTGGCGTGTCAGGTAGCAGCCTAATTGAAAGATCCTATAGTGGAGGATCGGTCAACGGTATTATGCAATCTAATACCACTCATTTTGTCGGTGGGTTTGCTGGTGAGAATGCAGGTACGATTAATAATAGTTATAGCTACGGAAGCGTTTCTGCTAGAGGTCTCGGAACGAATGATGTCGGCGGATTTGCTGGAAGAAATATAAATACAATCACTAATTCATATAGCTCAGGATTAGTCACATCGCTTGATGGTCCTAATGTTGGCGGATTTATCGGCGCAGATAGTGGTGGAAGCTATTCAAATAATTTCTGGGATACAGAAACCTCTGGCCAAGCAAGTAGCGCAGGTGCAACAGGCAGAACCACAGCGCAGTTGATGGATTATAGTACTTATAATGGTGCAGGTTGGGACATCACCAACATCCCAAGTCAGTCTTCAACTCAACCAGGTAACATATGGTATATCTTTGACAGAGGCAGTGATGCACCGGGTATCTTAGGCACACGACCTATGTTGATGATGGAATATAAAACCAATATTACCAACGCGCATCAATTACAAATGGTAGGTACGACTTTAGCGGGTAATTACACTCTAGCAAATGACATTGACTTAGATAGCGGCATGACTAACGCAGCCGATGTATGGGGTACTAATAAAAATATCTCAACAGGCATTGGTTGGGTGCCGATCGGTCAGCTAACTGACAATCTTTATCTGACAGGCAATTTCGAAGGCAATAACCATGTCATTAATAACCTTTATATCAATACGCCTCAGATTAACTTTATTGGTTTATTCGGTATATTCACCGGAACTATTCAAAATCTGGGTGTCACCAATGCGGAAATCATTGCAACCGCAGGCTCAGCAGGAGTATTAGCAGGTGAAGCGTGGTCAGGTGGAGTTGTTAATAATGTTTATACCACGGGAAGCATTACAAGTGCTTATGGCGGGGGCGGATTAATGAGTACGGCGAACGCTTCTGTCATTTCAAATACGTATAGTGGAGTGACACTGTCAGGTGGCGGAGTTCAAGGTGGTTTAATTGGTACCGTCTTTGGCGGAGTGATTATTAATAATTCTTATGCGACAGGTAATGTCACCGGAACCGCGGGTGCAACTTATTCAGGTGGATTAATTGGTAATAATTATATAGGTCCAATTGGGCTCACTACCATCAACAATTCTTATAGCAGTGGTGCGGTCACTGGGGTGGGGACATTAGGCGGTTTGATCGGCGGTAATTTTGACAATAATATAACAACGAATAACACTTTTTGGGATACAACGACATCAGGTTTAGGTACCAGTGCGGGCGGTACGGGTAAAACCACCGCGGAAATGCTGACGATGACTACGTTTTCAGGACCAGGCTGGAACATTACGAGTACGCCTGGTGCAGCTGCAACCTGGTTTATGATCGATGGCGATACCCGCCCAATGCTTGAGATGGAATACAACACAACAATCCACACAGCACATCAACTCCAGTTAATGTCATTTGACTTAGCGGCAAATTACACATTGGGTAGTAATATCAATGCGAGTGGAACGACCGATGCTGCTGATATTTGGGCAACAAGCACGCTCAATGGCGGCGGCGGATTTGTGCCTGTTGGTACATTAGCTACACCTTTCACCGGTAGTTTTGATGGACAAAATCATACTATCGATGGCCTTTACGTGCTTCGTGATTCGGTGGAATACATAGGTTTATTTGGTGTTGCCGATATAGCAAGCAATGCAATTGAAAATGTAGGCGTCATTAATGAAACGATTCGTGGTGGTGGTACTGGCGATCAAGGTGTAGGTGGTCTTGTAGGTCTATTTAACAGTGGCACCATTCGTAATGCTTATACTACGGGTAGCGTGACCACACCTGCGAGTGCCGGTTGTGGATCTAATTGTGGTACAGGTGGCTTGGTTGGTCAAGCTGCTAACGGCACAATTATCACAGGATCTCATAGCGGAGCTACAGTGGCTATGGATAGTGTATCCTCAGGCTCTGTGGGTGGCTTATTGGGTTTTTCAGCCAGTACTTTGTCAGATTCATACGCAACGGGTAATGTATTCAGTGCTGCTGGTGCTGGCGGATTAGCTGGCTTTTTAAGCAATACGGCTATTAGAGTTTATGCTTCAGGTAATGTAACAGCTGCAGGTGATGCAGGCGGATTGGCTGGATTTTCCGATGCTAGTATTACTGATGCGTATAGCACAGGTAACGTAACAGTGGCAGGATTCGCTAACGTAGGCGGTTTCATTGGACGACAAGCTGGAAACATAATTACTAATGCTTATAGTTCAGGTGCTGTATTAGGTGGTACGACCACCGGTGGATTTATTGGTCTCAATCAAGGAGGTAACATTGTTAGCAGCTTCTGGGACACGGATACTAGCGGACAAGCTCAAGGTTATGGAGCTAACTCTGGCACTGTGACGGGTTTAAGCGGCGGTTGTTTTGGTAGTGTATGTAGCATTCAACCAGGAGCAAATTCTAGTAATCCGGGCGCAGCCGTTAATCTTGCGGATCTGGCTACTTACAATGGAGCGGGTTGGGATATTACGAGTACACCGAGCATCACATCGACCGCGCCTTCTCACTTTTGGTTTTTATTTGATAGAGGAAACGATCAACCTGGCTTAGCCGGTACACGTCCTATGCTGATGATGGAATACAGCACCAACATTACCAATGCGCATCAATTGCAATTGGCAGGTACGACGGTTGGAGCGGATTACACAGTAGCCAATGATATTGATTTAACTAGCGGTATGACGAATGCATCGGAAGTTTGGGGCACTAATAGCAGTACCTCGACGGGCGCTGGATGGGTGCCAATTGGCGAGCTTAATGGAGGCTTTGCTTATAACGGGACGTTCAATGGTAATAACCATCTCGTTCGCAATCTCTATATCAATACAACTCAAAATAATTATATCGGTTTATTTGGTATCGCTGATTCCAATTCACTGATTCAAAATCTGGGTGTAGTGAATGCCAATGTCATGGCAACATCTGGCGCAGCTATATTAGCGGGACAAGCTGGTAATTTAATAAATGTATTTACCACTGGCGCACTCACAGTTACCAATGGTAGTGCCGGAGGCTTAACAACAACTGCATTTCATATTTCTAAATCTTTTAATGCGGCATCTGTTAGAGCGATTGAAAACAATGGTTCCTATAATTTTGTAGGTGGCTTAGCAGGAGCAGTCACAGGTATCGGTACTATCAGTGATTCTTACAACTTAGGCTCAGTGAGAGTCACTGGAAGTGACCCATCAGGTACTGTGGTGGGTGGCTTAGTTGGCGATATGTTTACAATCAGTACTGATGGATTAATTACAAGATCTTATAACGCAGGGTTGGTTAGCGCAGCAGGCGCTCAAAGTGTCGGTGGCTTGTTAGGAAATAATAGTGAAGGATCGGGCGTTATTACAGCTAGTTTTTGGGATACCGCAACCAGTGGCCAATCGGCTGGTTTAGGAGCAGGCACTGCAATTCCTGGCGGTGAAATGCAAGCGGGTACTTTTGATGGAAGTAGTGGCGTTAATTTATCTGAGCAAGCGACTTATACGGGTGCTGGCTGGACATTTAACAGTAATACCTGGGGAATCATCGAAGGTAAATCTTATCCTTATTTAGCCTCTATTTTTACGACTGGACCTCGTGCTATTTCAGGTACAGCAATTAACTCATCTACAGCAGGCAACACATTACAACTCGCTGTTAACGGCAGCACTAGTGGACTGACACAGGCAACTACAACAGCTGGCGCGAATGGTTTCTATTATTTCCTAGAAGCTAATGGCGTCATGCCTGACAGTGCTAGATTACTAGTGTATTTAAGCGGTGCATCCACCAAAGGTAACGTAGTGGGTTTAGCGCCCCTCAGTGGTGACAGTTTAACGGATTTAAGCATACTTGCTGCGAATAATATTGATGTTGGCACGAGTAGTGATACGAATGCGTTTTCAAATAGTATTTTAAGTGATGCGGTTGGTAGCCTGACTGATCCAGATATCTTATATTCTGCTGCGGGCGCGGATTTGATATTGGCTAATGCAACCAATCCAATTGCTCATTTGAATGTCGCATCATCCGGCGTGACCTATACAGCGGATGGCAGCATTAATGATGCAGGAACGAGTACGGTTAATTTTGCCGGTCCGATTGTGTTTAGCGTATCTGGTCCAAATATCAATACTTCAGGAAGCCATACATATTCAGGTGCTGTGACCTTAGGCGCTAATACAACGCTTATTTCAAGCGGCGGCCCAATTACATTTAATTCAACAATCGATGGTGGTTTTTCACTTAGTCTGACCAGCACTGTTGGTAATATATTTAATGGCGTCGTTGGTGGTATTACTCCACTCGCAAGCTTAAATTTAGGTGATGGTGGTGTTGATCAAATTAATACAACTGGCATTACAACAACGGGTACACAAACCTATAATGATTTCATTACGCTTGGCTCAATGAGCACGTTAACCACAACAGGCGGAGATCTTATCTTTGGCGGCGGAATCACGTGGGATCCAGGTTCAAACTATACTCTGAATCTCGTTTCTGCTGGTAACATCGTATTCGACGATGCAGTCGATGGTACAAATGGCGGCGCAACTGGCACGCTGAATCTGACGGCTGCAAACAGTAGTCAAAGCATTACTACGACTAGCCCAACGAGTTCAATTGATGTTTACAATTTCAACTTATTGCAAGGGCAATGGTATCAAGTCGGTGTGTTGCCATCCTTTAATGTTGCAAACGATTTCCAAATTCACACCGGTGTACTACCTAATAATACTGTGCAGTTTTTAAGGGCAACAAGCGGCGATGGCTCAGTCGCTACTCCTTATGTATTAACGGATATTTATGGTTTGCAAGGAATTGCTTCAAACAGCACTACGCTAGCGCAATCGTTTAATCTCGGGAATGATATTGATGCCTCCCCTACAAGCAATTGGAATGGCGGTGCGGGATTTATCCCAATTGGTAATAACCCGAATTATTATCTTGGCTATTTTGATGGCCAAAATCACGTGATTAACCATCTCTATATTAATGCTCCAAGTCTAACTAATGTCGGATTATTTGGTATGGCTCTAACGGGTGGAATACAAAATGTGGGCGTTAATGGTAATATCACCGGTTTTGAAAATGTAGGCGGATTGGTTGGCTTCACAGCACTCGGTATAGCTAGGAATGTCTTTACAAGCGGTACTGTTACAGCAACCTCCGGTATAGCGGGTGGTATAGCAGGTGTACTTTCAAATGGAATAACGTTAACTAACGCTCATAGCAGTTCAGTCGTATCAGGTCCCTCCACAAACGGTGGTTTAGTCGGTTACAGTCTTGGCGGTATTAATAACTCATATAGCACTGGAAAAGTGACGGGCAGCTTCTCAGGTGGATTGGTAGGTTCGAATTTTAATGGTAGCTCGATAACCAATAGCTTCTGGGATACCGGCACGAGTGGGCAAAGTCTTGCGGCAGGGTTTAGATTTAATGACTCTATAAGCAATGTAAACGGCGGCACGTTTGATGGAAGCAGTGGTGTTAATCTTTCAAGCCAAGCTACTTACGCTGTGACGGGTGGTTGGACATTCGATGCTAGCAACTGGAACATTATTGATGGAATGTCTTATCCATTTCTCTCTACTTTCTATTCAGGCACGCCGCGTGCTATTTCAGGTACCATTACGGGTGATACGGGCGGCAATAGCGTTCAACTTGCAACAAATGGCGTTAATCTGACGACAAGTGGTTTAACACAAGGAAGTGTTCTCACCGGTGCTAATGGCTTCTATTACTTCTTGCAACCTAATGGCGTAATCGCTAATGGCGATGCGATTCTCTCTTACTTAACCAGTGGCGGCAATACTGCGAATGCAGTCACTGTTGCACCTGGCTCAGGGCTTAGTATTACTGGGTTAAGCTCTAGTATAAATACAGTTAGAGTGGGTGATAATAGTACACAAACGTTGAGTAGTGCCAATCTGAGTGCAGCGAAAGGAGCTTTAGTTAGCGCCAATATTTTGTATTCTCTATCAGGTGCTAACCTCACATTCGATGCGGATAAGAGTTTCGCAACATCAGCTCTTACATCCTATAACTTAGATGGTGATATCGATGTTAGCGGTGGTGCAGGTACGATCACGTTTGCCGGTCCAAGTGTCACAGGCAGTGGAAATATCTTATTAGGATCGGGTAGTTTAACGGTGAGTGGTAGTTCGACCAGTTCACTCGGCGGCATTATCAGCGGCAGTGGCTCTTTAGTGAAATCAGGTTTAGGCGCCTTAACCTTATCGGGAGCGAATACCTATTCTGGTGGTTCGACTCTCACTCTAGGTACGTTAAATTTAGGTGTTAGCAGTACGGGCAGCATTACTAATGGCCCAATCGGTACTGGCACATTGACCTTGAATGGCGGGACTTTAACAGCTAATAGTAACGGTATCTCAATTGCGAATGCGCTTGCCTTAAGCAGTAGTTCAACGATTGGTGGATCAAATAGCTTAACGTTAGCGGGTGACGGTGTCTTGACTAGCGGTACGCTCAATGTAAGTAACACGAATACGACAACATTAAGTGGCGCATTAAGCGGTGGTGGTAGTTTAAGTCAAAGTGCAGGCACACTCGTTGTTTCTGGTAATAACAGCTATTCCGGTGCAACTACGCTAAGTGGTGGAGCACTTCAAGCCAATAATACAACGAA
>JBDTIZ010000175.1:0-8018 GCA_039936115.1 Gammaproteobacteria bacterium
TACCTATACGGGCTAAAAATTTTCGTAGAGAGGTGCAATGGATTGATTTTTAATAATTTTATATTAAAAAATAAATCAATTTTTTTGAAATCAGGAAAATTGGCTAAAAATTTTTTACCTAATAAACAAGCTGTTAGGATCCTAGGGACGCCTTAAAGAATTTCCTCTTCTATGAATGCATATTGATAATATGGGCACTATCTCTGTTTATTCACTTTCCTTAAATGCTTGTTGTAAAGTTGCAATGTCGAATTATTTCATTGCGAGGAATGTCTTAGTGATCAGGGCAACTTGTTTTGGGGTACCGTTTTTCATCATTTCACCCATTATAATTGGCCACACTTGCCATGAAATGCCAAACTTATCTTTAAGCCATCCACACTGCTCTGCCTGTGGATCAGCAGAAAGTTTTTTCCAATAATAGTCTATTTCCTGTTGATTCTCGCAAGGTATTAAAAGAGAGATGGCTTCGTTGAATGCAAATCCATGTTCCCGCGCGCTGTCCATAGCTGTGAACCATTGTTCATTGAGCCTAAAATCGGAAAACGTAAGTGTTCCTTCTTTGTCAGGTTCTTGATCTTTGCCATAGCGAGCAACAGTCCCTTGTTTTGAATTTTTGAATACGGATAAATAAAAATTAATCGCCTCTTCTGCATGCCCTGCAACAGCACCTGTAAACATCAATGATGGAGTAATTTTAGGTCTTTCTTCACGTTCCAAGTTTGAAAGGAACAATTGCCATGAAAGCCCATATTTATCTTGGATCCAACCATAACGCTCACTAAAAGGATACTTATCAATTGGCATAAGTATTTTGCCACCTTCAGCAAGGCTGTCCCATAACACATTAAGATTTTTTATTGCATTTCTGTCTTTCGATGGATCGAAATTTACAATAAATGATATGGAAGGATTGAATTTAAATAAAGGTCCAGCATTAATAGCCATAAAAGGATAGCTAGAGAGTTCAAAAGAAACAATATCACAGTCTTTTGTCGGGGTTGGGACATCATGAATTGTAGATATGTGTGTGATCTTGGAATTAGGAAAAAGTGATGCATAAAACTGGGCTGCTTCTCTAGCTTCTGTGTCAAACCATAAATGTGGAATAATTTTTTGCATAAGAATCCTTTTTAATATAATAAAAATTCGCTTTATATATCCACCATGAATATTGGCGATACTCAGCCTATTAACTCGAAGATATTATATTGTAACTGTTTGATTTAAAAATAATAGCGAGTTAAAATTCTTAAAGTTAGATAACTAGTTAAATGATAAAGAAAGTAGATTGCATCTTGAAACACCCACCAAAGCATTAGCTGTTTTAGCGACAGGCTTATCTAGCAACAAACATCTCCAAACGTGAAGTTTACGCGGACTCAATTTAGATAAAGTAGGTGATTCACTTTCAGAAGCTATTGCAAGAAGCAAAATGACTACGTTCGCAATCTATCGATGACAGAGGGGATTTTCGGCAAGCGCGCGTGACTTCATTCGCCATTGATTACGAACCTACACGCCTTTGTGTGTACTAAATTGCGAGGTCATTATACTTAGCTTATCTCAAATAGCCGTTCTGCTTCTACCAAGACACACCGATCACCGCTTGATAGCCATAGCTGATTATCTTGCACCGTTGCTTGTAGTTGCATGTTACGATGATGAAGTTTGACGAGTTCTACTAGTGTCGTGGGAGTAATACGTAATACACGTAAATTTTTCAGTCTAGTAATTTTGTTTTGCATACCTTGCCACCAAACACCTGAGCCACGACCGTAAGTATATAACAAAACTTGTCTGGCACGACCGCATGCCTGACGTAGACGGCGTTCATCAGGTTCTCCCAGGTCAATCCATAACTCGATATCACCCGTAGCGCTTTTCTGCCAAAGTTCAGGTTCATCTACAGCAGAAAGGCCACGAGTAAATCCCAGTTGCTCATTGGCGTGTAACGCAAATACCACAAGTCGCAGCATCAATCGTTCCAGTGTTTCCGATGGATGCTGTGCCAATGTTAACACATGGGTGTGATAATAGCCGCGATCCATGTCGCTAATAATTATTTCAGCTTTGTGTATAGTAGCTTTTAACGCCATAGGTTTTTATCCAGATGTTCGATAATGTTGGTTTTCCTAATACTACTAAGCTATTCCAGAATTATGACTCACTGCGTAGCTTAGTAGGTGAGAAATATTAATCTCACTGTAATTGTATACTAGCACTTTATTTTGTTCGCGTAATTTTTGAGGTTTCGGACACGATTGTTACACCCGTTATTAATTTTGATGGTTCACCTAATATTCCCGCTCACAACACGGGTGGTGCAATTGATATCGAAATAATTAACGAAGATGGACAATTAATCAATATGGGAATGGCTGTTAAAGATTGGTTTTGCGTCGAACCAGATTTATGTTTAACTGACTGCAAATTAATAGCTGTCGAAGCAAAAGACAATCGTAAAATTTTACTTGAAATCATGCAAGATCAAAACTTTGTAAATTATCCAACTGAATGGTGGCATTTCTCATATGGGGATCGCTATTGGGCGTATCATCAGCCTACAAAAAACGCTATTTACGGCTCAGCTGACAATATACAAAAGTGAATTATGCAATCACATTGGCAGACTAAGAAATTAAAAACGTAGCTAGTCACTTTACATTATTAGACATGGTAAACATTTGGGGATATTTTACCTGATTTAAAAGTTGAGGTTGATGTAAGTGGCGTGGATGATGATTTACTTATTTGAGAAGTTTTGTCAGTGCGAGCAAAAAGACTAAAGTTAAGATCAAAAAGAAGTGGCTTGGCACCACACCCTCCATCAATCATATTAAAATATATTATAGCGTCTGGATTTTGATATTTTTTAATTTGTGCTTTCACTGCATCAACTGCACGTGGTATGTACTATTCGGTCTTTAAATAAATTCGTTACTCTCCCAGCAGTCTAATCTGCTAATCCAGCTTTAGCTCGCACAACTTCGTAAATGCCACTCCAATCTTTATTTTCCATACCATCAGAGAGTGCATTCTCAAAACGTAATTTTAGAATTTTCCCAAGCTCAGGCGACACGCCAGCTTGAGTAAAAGCTTTTTGAAAAATGTTAGCATCCTTAAGCCCACCTTTCATGCAATTGAATCACAAGACTTTGCACCTAGCGCTACCAGAGGTTTTGCTTTTTCCATCGTTCTGTTAAAAACAGTTACTGCATGATCTTTTAATAGCAAACGTTCAACGATTGCAGCGCCCATGGCGCCAAGCCCAATAAATGTAATTTTCATCAGTATATTCCTTTAAAATACTTTGACTTTTCTTTGCTTGTTTGTCCTATCTATGAAAAAAACTGGATTTTAAACATTATTTTTTAATGATTCATAATTTTCAATTGAGCGCTTAATGATAATTCTTAACAAAAACAAACCAAATTTTGGATTTTGGTAGTATAGAACCATCGCTTGTTCTTCTGTAATAAATAACAAATGAGTTTCTTCAACACAAATCGCATCACTGGTGCGTGATTTATAAGGGGAAAGCACGCCGATCTCACCTAAGATGTCACCAGGACCAACATAATGATTCAATTGCGGCAAATAAACTTTTCCCTGTTGAAGTAAAAATATTTTGTCAGCTTTATCATTTTTTTGAAATAAAACGCTTTGTTGAGGATAAATCTCTTTAGTCATGTATGGCACTAACCATTCAAGAGAATAGTCGCCGTTAGCATATGTTTTTATGCCTTTAATTAATTTTCTGATTTGCCAAAGACGAATAATATTTAGCGGCAATAAAAACAGATGTAATATAAGAACAGGATAAAGCATTGGTACAATAAAATAACCATAAGCAATAAAACAAATGTTGCTTGCGATAGCAAACACTCGTAAAGGCACTATAGTTTTCATGTAAAAACTTGAAGCTACTAATACCGCTGCCAGATAACCTATAATCGAGACCCAATCTGAGTCTAAAGTTGTAATAATCATAATTTTCTCATTAATAATTTTAATGCATCAGTTGCACATTATCTCCATGATAACGCGCAATGAGACATATTATAAGCCTTTCAATATTCATCCGGACATTTTTGTTATCGATCTGTCCGGCCTACAGGTCAGTTCCTACAAGAAAAGATAGAAGTTAGTGCTTAAATACAGGAGTCAATTTACTAGCCGTATCTGATAGCGGTACCATACTAGTTGTGGGCGCATGAAGTCTGCTTCTTTGAGCACTCTGCTTAAATACATTTAAAACCTCTTCGTTAAGTAACACTGGTGGTATAGGAAGAGCAACATAGGGAACAAATGTTGGTATTAAACGCGTTAGGCTTTTAACTTTGATTGAGATCTCTTTGCTTTGTGTTTGCAACAGATTAATTACTTGCGAGCAAGCGACTATTTGATAGGACAAATAAGACAAACTTCTTTTGCCATAAAGTTTTGCTTTTTCTTGCGTGTCCATAAATACTTGCATCATTTGCTCTTCTGTTACATTCTTTTCTTTTTCTAAACAGGCCGTTTTTCCAATGGCTGCCAACGCACTCTCGGCAAGTTCAGTGGGTGCCATGCGAGCAGCATACTTAAAATAATTTTCTGCTAACGTTTTGTCTTTTTGATATTGCTCTTGCAGTTCGGGTTGTAATAAACAAAATCCTAGACGATTGGCTACCATGATAGTTTCTACAGAAGCATCTTTTGCTTCGCTCGTTATCTTATCCGCTGGTAAAATCTCTATACCCAAGTCGTATGCTTTTTTAAACTCACCGCGTATCCAATAAATAGCCATCAAATAAGCCTTAACGTGATTGAGTGCATCGTCCTGCGCGATATTAACCAACTCTGCCAACAAAGTATGCGACTGCGCAAAAAAGTTCGGCGTTTGACCGGTTATCCAATTTGACATCTTGAACGCATCTTCAAAAAGGGTTTTTGCTTTTTTTAATGTTTCAGATTTTAGCTCTGTATTTTCTGACTGATTTTTTAATTGCAAACATAATGCTGGCGTTGTTTTATCTAAATCTAGTATCTCGCTACGCACTAATACCATTTGATCCGGGAAGGTTTGCGCGAGTGGATCGGTTAGAATGGTGGATAATCGAGTTTTCAGCATCTCCAAGGTTGTGATATCAGGTTGCGGGCCTGTCTCAAATCCACGGGCTTCTACTATAGTCAAACAAACACGGGCATAAAACTGAATTTCTCTCGACTGTTCCGCCAAATTATTGACAGCCTTAAAATGCTTAGTAGCGGATTCAATTCTTTTGTTTTGAAACAAAAACTCACCTAGCGAAAGATGAAAGGATTTCCTGAGTATATTTACGCTATTTTCCAACTTTATATCATCCACAGAGGAATGTAACTCCTGTAAATATATGGCTTTTACGCGCGTAATTAATTCTTGCTTCAATTTTATATTTTCTTTTTCACTATCAGAAATAACTTTTGGCATTTCAATGGCTTTATTCATTTCATTATAAACTTGCGAGTTTGTGATGATATCAATCATTAATTTAATGAAGTTATGCCTTTGTTGCAGAGTGGTAAGATGGCGATCAGGGTCATTAGTCACTAGCTCTTCGAGGTGCGAATAAAGCGGCTCGCAATGCTGAATTTTACCGACATGCGCTATGCGAAGCTGCTGCAAGGAAAGAAGGGTTAAGTTTTTTTGACTCTGTTTTGCCTCTGTTTCAGAGGTCAGGGAGACAGAACGCTGCGGCGTAATATCTGATTGATGTAAAACATCATACCCGCTCATCATCTGTTGCAATTTAGAATTTTCTTCAATGCAGAATAAAACATCTGCGCCATATAATTTTATCCAATGATTCAAATTAGCTGCTGTAACTTTTTCTGCCGACGGGGAGCGTAATAGTTTCAAACATACTTCAGGGGACAAAGAAGCTAAACTTATCCAGTTATCTTCTGATATATACTTTCTTAGTCTTTCGCTATCAAAAAAACTGCCGACGCTGGGGTAAGATATAGAAGAACTAACAAGCGGTAAGAAACATCCGAAGATATCTGTGCTAGATAGCTTTCCTTCCGTAATACACGCTTCTACTTTTTGTTCTAGCAATGCATCTTGCGTATTTAACAAGCTCGGTAATTGTATCCAAGCGTCATATCTTTGACGTAGTGCAGGATTAGCCATAATGAGGTGATTAATGTTTTCCGCATCATCCCCTAGTGCTTTTTTCAATACATCTATATGCGCACCGGAAAACTCTGCTGTTAATTTATCAGTGTTGGTTAAGATTAACTTTGCGATATGAGGCGGATCAAATGCTACACACTCCATCACTTGATCAGTGGTCATTTTAACTAAATCATCTACGCTGATGTCGTGCTTAATTTTATTTGCTATAACGGGATTTCTTTTTACCATACCAAGATAATTATAAAGGTTAACCTGCTGCATGATCTTTCTTCTATGTGGCCAAAGAAGAGAAAAATATTTTTCAGGGGATTCTAGTATCTGTACCCAATTTTTAATAACAAAATCACTAGCTTTTTCTTCTGCTAATTCATCAATATTTCGCATGCCATGAGCAATTTTATTTTTTAAGACGGCATTCGTGTTGATAGCCTGTTGTATCTCAGGAAATAAAACACTGTTTGCATGTTGGGTTAGAAACGCATTTAGCATATCACTATCCCATAGCTGATCGATTGCCGGTATACCTAAAAGAATCAGACATATTTCATCATGTTGCTTCGCTAGACGTTGAAAAATGCGGAAATTATATTTTTTTAGAATATAGAGCGTATCATCGTGCTCAAGTAAGCAAAGTTTTTTAGCTATTTCGATATGTGCCAAACCAATTTCTTCCCAAAAGTAAGAAGATAATTTTGTTCTGATGCTTTCTTCTTCAAATGCGGCAAGGGCAATTGCTAAGTTTTTTTTACAAAGTTCCATTACACTAAATTGATTTTTGTCATCGAAAAAATGAGCATCTTCAAAAAGAGCATATAGACTACGCTGTGCTGTCGGGACTAAAGCAGCTTCGGGAATGTACGAGGCGTACGCTTTGGAAACATTTAACGCCCATTCTGTTTTATGCTCATTTGTTGCGGAACGTTCTTGTAATTTTTCGGTCTTATGGCAAGCTGCGTCGTAAATCGCACGCGTTCCAGCATTAGCTAAGGTCTCATAGGCATTTGATAAAATGCTAAAATATCGAGTTGCCCGATCTTTATCGTTTGGATTTTTATCAGGATGAAGTTTTAGGCTCATTTTTCGATAAGCGGTTTTAATCTCGGCATCGGTTGCGTAAGATGGTATGCCAAGTAATTCATAGTGCGTTGGAAGATAAGGGTCTTTCAGACTTTCTTTAATGGAGCACATACCAAAAACAAATTCCTTTATTTGATCAGGATTTTCTTTATATCCCTTCATAAGATCGGCAATGTCTGTTAAAGCTTTTTGTTGTCGCGCTTGCATGATTTATTTTCCTTCTAATTTATAAACGAAAGAACAAGTATTTTATTCTTCAGATTTTATGCTATCCATTTACGAACGAATCTTGCGTGCACTAGAAAAAGTCGCACTTGTATTGCCGGTGAAAGTTCCATCATAGAAGAAGAACCTGATTATGTAAGGATTGCTAATTTCTAATTGAGTCTAAAAAATACGATCGTTTTAATGGTCTATAATTGTATCGTTTTATGCTCGAAAGATAAACAAATCTCGCTCAAAATAAGAATAGCACTTAGCTCCCATGCTTACTTGAAATTTTTATGCATGCTTTTGATTTAAAAGGTAAACTTATGTTCCAACAAGGAATGTTACAAAATTTCCCTAATTTTAGAAAATTTAAATTTCTATTTTTAGGCCGGGCATAGGGTCTGTTGCCGATTAGAAGAAAGAGTTGTCATGCCAACATGTAAAAAAAGCCTGTCATGCCCGCGAAGGCTCACTAGCATCCGGTAAATCAGTATAGATATTAAACACCCTTGAGAAAGCACTGTAACCCCGCATCTTACTCTGTCACCCCGCACTTGTTGCGGGGTCC
>JBDTIZ010000176.1:0-17886 GCA_039936115.1 Gammaproteobacteria bacterium
TTTATTGTCACTCGCATAGTAGGGAAAGCATAAAATCTAACATAAAATTTAGATTTATGTACTTGTTAAGGTGCAATAAAACCTGGATTGCTTCGCTCGCGCTCGCAATGACGGTGATGAAGCGCGCTTGCAATGTGTCCGCCCCAACAAAAGACTGCATTGCGTAGATACCCGTGGGCTCATCGGCGGGATCTAGTCAACAATTTTGGGCACAAATTATTGTGCGGACCCGCCATGACTATTTTTCTTGAAACAAAACGTTTAATTCTAAAATCCCCTTCCGCGAAAGACCTCGATGATCAATATTCATTACAATCCAATGCTGAAGTGATGCGTTATATTGGACAAGGTGAGCGAACCCAAGAAGAAGTCGAAGCCAGTTTAACCAGAGCAATTAAACATTACGAAAAATACCATTTTAGTTTGTGTTCGGTGTTTGAAAAAACTAGCGGTAAATTTGTGGGACGCGCAGGTTTGATTCATCTAGCGTTTGACGAAACGCAACCTGATATTGAAGTCGCTTACGCGTTAACGCAAGAGTCTTGGCATAAAGGCTATGCAACCGAATTATGTCGCGCATTAATTGCTTGGGGTTTTAAACATCTGGCTGTCGAAAAGTTGGTCGGCGTAATAGAGCCGAAAAATGAAGCGTCACGTCATGTATTAGAAAAAGCAGGCATGCATTATGTCGGACTGTCATTCTATAAAGATATGGAAGTTGCAAGTTATGCAATTAACAAAAACACCCTAGACCCTGAAAAGATTTCTTTTGTCCCCGCGACGTTGGATGACTATCCTACCATTCAAAATATGGCGCGTTTTTATATGAACGATATGTGCGAATTTCTGGCGCAGGAAGCTGGTTGGGTTATACCGGAAGATGGTTTGTATGAATGTATCGATTTCAAAAAATATTGGGAAAAGGAAAATTGTTTTCCATTTTTAATTCGTTATGCGAATGAGTTAGCCGGATTTGTGATCGTCGATAAGCAAGGAAGTCATCCTGCAGTTGATTTTAACATCGCGCAATTTTTTGTTTTGCGAAAATTTAAAGGCAAAGGTGTGGGACGTGACAGTGCGGAATATTGTTTCAATAAATTTCGGGGCAACTGGGAAGTGCGTGTCATGCCTGGCAATGAGGGCGCTTATCGTTTTTGGCGTGCTGTCATTAAACGATATACACAAAACAATTTTACAGAATGTACTTGTGCTATTCCTGATGTGACCAATGAATTGAGAAATGTGTTTCAATTTCAGAATTAAAATTTTTTAAAAAAATATTGCTGAAAATTTTTTTTCTGTTAGATTGGTTGAGCGTGACGTAAAATCAAATTTATTCCTGCCGAAGTTTCTACTGTAATCTTTCGCTGAAAATAACTTCTCTGCTTCCCATTTCTTTTGTAGGGGCGAACCTGCGTGTTCGCCCTGCGGCCTAGATACGAAAATACTATCTCTTCGATCCAGAGGGCGAACACGCAGGTTCGCCCCTACAAAAGCACTAATCATTAAGGCTGTTCTCTACGAAAATTTCTCACCATCCCTACCATTCGCACTCCTGAGTTTCATTTACCTATTTTAATCACAAATTAATTTTTCGAGGAAACCATGTATAATTTTTTAGTTTCACTAATTGCTATCTTTTTGAGTTGCACTATCTCCAGTGCTTTTTCAGCTACATTAATTGATCTTAAGCACCAGCCCATTACCATTTTACAATCGATTCAAAGCGTGTCACCCACTCAATCACAACTGAAAGAGATCAGCCATGAAATAGATCGGAATCAGACAAATCATATTCGGGTTCAACAAACATATGGTGGGCATCCGGTCTTTGGCGCGGATGCTGTAATACATATTACTAATAACGATTCGGTGAATCTAAAAGACTTTCTCACGCGTAAAAATATGTCAGCAACCATGAATGGCAAGGTTTATCAAAATCTAGCAGCGGATTTACAGAATGTACCGAGCTATGTGTTTAGTACAGCGCAGGCTGAGAGAGCTACTCAACAAGCTATTTTGTTGGAACAAAAAAAGCAAGGCACCAAACAAACAATCACCAACCCAAAAATAAAATTAATCATTTATGTTGATAAACAACATAAAGCACATTGGACTTATCAAATCAGTTATTCAACCCAGCAAATCACTGGCATGCCAGAGAAGCCCACTTATTTTCTCGATGCTGTGACGCTTGAATCCTATTTGTTCTGGAATGATTTACAGACACTCAGTGAGATTGAAGGCGGCGGATTTGGTGGCAATTTAAAAGTGGGGAAACTAAGTTACGATGCGTTGCCGAAATCTTTGGCGAAGCTTAGTATGCAACGAGATAATAAAAATCAAATCTGCTATCTCAAAAATTCTGCTGTCACAGTAAAAGATGCACGCAAAGATTCAGTTATCAAATTTAAATGTACCAAAACAGATGATAAACACAATAATATTTATTGGGATGCTGATCTTGATCAAGTAAATGGCGGTTATTCACCCAGTAATGATGCGTTGTACACAGGAAAAATTATTAATGAGTTATATCAAAACTGGTATCAAATTCCGGTCTTAACTGAAAATGATAAACCGATGCCGCTTCTTATGCGCGTGCACGCAAAAATTGATAATGCCTATTGGGATGATGGTGAAATGACGTTTGGTGATGGCGTCCGTTATTTTTATCCGTTAGTTTCAGTCGGTATTGGCGCACATGAAATCAGTCATGGGTTTACGGAGCAACATTCTTGTCTGCTTTATTACGTGCAATCGGGCGCGATGAATGAATCATTTTCTGATATGGCAGCGCAAGCGGCAGAATTTTACGCCTACCACACAAACAGTTGGAAAATCGGCGCAGAAATAACGAAAGAAAAAAATACGGCACTACGTTATATGGATGATCCAACTAAAGATTGTAAGGATAAAGATCCAGAGGATCAATGTTCAATCCAGAATGTAAAAGACTATTACGATAACCTTGATGTGCATTATGGAAGTGGAATTTATAACAAAGTTTTTTATTTAATGAGCACGGCAAAAAATTGGGACACCAAAAAAGCATTTGATGTCATGGTGCAAGCAAATCGTTATTACTGGTTACCAACCAGTGAATTTGCCGATGCGGCGTGTGGTGTATTAAAAGCAACAGAGGATTATAAATATGATGCAGCGACTGTAAAAAATGCATTCCAGCAAGTTGGGATTGATGTGGGGGATTGTTGATAGATATTCTAGAATTTAGCATGTAGGAGCGAACCTATGTGTTCGCCCTTTGACCTTTTGGCGCTCGCAATGACGGTGCCAAAGGGCAACACATAGGTTCCATCCCTACAGACAGAAAATTTGGACACCCTATATTACCCCCATAACCTTTGGACAACCTCATTTAATAATGCGAAGATTTACCTCACATTTTGAATTGACTAGTCGATGGCCTATGGAACTACAAAACACAACAAAACGCTTTAAATCGAGCTCGATCGACACCGATCTGGTTAAAATTCCGCCACACTCGATCGAGGCTGAGCAATCGGTGCTGGGTGGTTTAATGTTGGACAACCGAGCTTGGGACCAGATAGCGGATCGGATGCGCGAAGCGGATTTTTATCGGCATGATCATCGTTTAATTTATCGAGTCATGGCGAAGTTGTCTGAACAAAGTAAACCGCTAGATGTCTTAACTGTTTCTGAAGCATTAAGAGAACTTCGCGAGTTAGATAATGCGGGTGGTGAAGTTTATCTTTTTGAACTTGCAAACAATACACCTAGCGTTGCAAATATCAAAGCGTATGCCGATATCGTGCGCGAGCGTTCTGTATTGCGGCAATTGATTGCTACTGCGAATGATATTGCGGGTCATGCATTTAATCCACAGGGTCGCAGCAGTACGGAATTGTTGGATGCTGCGGAACGGCAAGTATTCGCTATTAGCGAGCAAGGCACACGTCATGGTGGCCCCGTCAATATCACAGAATATTTAGCCAAAACAATGGAACGTATCGATTTGCTTGCCAGTTCAGATGACCCAATTACGGGTATTCCTACGGGTTATCATGATCTGGATGATATGACGTCAGGATTGCAGCGATCCGATTTAGTGATTATCGCCGGACGACCGTCTATGGGTAAAACAACGTTCGCAATGAATATTGCAGAGCACGTTGTGATGAAAAGTAAATTACCTGTCTTACTCTTCAGTATGGAAATGCCAGGCGAATCAATCGTTATGCGTTTGTTATCGTCTCTCTCTCGCATTGATCAGTTAAAAATTCGTACGGGTAAAATCGATGAACAAGATTGGCCACGGGTAATGTCAACGGTTAGCATGTTATCTGAGGCACCATTATTTATTGATGACACGCCTGCGTTAAGTCCAGCAGAATTACGTGCACGTTCACGTCGATTAGCGAAAGAACACGGCCAGATTGGCATGATTGTTATCGATTATTTACAGCTGATGCAAGTGCCAGGTACCAATGAAAATCGTACTGCGGAAATTTCTGAAATTTCACGCTCATTAAAATCATTAGCCAAAGAATTAAATGTTCCTGTTATCGCATTATCTCAGCTCAATCGTGGTTTAGAGCAACGCGCAGATAAACGTCCGGTGATGTCTGATTTACGTGAATCAGGTGCAATCGAACAAGACGCCGATTTAATCGTATTTATTTATCGTGACGAAGTGTACAACGAAAACAGTCCTGACAAAGGCACGGCAGAAATTATTATTGCAAAACAACGTAACGGTCCAATCGGAAAGGTGCGATTAACTTTCTTGGGTCAATATACTTGCTTTGAAAACTTTAGCAGAAATCCGTATTAAAAACTTATGACGCGACCCACAAGAATTACAATTAACTTAGGCGCTTTGCAGAATAATCTTCAGCAAATCAGACAACTTGCACCAAATTCTGCAGTGATTGCGATGGTGAAATCAAATGCCTATGGTCACGGACTCGAACGCATTGCATCGGCATTACCAAATGCAGATGCATTAGGCGTTGCTTGTTCCGAAGAAGGCTTGTTATTGCGCGAAGTCGGTGTAAAACCCCCTATTGTGTTGATGGAAGGATTGTTTTCAGGGGATGAATTAAGCAAAGCCATCGAAAATAATTTTGTGACAGTAGTGCATCATGTTTCACAAGTTGAAATGCTAGAAAAAAATCCTGATATCCAGCCGCTTTCAATCTGGTTGAAAATTGATACTGGAATGCATCGTTTGGGTTTTGAGCCGGGTGAAGTAAAACAAGTCTACAAACGGTTACAGAATTGTCCTGCGGTTAAAAAGCCGATCGGTTTAATGACGCATTTTGCTGAATCTGATTCTATCGATCGCACACCCACCCTGCAGCAAATCGAAATTTTTAATTCAGTCACAGCGAATTTATCAGGCCAACGCAGTCTGGCAAATTCTGCAGGCATACTTGCATGGCCAGCTGCGCACGCAGATTGGGTTCGTCCTGGCATTATTTTATATGGCGCCTCGCCTTTTGTGGGACATCGGGGCGTTGAGCATCATTTGCAGCCCGTCATGACATTAACGTCGGAATTAATTGCGATTCATGATTTAGTGAAAGGTGCGCGAGTAGGTTACGGCGGAACCTGGATTTGTCCTGAAAACATGCGCATAGGTGTTGTTGGCATTGGTTACGGTGATGGTTATCCGCGCCACGCGCAAAATGGCACACCGGTTTTAGTTAATGGTCGATCGTGTCCACTAGCGGGACGTGTCTCTATGGATATGTTGACTGTAGATCTGCGCACCCAGCCGAATGCCAAAGTAGGCGATCCGGTTTTACTTTGGGGAGATGGGTTACCTGTGGAAGTGATTGCTGAGCATAGCGGTACATCAGGCTATGAATTATTAACACGTATTACCCAGCGTGTTCATGTGGTGGTTCAATCTTGAATTTAAGGATTATATAATATGTTCGGATTTTCTTTTAAAGCTAAAGCTAAAGAACCTGCAAAAGAAAAACGTCAGTTCTTTACACATGATAATGTTGCTTTTCATCGCATAGAATTAAGATCTAAGTTTCCAGAATCTAAATCTGATAGTGCAGTATTGAGTTCTAGATCGTATTCTAAATTTACCCGTGAAAATCCGCCAAAAAGAGTTGTGGCCTTTGGTCTGGGCGGAACTTTACTTGATTATGAAAAGTCCCAAGAAAAAAACCAACTTCATTTGTTTTTGGAAGAAGAGATAAAAGAATTTTTGGCCACTGTTGACAAAGACACTATGGTTATTATTTTAACGTCACGGTCGGTCGCAAATGAGGGCAAACGTTTAAACTGTTTATCAGTTGATAGAATTCTTGATCATTTCGGTAAAAAATATTTCGACGCGGTTTTTTTTACTAATGGGGAAGAGGAGCATAATCATAAAAAGGTTTCTAATAAATATCTGGTATTTGATTACTTGTATCAGTATTACGATAAGCAACCAGCGAAAGATCATTTTGTTTTGATTGATGATGTAAATTTTCACCTTCGCGAATGTGTTGATCATGGATTTCGTGCTATTAGTAGTAATACAAAAGAAAAATCCTATTTTCCAGAGTTAAAAGAAATTATCCAGGAGACGGTCACACCGAGTGTGGGCGTAACAAAAACTAGATGAAAAATATGTTCAATATGTCATCCTGAACGTAGTGAAGGATTCACGCTTGCGCGGTTAATCACGGTTTACAATAATTTAAATATGAAAACACGTCTTAAGCCCGATGAACAAACTCCAGCAGAGGAACGCTATCGACGTTATTTAAAAAGGACGGGGAAATTTTTTCATGAATCTTTGTATGAGCGTTTCACAAACGGGATTTCCTCCAATTGTGAGGCTGATCTTCTCCCTGAACAAAAAGAACGTAGCAATTGGAAACCCGTATTGCACGCAGATGAAAAAGACTATAGCCGTGCTAAAAAACTGTGGACAGATGCAGTCTCAGAGATAGATGCCCTTCATCACAAAGATAAGAAAGTTTATCGGCAAATAGTTATTCGCAAACTAGAACAATTACACTTTGATAAGCCAGAGAGTGTTTTAGATGCTTGCATTAATCTGATGCAAGAAAATTCTCGAATTGTGGTAGCTTTTAATTGTCCTAAATCAGTGACAAATTTTCACCTACGAAATATGCATGAATTTCCCCAAGATCCTAATGGCCGTAGTTCTAACTATGAAGCAGCTAGATTGAGGGCAGAAAGGTATCTCTTTAATCACTTAACAAATGCGGAAGAATTTTTAAAATCTGCGCCTGCGCAACCAAGGTACGGCATACTTTTTATTCCAGATAGCATTCAACCTGTCGATTTTGCCAAAGGCTACGGACGGTCATTTGTGGTATTACGTCCAGCTATTTTACCAGCGAGCTTATTTTTTCATGCCGATTCTGAGTTATTTGCAAATAAATTTTCTCGCCCTTGTTCTTATTTTAATTTGGAATTTCTGCTTAGTCATTTTAGTGTTAAAAAATTACAGGCTATTGCGACGCGAGCTATGATAGGTAAATTTCCTGATGATTTTTATCAGGATTGGTCTGATCCATTTAAGGGACTAAGTTATACTGAAGTATTATTGCCCGTTATCGATCTATTTGATTCAAATTATGTTGAGTTACTACATTTGGATATTGACGATATTCATCTTAGCGAAGTAAATAGCAATTTATTATGTCAGAACAAATTGACTGTCACCAATCAAAAAGGCTCACCCTCTCCTGCAATTGCAACATCCTATTATTAATAAATTACTAGCTAACGTCGAACGGTATAAACGAGCTATCTCTGAAGCTGAAAAATGGCAAATAAGCATATCAGAAGTGATAATTGCATGGCTTGGGTATTTAAGTGCAGCGATTAATCTTGCTGAAGAAAGTGAATCAACCTGGTTAAAAGAAATATTAGCTGTGTATATCCAAGATATATTTAAGCAAATCGCAACTGTATCAGCCCATTATGCAGAAAGTATCAAAGCGGAAATGACAGAAATCAAATTTCCCAACGAACAAAAGGAAGAAAGAGAAAATAAAAAATTATGGGGAAATTTGTATTTAGAAAAATTGGATGCTGCACTAAAAAGCTATGTCACTTCTGATACCACTCGATTAAATATTATAAGTAATATACGTGCTTTTTTATCAGGTGAAGCAATGGAAAATCAAGTCGTTATTATTGGCAAATTGTTATATGAAGCTGATCGTCTACAGTCAAGTCAAACAGCGAAGTTATTTAAGCTAAAAACACAGTCTGAATTAGCAACCCATCTCTATGCTGTTATTAAATTAATGGGCATCCAAATCACATCCGAACAACAAGCTGGCTTTATTGGGGAATACAAAGCTTCTATTTACTCTCCAGTTATATTTTCATATAACATTCACTTATAAAAACACCCGCGGCCGATATTTCTTACTAAATCTCACTTAAGTTTTTATAAAATGTAAAATTACTTTAATGTCATCCTGGAGCGTAGTGAAGGATCTGGTTTACAAGGATTTAAAATACTCAACCGCTTCTTGCAATGTCTGCGCACCAAATACTTTCATACCATCCACAGTCCCTTTCGGTGCATTTCCATGCGGAACAATCGCTTGTTTAAAACCATGTTTTGCAGCTTCCCGTAATCGCTCTTGACCACTTTGTACGGGACGAATTTCACCCGCTAATCCTACTTCACCAAAAATAATCATTTCGCTTGGCACAGGACGATTGCGTAAGCTGGACACCACAGCGAGTAACAAGGCTAAATCTCCACCTGTTTCTGTGATACGTACACCGCCAACCGCATTCACAAAAACATCTTGATCAAATGTTGCAATACCACTGTGTCGGTGTAATACGGCCAGCAACATGGACAATCGTTGAGGATCAAGGCCCACACAAATTCTGCGTGGATTTCCCATGTGGCTTTGATCAACCAACGCTTGTACCTCAACTAACAGTGGTCGACTGCCTTCTTTCGTTGCCATAATGACACTGCCTGAAACGGGTTTTTCATACCGCGATAAAAAAATCGCAGACGGGTTACTAACTTCACGCAAGCCTTTATCCGTCATTGCAAAAATCCCCAGCTCATTCACCGCTCCAAACCGATTTTTAACCCCGCGGATCAAACGGTAACGACTGTCTTGCTCGCCTTCAAAATATAAAACGGTATCAACCATATGTTCCAATACGCGAGGACCTGCAAGTGTGCCTTCTTTAGTGACATGACCAACAAGAAATAAAGCGGATTGAGTTTGCTTGGCAAATTTAACTAATTGCGCCGCACTTTCGCGCACTTGACCTACAGCACCGGGTGCTGATTGCAATAAATCTGTGTGCATGGTTTGAATGGAATCGACGACAAGAACTTGCGGTTGTTCTTTTAGCGCAAGTTTTAAAATACGTTCGACATGTGTATCGGCGAGCATTAACAATTTGTCTTCCGGTAAGCCTAACCGTCGGGCACGCATTGTCACTTGCAATAATGATTCTTCACCCGTGACATAAAGTACTTTGATTTGTTGACTAAGATGACACAGTGTTTGCAGCAAAAGAGTTGATTTGCCAATACCAGGATCACCACCAATTAAAACCGCCGATCCCATGACCAAGCCGCCGCCTAACACGCGATCTAACTCTTTTAAGCCCGTTGCAAGACGCGCGTCTTCTTCTTGCAAGGTGATATCGGTCATTTGTGTAATCGTCGGTTCACCTGTCGCATAACCTTGATAGCGCGCATGATTTACTGCTTGTCTGACTTCTTCCACGATGCTATTCCAAGTACCACATCCCAAGCACTGCCCAGACCATTTTGGAAATTGTGCACCACAGTCTTGGCAGGTGTGAGTGATTTTGGTTTTGCTCATGATTATTCCTCGGTCAATAAATGCAAAGCAGAGGAATCCAGTTCACCATGACCTTTTAAAACCAAACGATCGAGTGAATGCATTGCATGATTCGCACCCGGTAAATCAACATTAGTTTGATGAGCTTGTTCCAAAGCCAAATGCATATCTTTGCGATGCAAAACAGCTTTGAATCCAGGTTTGTAGTCATTCTCTATCATTCGTTGGCCGTGAATTTCTAGCACGCGACTGCTAGCGAACCCACCCAGTAATGCATCGCGGACTTTGCTAGGATCAACCCCCGACGCTTTTGCCAGAGCCATGGCTTCACTTACGCCTATAATGGTTTCCGCAATAATAATTTGATTACAGGCTTTTGCAATTTGTCCTGCGCCATGTTCACCAATATGAACAACTTGTTTGCCTAAGACTTTGAAAATAGGTTGCACTTTTTTTAGTACAGCTTCTTTACCGCCAACCATGATAGATAATGTACCTTCTATGGCACCTTTTTCACCGCCTGATACGGGTGCATCTAGCATTTCAATGCGTTTCTTTTCCAATTGTGCGGCAATTCGTTGAGTGGCTGCGGCTGAAATAGTACTCATATCAATAACAATACAACCCGTTTTCGCTGAATGAATCACGCCATTTTTGCCCAACAGAATTTCTTCAACATCGTGGGTAGTAGGGACGATTGTGATGATGACATCAACATTAGCTGCTAATTCTTTTGGCGAAGAACAAATAGTGGCACCTGCTTCGGCCATGGGTTCTGCAATATCAGCACGGCGTGCATAAACAGAAACCGGAAAACCGGCACTGAGTAAATTTAGCGCCATGGGCTTTCCCATGATGCCAAGACCAATAAAACCAATGTGTTGCATAGGCGGCTTCCTTATTGAATTAATGTATCGATAACTGTGATCAAGAAAATATAATAATGGAGAAAATCTTATAAAGGAATGCAAATTAAGTTGGCTGCTTAAGTTAAAGGTTGCGGGTCGATGGGCGTTTTGCAGACTTCTTTGCTTTTGTAGGGGCGAACCTGTGTGTTTGCCCTCTCTATCGAAGAAATAATGTTGCATATTTAGGCTGCTGGGCGAACACACAGGTTCGCCCCTACAAAAGCAAAAAAAATCTGCAACAACGCCGGTAGTATCTCTGTCGTCGTACCACGGCTTGTCCGCGGTATCCAATCAACTTGGCGTCTGTTTTGATGTTTTGATTTGTAAAGAGGGTCCATAGGTAGGTTGCCGTTGCTCTTCAGGATAAGAAATAAACTTCTGTGCAGATAATTGATGACCTTGTAGAACCGCAAGCATACCCGGATTATTTAATTGTTCGCAAGCGGAGGTTACTCTGCGGCGCTCTTGGATGGAATAAGCGAGATATATTTCTAGCGTGAGTAGTTTTTTCTGCAAACCGGACCGATAAGTTTCTACTGGCAGTTTAAATAATAATTCTTTCTCAACTAAGTTTAATGCTGAAAATTTTTCTTTCCCCAGGTTTTTTATCAAGCTAAACACATGTTGAAAAGCTTCCGGCTCGTTTAATAAAAACTTGGCAACAGTTTTCATAAAGCTAATATCTTTTACTCCAATTATCCCTTTATTAATTAATTCTAAGAAAAAATCATGACTCGTGATAATGATGCCTTCATACCAAGTTATTTCATTCTGTTTCATCAATTGTTTAATGACAGCTCCCGCAGTGTTAAGAAAAAAATATTGGGAATGTTTTCCTTGGTGGCGCTTAAAATCTATTGGTGTAGTTTCAGTGTCGATGACAGGTATTTTATTTTTGTCCTCAATATCTTTAAGCAATAGATTTTGTGACATCGTTAAAACAGACAAAAGCTGACTTGCGCCTTTTGCTTCGTGATTCTGTTGCAGCGTAGCAATTCCCATATTGAGATGCTTTAAGATTTCTTTTCTGCAATTGGGTGCTGCTAGATTTATTTCTTTTATGTTGGCGGAACAAACTAGATAATAATTAAAGATAGAGCTCTCAAATAACCGTAAATCAAGCGCCCCTAGGTTGCTCAACAAGTTTGTGTGAATGAGTTTAGTAATTTTTTGAGTTAATCTTTTTTGATCCCATGGATTTTGAATACGGGCAAAACGACACGCTTCAAGCGCTAGCATAAATTCATGATACACGTTGATCCGATCGCGTAACTCAGTGATGAGTCCGTCAATACTCATCCGTTTATAGACATGAATATTAATTGTCGTACAAAAAGCAGAGGCCCATCGTTTTTTTTCTTCTGGCGCGAGCAGTTTTTGTTGAACATCTAAGGGCCCTGTAAAATGTTTGATACCGGGTGCAGAAAAATCTGTATGCGTAATGAAAGCGTACTGAGTCACATGCCCTTTGATTCTTAGTTTGACAATATTAGATGTCACTAACTGTGTTGCATATAATGTTAATGCTCCACTACCATTCCTTTGTGCATTGTTAAAATCTCTTTCGAGAGCAATTTTTCCGGTTTGATTGCCATGGTCTAAACAAATTTCGAAAGTGATTCCAAAGCGCGAACCATTGGCAGTCACGCCTATTATTTGTGGTTGAAAAACAGTTTTTGCAAAATTCGGGAGCTGATCGCGAGCTGCTTCAGCTTTTTGTCTATTATCGCCTGCTGCTTTTTTAATATCGGCAGCATACTGAAAACTCAGTTGAGTTATTTCAGATAGCTCAACACTGATTTGATTGTTTGAGAGGTTTTGGTTTTCTAATCTAGCTAAAAAATGATTTAACAGCATCTTCAAATCATTAGGTGCTGGATATTCTAAATTTGTATCGCAGAGAGCTATGAGTTCTTCAATTTGCTCAACCGTGACATTATCGGGTTCCGTGGAACTTATCAGTTTTGTTGCTTTTTTGACAGCGCTTGCTAGGCTTTCTCCTGTAGTATTGCCAGTGTAAAAAACTGTTGTTGTCTTAGGATAGTCCGGGTCTCTTCGAGAAGGGAAGGCTTTCGATATTACATCGATGCGTGGGAGCGAGCCCGCTTGAATGTAAATCGCAACACAATGAATTTCTCGATGATTATTTTCCACGGGAAATGTGCCTAACGCTAAATGTAAATTTTCGGGAAGTTTTTTCGCGAGAGCTTCAATTCTTTTGATGAGTTGTCCAAATACTTTCTCAGTAAAAGGTCCGCGTTCAGCCGCAGGATAAAAGAAAAATTCATTCGTGCTTACGCGAGTAATAGAATTCTTACAATCCGATTCCACCACGGGTTTGGCATTGAGCGCTTTGCTTTCAAAGAGAAAATTATCTTGCAAATGGCGTTGGGTGCCGATGCCTGCCAATTGCTGAATTTGTTCCATCACGCGATCGAGAAGTTCTACATTGGTTTCTTCTGAATAGGTGATTTTTTTTCCTGGAATAATGGCATTACCCATTACATTGAATTCGCCATTATTATCATTATTGGGTAAGTCGCATTGGGTAATAACGATTTCGCGTATTGTCACATTGTGAGCTTGGCGGATAGGTGCGAGTAGTCGCTTTTCTAGCCGAGCTTTGTAATGCTGCTCGAGTGAGGAGAATTCGATTTTGGAGGGCTGTGATTGATTTGAATGCATGATGAGTAATTTTAAATAGAGGGGCAGATCGGTGTGCCCCTCTGTTATCCAAGCTGATTAGGTTTCCATAGAATTAACTGATGATTTTCCAGGTACCATCAGGTTGACGACAAGCTGTGCCATAGACTTGCTGTTTCTTTCCAGCAATAGTCGCTGTGGAGCGATATTCGCGGCAATATTCGTTGCCATCGATAGTCACATTTTGCGTAGGGACGACTGTATAGCTGTTGCCTGAATTTTGATTTTGCCAATAAGCCGGTTTGCCAATCGGATTGCTTTCTAGAGCACGTTCCATTTTCAATCGATCTGTGTCGTCCATGTTTTTACCGATTGCACCACCAATGAAAGCGCCTGCGAGCGCACCCGCGCCAACCGCAACCAATTTACCGCTACCCTGACCAAATTGACTGCCGACGAGTCCACCGATAACACCACCTGATAGCGTGCCAACGTCTTGTTTATTCATATTTTCACATCCTGCTAAACTGATGCTTGCGATCAAAGCAACGAATGCAGATAGTATTTTTTTCATAGGTTTCATTACTCCAAGTAGGATTTGGTACATTAAGCGGTGGCTATTCTATACTGAGACTTCCTGCCGCGCCAGCTTAATGCGCACAAATTAAAAACAGCATGAAACGTGTTTTTATGCGTTATTTATTTGATCTTCAGTCTCAATCGGGTCAGAATAAGCCCGAGAATAAAAACATGGGCTCCCGCTGAAATTGAAAAGAGGGAGTAAATGAGGCTTAAAAAGAATGACATACCATAAACCCTATCCTGAATTAACGTTTGGTGAATATGTATTTACTGCGGATAAGAAAAAACTAGATCTTCAGTATTTATACAATTTGTTATGCGTTCCTTCCCAGTATTCCACCGGTTTGCCGCCAGAGCGTTTTCCATTAGTCGTGGAAAACTCTGTTTGTTTTAGCGTGCATTTTCACGGCAAGCAAATTGGATTTTCTCGTGTCATTACGGATTATTCAGAATTTGCCTCGCTGTGGGATGTGTTTATTGACAGTGAACATCGCGGTAAAGGCATTGGAAAAGCATTAATGAAATATATTTTAGACCATCCACGCTTAAGAGGCGTTTTCCGCTGGTTCCTGATGACGGAAGATGCGCATGGACTTTATCAAAAATATGGTTTCAAAACGGAAGCGTATAATCCTTACGTGATGATGAAAGTGATGAGTGGTGGGTTTTAAAAACCTGCACGAATGAACCCGCCTAAATCCTCCTTCTGCGCTTGCACGCTGTCCCGCGCTTGCCACTGTCTCCGCGCTTGCACACTGTCACCCCGCTTGCACACTGTCACCCCGCGCTTGCACACTGTCACCCCGCACTTGTTGCGGGGTCTGGAATTAAAAACATAAAAAAAAATCATTAAAAAAAATAAAAATGTATTTTTTATTATTTAAAGCCCAGACCCCGCAACAAGTGCGGGGTGACAGTGTGCAAGCGCGGAGACAGTGTGCAAGTGCGGTTACAGAGTGGTGCAGGGGCGCAGGGCGACAGCATAGTGCGGGTGACAGCGTAGTTGAGGATTAGCAGTGTAGTGAGAGATGCCAGTATGAAGTAAAGTGGGGGTTGTAGATAAGCGGAAATAAGAGCAAGAAAGCAATCACGCCCCCATCTTCAACTGTTCCCAATATTTCTCATACAACGCAAATGTCTTGTCACCAATATCCGTTTCAAATTGACCATGACGCAAAACATCATTTGGTGGGTAAAGCGTAGGATTGTTTTGGATTTCGGCCGGTAAGAGTTTTTTTGCTGCCAAATTAGCAGTGGCGTAATGAATATTCATACTGATTTGTTTCGCAATCTCAGGGCGCATGACAAAATTGAGGAAACGATAAGCATTTTCTTTGTGCGGCGAATCTTTCAAAATGGCAAAATTATCGACCCAAATTTCAAAGCCATCGGTTGGATACACAAACGCTAGCTTCGAATTTTCCATATTGGCTTTGTACAAGTCGCCATTCCAGGCAATTCCGATAGTCGCGTCTTCATCAATCAGAATCGATGTCACAGCGTCAGTGTTAAAAAGCCGAATATTAGGCATCAATTCCCGTAATTTTAAATACGCTTGATTGATATGCAGGGGATCGGTGTCATTAATCGAATACCCAAGCATTAACAGCGCCATCGAAAATGCCTCGCGCGGGTCGTCTAAGATCATCAATTGGTTTGAAAAATCCTTTTTAAGTAGATCGGACCAGGACTTCACTTTTTCTTGCCTAAAATAATTTTTATTCATGAATACACCCGTAATCCCCCAGATGAAGGGCACGCTGTAATCACTGTGTGGGTCGAAGGCCAGGTTTAAAAATTGCGGATCTAAATTTTTGTATTCAGATAGCTTTGATTTGTCTAATTTTTCCAGCATATTTTGGCGACGCATGCGATCAATGTAGTAGCTTGATGGTTCGATCAGATCGTAGCCGGAATTTTTGGCAGTGCGTAGTTTTGCAAACATTACTTCGTTGCTATCAAAAGAGGTGTAGTTAACGGTGATGCCGGTTTCTTTTTCAAATTGAGCGATGACTGTGTTGGGGATTTCTTGCGACCAGGTGTAAACGTTTACGACATTTGAGCTTGCTGCGAAGACCAGATTCACTCCTAGCAACGCAAAAAGAGTTAGTGTAGCGCGCAAAAGATTAAGCATGATCTTTCCCTTAATGCGTGCTGTTTGAAGAACCGTCGCTGGCTATATAACAATAGAAGTTTTCGGCAGAAAATACGCTGAATTACTTCGTGTAGTAGGTTGATCTTGGTATCCATATTCCTCGGGTTGCTGATGATGTACTTAAGGCAATTATGGTGTTAATAGAGCGGAATGTCTATAAGCAATTTTCGCTATTTTTGGGGGCTAGATTTGTGTGCCAAACCTGCCAGTTTAGCAAGAGCGGTGATTAGATAATTACCCGCGCATCTTAAGTTTTTCCCAATATTTTTCATACAGATCGAGCGCTTCATCGGTGATGTCAGTTTGAAACTGCCCGCGACGTAAAATATCTCGAGGAGGATAAATAATCGGATTATTCCGGATGTCTTCAGGCAACAATTTTTTGCCCGCTTCATTCGCGGTTGGAAAACCGTTGATCGTGCTCACCGCTTTGGCACTCTCTGCACGTAGCATAAAATCCAGGAATTTATAGGCATTTTCGCGATGCGGTGCATTTTTCGGAATGGCAAGATTGTCAATCCAAATCACGAAACTATCTTTTGGATAGATGAATTCAAGGCTAGAGTTTTCATGTTTTGCTTTGGACAGGTCGCCATTCCAAGCCATGCCAATGCTGGCATCTTCATCGACTAAAATCGTAATCACGCCGTCGCTTTTATAGATTTTGATATTCGGCAATAATTCTTTGAGTTTTAAGTAAGCTTGTTTGATGTGTTCAGGATTGCTGTCATTAACTGAGTAGCCTAGCGCGCACAACGCCATCGAAAAAACTTCGCGCGAATCATCCAAGAGCATGAGTTGGTTTTCGTATTTTTTATCCCACAGATCCGTCCATCGAGTCACGCTGTTTGCGGGGTAATAATTTTTATTGATGAAAATCCCTGTGATTCCCCAGTAAAGCGGCAGGCTGTAATTATTATGCGGGTCATAACTTTTATTCAAGAGATCCGGATTCAGATTTTTAAAATGAGTTAGCTTGGTCTTGTTAATTTTTTCCAACATGTTTTGGTGAAACATACGATCAACATAATAACTTGAAGGATTGATAACATCATATTCTGAATTATTGGTCGCTTTAAGCTTGGCAAAGAGCACTTCGTTGCTCTCATAGGTTGACATGTTGACCTTGATGCCGGTTTCTTTTTCAAATTGCTGAATGAGTTCATTTGACAAGACATTCGACCACACATAGACATTTACAATCTTTTCATCAGCAAAAACAGTTGTAGCTAAAAATAGACTACATAAGAGCAACACAGCGGATTTTAGCAAGTCTCTCATGGTTTTTTCCTTAATGATAACTGGGAAAAAATAATTAAAACGAGTGTTAAAAGGAACGTCACACTGCACAGCGCATTAATTTCTGGTTTGACGCCTAGGCGCACCATAGAATAAATTTTCAAGGGTAAAATTTCAAAATCAGGACCCGCCACAAAATAGCTAATAATCACATCATCCAACGATAACGTGAAGCTGAGCAGCCAACCTGCTAACAAGGCAGGCCATAACAAAGGTAAAATCACGCGGGTGAAAATCACTGTGTCAGTTGCGCCAAGATCTTTGGCGGCTTCAAAAATATATTGGTCAAAACTCACAATCCGGCTATACACAGTGATTACTACAAACGGTATACAAAAAGTGATGTGAGCTAGCAATAAACTCCAGAACCCAAGCGAGACTTTCACTAAACTAAATAAAATCAATAATGAGATGCCCATCACGATATCGGGCGATAAAATCAAAATAAAGATCAATCCATATAAAACATTCCGCCCTA
>JBDTIZ010000177.1:0-2792 GCA_039936115.1 Gammaproteobacteria bacterium
CATCGGGTTTCCTCTACCCTCTCATTGCTTGGTTTTTTTATACCGCAGAAAATACGTTAGGATTAGCTGAAACACTGTGGACATTTTTTGTTTGGTATGAGAAAAAATTGTGGTATTGGTTATTTCCAGTTGGTTGGTGGATGATTGGATTTATTCTACGTTTTTATCTGCATCGTTATGTTAAACCCTCTGTTTCTCACTTCAAAAGAAAACTCCGAATTACGCAAAAAACGGATGCGCTATCGGACATTCGTAATGAAAAAGAACACTATCAGCCGAAAACTTTTTTACCAGAAAAATATTATCAACCAGACCATATGTTTATCGGTCTTGATGCGAACGAGGAGCCTATTTACATCAAGCGAGATGACTGGCGTGAAACCAATATGCAAGTCCTTGGACCGACCCGCTCTGGTAAAGGTGTCGCCATTGGCAATCTCATTGATCAAGCTATTTTTTATGGTGATACCGTCATCTATATTGATCCAAAAGGCGATAAATTTATTCCGCATATCATGGCAGACCGTGCAAAAAAAATGTGTAGACATTTTTATGCTTACGACTTAAATGATGCCACAGAAAATGAAATTCGAGCCGGTGAATGGGCACCCTTCACCGGCGGCGATGAGCGTGCAAGACGAGCTAGAATTTTAACCGCATTTGGTTTAAACGATACCGGCGGCGAATCGGATTTTTATAAAGGCCGTGAGAGAAAATTGCTTGATAAGTTATTAGTTTCAACCAATGGCCGGATACCTTTACTGCTAGAAGAATTTGAAAAGAACGCAGATTATCAAGAACAAGGTCAGCGGCTTTATAACGCTATTTCCCAATGGGCAAAAATAAAAAGCCTATGCCCGAAAAAAGACCGTGGGCTTTCAATTAAGAAATCACTGCTAAATAACGCTGTTATTTACGTGAGGGGTTCAATGGATGATGAAATTATTCGTGAAGCGACACGTATTCTTGTCATGGAAATTGTTCAGGAAATTAAGCGCCTCCATCATTTAAGAACAAGCCATGTGACGCTTGTTATCGATGAAGTAAGGTTTTTAATTTCCAATCCGCTAGTTGATTCATTGGCGACCATCGCGGGGTTTAATGCGAATGTTGCGATTGCTTATCAAGCCAAAAATGACGTGCGTAATCTAACCGACAGAACTCTTGATGCGAAATCGATTGATCAAAGCATCAATATCAACTGCCAACTAAAACTTATTTACGGTTCACTAGACCCCGAAACAAACCAGTGGGCAGAAGAAATGAGCGGCGAACGCTTAAAGCTTGTGACACGAAATGAGCATACTAAGGTGGGAAAATTAGGCGAAGAAACATGGGAAAATACCCGCTCGATTGGACAAGAAAAAGAAGGTTTCATCACTGAAAATACGATGCTGAGTTTAAAGCGACGAGTGGGGATTTTATTTCAACCACGCGAATTAGCTAAAGTAGTTTTTACTTCTTTTGTGCCTACAAGCATGAGCAATGATTTTTCTAAAACAGAAGTCATCAAACCAATAAACGAAAAAATTACTAGCGAAGGAGCAGAACTCGATGCTTGCGATGATTAGCGCCCTATTTATTAATGGTGTGCCAGTAGAATGTATTAATAATGCTGCTATCGCATTCCATGTCCCCGCTGTCATTATCGCTTCAGTGCTAACGGTTGAAAATGGCAAAGCTGGCATGGCAACGCCCAATAAGAATGGAACTTATGATTATGGTTCGATGCAAATAAACAGCGTATGGCTAAATCAACTCACTCAATATGGATACTCAAAAGAAGAAATTAAAAACAATCCATGCACAAACGTCTGGATCGGAACGTGGATATTGAGTCAGAAATTAGCAACCGGTAAAGATTTTTGGCATGGCATAGGTGGGTATAACTCGTTTCATTTACCGCAGAATTATAGCTATCAGAAAAAAGTTGCTAGGACTTATTATGCGTTAGTGTCTTATTTATCAAATCCATTATAGTTATGCAACACGCTTTGGCATAGCTAATGGCTTCAAATGTAATTTGCTTTTTTTCTGTTGTGCTCTCCAAAGATCATATCCTGCTTGTAGATCAACCCACAATTTATCCGACGTGCTGAAAACAACTGATATTCTAACCGCCATTTCCGGACTGATATTAATACGCCCATTAATGAGTTTTGAAAGCGTAGGACGAGATACTTTCAGCGCCTTGGCTGCATCTGTTACAGAAATACCTAGCGGGTCTAAACAAAGGGTTTTGATCAAACAGCCCGGATGTTTTGGATTATGTATCATATTATAGCCTCTCTAATGGTAATCTTGATAATCAACTAAAATGGCGTCTTGTCCCTCAAATTTGAAAGTTAGTCGCCAATTACCGCTTACACTGACAGCAAAAAGTCCTTTTAAATCGCCGCTCAATTTATGAAATCTGAGTCCTGGTAAACGCATTTGTTCTGGAGACGTTGCAAAATCAAGTACCTGTAAAATATCATGAAGTCTATCTGCATGATTCGCATTTATTTTGGCTGTGCTACCTGTTTCATAGAACAGCTTTAATCCTTTATGACGCCAACTCTTTATCATTTAATTGTAGCCTGTTATATAACAGTTAACAACTATATCACACATTTTATTACTTTTTCATCCTCAAAATCATCTTTAATTATTGGGTGGATCATATACTGGACTTTGGCCAATCACGCCGCTTGTGCAAGCTGATTTAGTAAGGCCTCCCAATCCTCAGGCCTAATTTTCACATAGTCACCTTCAAACGTTGAGTCATTAAAATGCCTGGCTACCCAAATGTC
>JBDTIZ010000178.1:0-3085 GCA_039936115.1 Gammaproteobacteria bacterium
GCTGTAAAAAACGTGATTAAATTTTTGATAATATCCGGATGAGCAGCAACAGTTTTTTCAATATAAGGTTGGCTAAAACGAAAACCAATTTGCTGCAAGTATTTGGCATAAGCACGAATAATCGTAATTTCACGACAAGAGAGTTCCGCTGCTAAAATAAGTTTATTAAAGCCATCACTTTCGGAGGCACCTGATAAAATTGTTGCAAAAGCATCCTGGAAATTATTTTCTACTTTTTTGACATCAAGCGCAGAAGGATTTACATAAGCTACTCTGAAGTCACTAATCCAAATAGATTGGTTGTTAGCGAGCGCAATTTCATACGGTCGTTCGTTGTATGTGCGTAAATCCATGTTTTCAAGCATTGGCAAAATATCTGAGAGTGGAATCGGTTTGCCATATTGAAACACTTTAAGATGTAAAGGATAGTGAGGTTGTGAGGGGTCTTCATATAAATCAATGTCGAAAGGTTTCTCTATCGATAATTTTTCAATTTCGATAATATCTAGCACAGCACTGTCGACAGAGTTTTGTTCGTGATAACTGCCGGGAAATGCATCATGATACTTTTCAGCAAGTGCTTTGCCTTTTTTCGCGCCTAATTTTTTAACTAATTTTTGTAGTAATTGCATATTCCAGGAATTCGTCATAATCATGTCCTTTAAGGCTGATAAAATCTCAATCTGTTTGCATTCATAACTACGGTTGCTGAAGATAAAGCCATTAATGCACCGGCGAGCATAGGGCTTAATAACAAGCCATAAAAAGGAAATAACACGCCTGCGGCAAATGGTATAGAAAGTGAATTATAAATAAATGCACCGAAAAGATTTTGTTTAATATTAATAACCGTTGCATTTGAAATTAAGATGGCATCTGCAACGCTCATTAATGAATTTCGCATCAAAATCAAGTCGGCACTTTCCAGCGCAACATCGGTACCCGCGCCGATTGCAAAACCAACATCTGCGCGAGCCAAAGCGGGCGCATCGTTAATGCCATCACCTACCATGCCAACGATTTCACCGGTGGCTTGCAATTCGGCGATTTTTTTTGCTTTGTCATGAGGCAACACTTCTGCAATCACGTGTGTTATTCCCAGCTCATTCGCAACGGCTTCTGCTGTTTGAAAATGATCGCCGCTTAGCATAACCACATTTAACTTCATGTCTTGCAAACGTTGAATTGCTTGTTTGGAATCTGTTTTGATGGGATCAGAAATTGTGATGCTGCCTGCCAGCACGCCATCGATTGCACAATAGATAACAGATTGTCCTTGTTTTATAGACGTTTTGATGCGAGTGCTTAGTCCAGTCAATTTAATTTTATGCTCTTTCAGAAGTTGATTATTTCCAAGCAGAGTTATTTTACCATCCAGCGTGCTGCTAACGCCTAAACCTGGATGCGCTAGAAAATTTTCCACTTTTAAAAGCGGTATCGATTTTTCTTGTGCAGAAAACAAAATCGCTTCTGCAATAGGATGTTCTGAATGTTGCTCAAGACTGGCAATTTGTTGTAACAAAGTTGTTTCCGTCCAGGGTGCAAAAGCAATTAATTCTTTAACACGGGGTTTACCTTCTGTAATCGTTCCAGTTTTATCTAATACAATAGTCGTAAGCTTTTCTGTTTTTTGTAACGCGTCGCCTGTGCGAACTAATATTCCATACTGAGCGGCTTTTCCAACCCCAATAATGATAGCAAGAGGTGATGCTAAACCAAGTGCACAAGGACAGGCGACGATTAATACACTTATTCCAGTAATAAACATGAATGCTGATTTAGGTTCAGGTCCAAAATAAAACCAGATAGCGACAGTGAGTAATGCGATGATCAAAACTGCCGGGACAAAAAATGCTGCAACTGTATCGGCTAAACGGGCAATGGGTGGCTTTGCATGTTCTGCATGTTTGACTAATTGAATGATATGCGTCAATGCCGTGTCTTTTCCAACATGTGTTGCAAGAAATAAAAAACTGCCGTTTTTATTTAGTGTGCCGCCAATCACTTTACTTTCTAATTTTTTTTCTACAGGTGTTGCTTCGCCCGTAAGCATTGATTCATCGACATAAGAACTCCCTTCAATTACCACGCCATCTACTGGAATTTTTTCACCGGGTCTTACACGGATAATATCGCCAACTAAAATTTCATGCAGATCAATTTCAATTTCTTTTTTGTTGCGAATAACATGTGCGGTTTTAGGGCTGAGGTGAATCAGGGATTGTAACGCTTCACGTGTTTTACCGCGCGCATTCATTTCTAATGCGCTGCCGAGTTTTACAAAAGCGATAATCATCAAAGCGGATTCAAAATAGACTGCACGAGTCGTATCAGGAAAAATTTGCGGAAATAACACGATGAGCATGGAAAACAACCAAGCGCTACCCGTGCCAAGGGCAATTAAAGTATCCATGTTAGCCGTACGAATAAGCATGCTTTGCCAAGCTGAACGATAGATATCGCCGGCGGAATAAATCAATGTCATCAATGCAAGAATGCCGATGACAAACCAACCTGATTGGCCTTGAAAAGTCGTAAGCGATGGAATGAGATCGACCATGCTAAGCGCAATAATAAAAAGACCAAAAAAAGCTGCGAGCGCAGCTTGTCGCAATAAACGATAGAATTCTTTTAACTCCATGGGTTCTTGCGCAGTGATGTCTAATTCGATTGCGTTATAACCGGCTTGTTGAATCGACTTAATAATGGATGAGAGTGAGGCAGTGCCTGTGATGGTTGCACTGCGGTCAGCAAAGTTGACGGATGCATTTGTCACGCCAGGTGTTTTAACGAGAGCGGTTTCGATTGCACGTACGCAACTCGCGCATGTCATATTAGTAATGCTAACGTGATGAACTTCCCGTATTTTACTATGCTCCATGAATTATCATCCTTGCGTAGCTCATTGGATAAATTCTATTTTCACATGAACGGAGTTTGGATGTCACGGTATTAACTCTTTTCGAGGCGTCACAGACTTTTGTAAGGGCGAACCTATATGTTCGCCCTTACAAATCAAAACAGACGCCAAGTTGACTGGATACCGCGGACAAGCCGCGGTACGACGGGCGTTGTTGCAGACTTT
>JBDTIZ010000179.1:0-20099 GCA_039936115.1 Gammaproteobacteria bacterium
CTTTCGTCAAGATATGATCTTTAAAAAGTAAAGAAAAATCGTCGACTAAAATACCTAACTTTCCTGATGTTAAATTGTCCTTGTGAATAATACGCATTTCACGCAATGCGAGATCATCTTTAATAGACTGAAGAACTGTAATAATTTCGGGTGTCGGTATAATTGATAATTTATCTATATCAATTGTTGTTGCCATCATACTATTTCCAGGTATTTTCCTAGATTCTTGTTCCAGAAAATGAACGAATTGTTTGCGCGAAGCAGCAGTAAATAAAAGACCTGATAATTCATCACTAATAATTTGCGTAAGAAAGGAATTCCATTCAGCGCCTTGATTTTTTTTCATAGCCAATCGAACGCAAATATTTTGCATATCGCGCAAGGTAATTTCACCTTGGTGAGGCGTATCTAGCATAAACTGAAATGTATTGACAAGAATTTGAATAACTTTCATTAACTCATCAGATTGTGTTGGAAATAATTCTTGCATAAATGTGCTAATAGTTTCACGCACAAAATCAATTTGCAGGCGATCAAATAAAACGACATTCGCATCCCAAAGTAAATCATGTAATTGACGCGCTGGATAATGTAAAAAGTTACTGGTAAACGTTACATGATGATGATCGGCTTTATAAGATTTACCTTCATAATATATCACAGGCGATTCTAAGAGTAGACCACGTAAAAATTCCCACTTACCAGAAATTTCAAGGCTCGCCTCGTCAAGAATGAGATCACCACCCTTAATTAGCCATTTCAAAATGTCATTTTCACCAAAATAAGATTCGGTGTTAGTAATGCCTTTCGCTATTTTTTTCGCGGCAAATGTTTTGCCTGTGCCTGATTCACCAATCAATAAAGTAATTTTCTTGTTTTGAATCGATGATGCAGTTCTTGGAAATTGCTTGTCTTGCATTCGCTTTTTGGGATGCGATGGTATAATCGATGCAGCACCACTAATAGGATTTAATTCAGTTGTGACTAATTTATCAAGTGCTGAAATCATTGCGTCAGAAGGCAGCGGTGGTTCACCCGATACAACAGTAAGGCTATCGCTGTCTATCATTAATTCTCTCATTGCCGCACCACTGTAACAATTTATCATTTTCCAAAAATATTTCTTTTTATTAATGAGGTAATCTTTTTTAATTGTATTGAGTTTAGCTAATCGTACCGAAGGCTCAGTGATTTTGGCAGGAGAAAATAACATTTTAGCTATAGCATTCAAGTAAGCGTAATGATGTGAATCTTTATCATAATGATGATGAATAATCGATTTGATTGGATTTTCTCGAGAAAATACGGATTTACTATCAGGCTTGCTATTTAAAGCTAAATAAATATCCCGATATTTTTGATAATTATAATATTGAATACCAGGCTCTTTTCGTCCACTAAAATCAGCGCGAGCGACATAGCTCAGAAACTTATTAGTTTTTTCGATTTTTTCAACACCCGCCGCATCTGGTTTGTATTCAATGGTGAGTTGATCTTGATAACTCTTCATGGTCGCAGGAAATTCTAATTGCGGTGTTTCTAACAATAACGGATAGCGTTGAGGCTTGCTAGTCCAAATGATAGTTGCTTTGATATCAACTCGCTCACCATTTACTTGTAGATGTGGATTTTGACAAAATAAGGTTTGTAATTTTAGATAATCTTCTTTAGATAAATCGCCACTGAGGATTAGTGTTAGTTTCGGATCAGTCAGTTTTGTTAAGAATTCTTTCTGAAAATATTCAGCTTTAAGTTTCTGACCTTCTAATGATAGGTTGGTTGAATCTATAAGTTTATTCCAGGCATCTAGACCTGTTAAAAAAATGACATTCTCCGAAGGTACTTTTAATTGCTTGATTAAACAATGCGTTACAAAGTTTGGATCATTGCTTTGAATATGCATATTTTTATTAACGGGTATTTCAGTAAATGATTTTACATTAACAGGCTCTGCTGGTTTTTGAGGAATAGCAAATTTAATAAATGGACGATTTATTATAGGCAGTGCATTTACTGAATCGATTAATTCTTGATATTGATCATTGGTTAGCTTTTCAGTGATAATTAACTGTGAATTTGGTTCACATTTTTTTAGCCATCCTTCGTTGATACAAAGTGTTTTACCTTTGATATATTGCAAACGATACAATGTTTGTAGATTGCCTTGGTGTAAATAAAGAATTTTTTTGGGATCTATCTTTTGCTCAGTTTCAGGCGAGTTTTTGATTAAGGGTGGTTCGGGTGCAATTTCTTGGGTTACAATATCAAACCCTTTTTTTGCGACAATTTCTTCACCGTTTATAATTAACTTTCCTTCTGTTTTGACTCTATAGAGCAATCTTTCGAATGCATCATCATTTTCAGGAGGATTAATAATGTGTAATACTGCGCCTGCTTGCATAGCTTCTACAAGTTTGCCTACACTAATTTCAATTTTGACTTCTGTGAGAGTGTTTTCTAACAGTAATTTTGGCGTCCAATTCATACTATGATAAAGATTGACTGAGAAAACGATAGGTCCAACATCATTGTTTTTTCCTTCACTCGCCATCTCCCTGACAGGTGTAGATAATGTTAAGTTGATTGGTGGCTTAATGGCATTGCGTTTTAGGAGCGGATTTTGCGCTTTGCTCGGATCCCTCAAATGAATTATCTTCACCCCGGGTGGTATTTCGATTCCATTAATATTAGGCGGCTTGGCGAGTAACATACTGGCGTAGATTTCACAGTCTCGCGAACTCAATTGCGACCAGTTTATAATAATTGCACCGGATTTTTTATCGATAAGTTTTTTGATGGGGCCATCTACATGTGTAAACAATGTCGTTGTTGTTTTATCAGTGGTATTAATTTTTGCAGGCATAAACAACGTTTGAAAATCATCAGCTGAATCAATATAAACAGTTGTTGTTTTTTTCTGCTCGCAATATGCAAGCAAGGCTTGATGATAAAGCTGCGCTTCACGATTACTACTCATTTGCAAAATGACAGGTTCTGGTTTATTCCAAAGATGATTTGCGAGATCATTAAAGGTTTTGCATTCATCCAACCAATGCCGATCTGGTAAAAATGCTTGATGATAATTATTTCTAATCGGTAAATTACTCGCATATTTTTGTTCTTGATAACTCATTTTTGTTTCAGGCGATTTAGGTAAATCAGCGGTGGGCAAGGGAAGTGTCTTAACTTTTCTGGTACCTCCTCCTAAGTTGCGTGCATAATATCCATTACTGCTCTGTATTTCACTGTAGGCGTGTGTGTCATTATCAATATAACGTCCAGATATTTTAAAGTATTGACAAAGAGTCATAAAAATAAATGCTCTGTGCCTACATACACCAAATTGCTTATCGAGTAGCTTAATCATGTCATTAATTTTCATATCAGAAGTAACTGATTTATCATCAGGGTTTAATTTTATTTCTTGAAATAGATCACAATAATCATTAATTAATTGTAATTTCTTCGTGATATCTTCTGTGGTTCTGATTAATAAGAGTTGTTTGTTAGTTGTTTTTTTAAAATAGTTATCAAGCGCATCTCTGATATCGTTTGGTAATGTATCTTCGGTGATTGTAATATCGGTGTGTGGTTTTTTAAAATAATTTGAATCAGGTTTTATTTTGTATTCTAGAGTTTTAGCGTATGGTTCGTTAATACCCGGTTTCAGGGATACAATGTATTGTTTAGTTTTTTCAGAGTATTGCACATTTAAATTTTGATTATCTGAAAAAGCGAGTAATTCATCTGCTGCCGATAGGCCTGGTAATACAATATAATCTCCCGGATTTAAATTGACCTTAAGTCTACCGGTAAAGCAACCTCTAGTAGTTGCGGAAGTAGTTGGGACAGTCACTACAGTCAATTTTCCTGCTGCCGCTTTTTTTAGGCTGATTGTTCCGTCGTCAGGATCAAGCTCAATTTGATCATAGATATTTATTCGATATAAACTAATAGGCGGATCTTTCTGAAATGATGAGCTACTGTAAAATATTTTTCTCTGTACTAATGTTTCATCGCTTGGGCCTGTGTTTGTATCTAGCTGTTTAGAATGTTTTGACTTTGAAGAATTCAGTTTTTTATCGGCTTGACTTGATTTCTTTTCATCATTTTCACTTAACGGAATAGACATTTCAAATTCAGGATTTGCAAGACTTTGTTTTGACTGAGTACTTTGACTCCGTTGCATGACTTTTTTACTACCATATACTATTTTTGTAAAGGGTGCTGGCTCATCTTCCTTTGATCCTTGTTGATTTTTAGATTCAGATTGGAAAATCGGTTGTTTAAATTTGCCATGAGTATATATCTTATTATTAATCGGCACATGATAAACTGATATAGTTTCTAATAACGATATGGTCTCCTGCTCAGCAGTTAATGATTCCGAGTGCGAGCTATGTAATTCTACATGACTACTACTTGTAAGTTCCTTTAATCCATGGGTTTGATCTAGATATAAAGCAACTGGAGAATCTAATTGAATTTTTTCCAAATCAGGATTTTCCGCTGACTTTATGGCTGATAAATTAAATGCAGGAGAAAGTCTCGTCAGCACTAAACTTTTCAAGTAAGGGAATGTTGATACTCGAAAGAGTGGTGTGTTTACAGCATTTAGTGTTAAACGTTGCAACATTTTTAATTTTTCAATACCAATTACATTTGGGCAATTTCCCGCTTCATACCCATTATAATTGCCTGTCACCGATAGTTCTTCTAGTTGTGTTAACGCTGAAACGTCAATCTTTGAATAATTATCGCCTCTAACAATCAATTTTTTTAATTTTGGAAAATGTGCTAAATCTAAAGTTGCCAATATTTCTGCACTACAAGTTAAAGTTTCTAGATTCTGACAATATTGAAGGCCTTGTATTGATTTCAAGATTTCGCAAGCGGAAATGAATACTTCTCGCAATTCCTTAAGAGCAGAAACATCAAGTTTAGTAATGTTCAGTCCAAATAATTGCAATTTTCTCAAATTAGTGGGTAGATCAAGATTAGTGAGATGTTCAGCATATTGTATTGTCAATTCTTCGAGGCTATGACAATTTTGGAGACCTTCTATAGTTGTTAATTTGAATGCAGAGTTGATCATTAAATTGTTTAGCTTGGCAATATTTTTCAGCGAAATGACTTGTGATCCTATCATGGATAATGAAACCTTTTCTAAACTTTGATGATCTATTGTAATTTTCTTATATTCAGTATTGGTTAATGTTAACGATTTTAATTGTTTTATCTTTAAGATATTTTCTAATGGTTTATCCTCAACTAAATGTAAATTGAACCCAATAATTTCTGCCGCTACAGATTTTAAATGTGTTAATTTATCCAATCCTATAATATTTTCACAATCGCACACCCTTAGGATTAGTGATTCCAATTGTGTGAACTGACTTAAATCTATATAAGTTGTGATGAGATCCGTTTCGACGCCAGAAATCATTACTTTAACTAGGAAACGATTTATGTGTGGTAGTGAAATGATGTCACTTATCTCTCCTCGATATAAGTGTTCGAGCAATTCTTTTTTATCTAAGGATGTGTTATTTTGCCAAGTATAAGTATGATCGATGTGTGTACTTGGTATTCTCCGAGTATCTAGATAATCGCTATCATATTTAATCATCGAAAATTCTGAAGAATTATTTAAAAGATTAATTAAAATTTCTAATTGTTGTGGCGTTAATTTTTTTAAAGGTGCTCGTACGCTTGAGCTTGAAAGTTCTAATATTTCAGCATCTGGACTTTTTACCCATATACCCTTCTCAATAGATTCCTGTACATTCATTTGGTGATCTAATACATAATATTTTTCAAGTTGTCCTTTTTGTCGCAACTCGTTTTTTAATTCTTGATTTGCTTTCGGACAAAAGTGAACAAGATTATTCAGAAAATCGGTTATTTTGTCGGTTTTAATCAATCCACCATCCTGTGTTAGAATACTAATCGTAAACCCAAGAGAATATAGTTCGGTAATTTGCTCTTCTAGACTATGAGAGATAATCGGTTGCCACATGAAATATCTATAATCATTCAGAACGATTTCTTTTCTTTTAAAACCGGGTGTATGCGTGGTTTCTGCCTTGCCCCAACAAGGCAGCCCATTCAAAAATTTACTGATATCCGGATATCGATCAGAAGCTGGAGCATAGGTATAAGACATAGAGTTGCTGGTGATGGGTTCTATTAGGCCCAAATCGATCAAATGCTGGTTTCTCGTGATCACCTGTTTGGAACCCCGTTTTCAATGCATATGTAAGGCATATACCTTTATTATAGTTTATTATAGATTAATTTTGAGTCTGATAGAGACATAGATTATAGGAGTGTAGGTTATCAGCTAAATTTTTATTTTAATAGAAACAGTGTGTTATATCTGCCATTCTCGTTTCCACAAAAAATCACTAAAGATTTCAGCCAATATCTATGAACCTATCTAACTCCTCTGATAAACTTTAATCTGATCTGCCTAAACAAAAAGGACAATAAGACATTGAAGTCAATCAATCGCTTTAAACTCGCAAGCTGTTTTACGATCTTAGGTCCTGGATTAGTGGTAATGCTTGCAGACACTGATGCAGGCAGTCTGATTGTTTCAGCGCAAAGTGGAGCAGTATGGGGTTATCAATTATTATTGCAACAATTCATTCTGATTCCAGTTCTTTTCATCGCACAAGAATTAGCGGTGCGTTTAGGTTTAGCAACAGGCATGGGACATGGCGAATTAATAAAAAAATACTTTGGTAAAAGCTGGGCTGTTCTTTCTGTTTCAACATTATTGGTTTGTTGTGTAGGTGCATTGTTAACGGAATTTAGTGGTCTTGCTGCCGTCGGTGAAATTTTTGGTGTCCCTGTTTGGCAAACTATGTGTGTCGTCGTAACATTTCTTACTGTGATTGCATGGACGGGTTCTTATAATTCAGTTGAGCGCGTAGCAATTTTTTTCGGTATTTTTGAATTAGTTTTTATTTGGCTTGCGATACGTGCCCATCCTGACATGAAAGAAGTTGTTGCTGGGATGTTAAATATTCCCTGGAAAAATACTTCTTATCTTTACTTAGTGGCAGGCAATATTGGTGCGGTAATTATGCCATGGATGATTTTCTTTCAACAATCCGCCGTATTAGATAAAGGACTTAACATCACCCATCTTGGTGCTGCACGTTGGGATACTGCCATTGGTGCTGTGATTACTCAAATGATTATGGCTTCTGCTTTAATAATTACAGCGGCAACTATTGGAAAAATGCAGCCGAATACTCCGCTTAATACCATTACAGAAATCAGTGGCGCCATTACTTCTATTATGGGACCTACTGCTGGCCGAATTTTATTTGCATTAGGTATGGCGGGCGCTGCGCTGGTTGCAACTATTGTAGTCTCGCTAACAGCTGCTTGGGGTGTCGGTGAAGTGTTAGGATTTCGTCGTTCACTTGAAGATCATCCGTTCGAAGCGCCCTGGTTTTACGGTCTTTATACGATGATTTTAATTTTAAGTGCCGTGCTTATTGCATCTGATTTTATTAATTTAGTTAATTTGAGTGTCGCAGTTGAAGTGATGAATGCATTACTGTTGCCTATTGTACTTGGATTTCTCTATTTGTTAGCACGTTATGCATTACCAGAAAAATACGCATTGAAAGGTTGGTATGGAATTGTGGTTGCGGTTGTTTTGTTGATTACGTCAAGCTTAGGATTAGTTGCAGGGATTTTAGGGTGTTTTGCGGTTTGAAAGTGGCTGTGATGCAAGAGGTTTTTTATTGGGAATTAGCGTAGGTAGATATTCTCGCTTCGATCAAAAGGGCGAACACATAGGTTCGCCCCTACAAAAGCAATAGCTAATTATTCGCCGGGCTTTCGGAGTAAGTAACGGGTGTTAGTATTAGGTGCATTTACATGTGCCGCAGGTTGAAGTGCAGATACGGACGCCTTAGGCCATGCTGCAACTTTACCGGGCTTATGCATAAATGAATTTGGATTCTGAGTAACCATGTAGACTTTAACAGTGGGTGTCTGGGATTCTTTTTTTGCTTCGACAGAATCAATTGTGATTGTAGTAGGCGTAACAGGAGAGGGGTTAATAATTGCATATAGATCATTACCAATCTGCGGGAGAGTTACTGGAATTGGCTTTTTTAGAACTTGTTTGTAAAAATATGACAGCAAACCTAATTCGAATAATGCATCAACAGTGGGTTGTTGGTTATTTGCAAACAGCTGGTGATAAATCCATTTCGCCAATTCCTGACTATTTGTTTTTGCCAGCAATCTTTGCTCGAAACGTTGAGATAACGGTGAAAGCATAAATCCAGTTATTTGTATTGAAAGATAACTCAAGACCCAATCAGTTAGTGCAGCATGAGAGCTTAATTGCTGCACCTGTTCAGCTGAAAAATACGTATTGCCTTTTGTCTGCAAGGAATAATGCTTGAATGATTTTAAAAGATCAGTCCCAGGGCTGGCTAGTAAGATATCTAAATATTTGTCTGCAGGATCAAGAAGCGATAAATGGAAATCCAATTGATTCGTCAATAACTTCAAAATCCAGAGATTAAGTTTGACGTAAGTAATAATTGGGTAAGGTTTAAATGACAAAAGTGCAAGGTGTTTAATAACGGCAAGAATATTATCTTGTATCAACTCTGATGGTTTTATATCAGAAAAATGATTGATGAATGTACCGTACGCGGCCAAGTTATCAAAGTTTAGTTTTGTAGCGTGCCGCGAAAATAAATTTAAAATCCAATGAATTTGATTTTTTTTGTCATTCAAGTCGCGCAGAGGCAAGCTTTTCGCATTTTCGTGAAGAGCAACGGATAATGCTGAATCTAAATAAAATTGGCGGCCATACAAATAACTTAGTTTTGTTAATACATCAAGAGCACGGTAATGAAGAATTGAATCACGAGTAAGAGCCTTGTCTGGAGAATCAAATGTAATAATGCGACCCTTGCGAAAATCTTCTAGTGCTTTTCCAGTAGGATCTGATATTTTGCTAACAACCGGAGAGATTCGTTCAGCGTACAATCCTTTTAAAGTGAAGTCACCATTTGTCGCATGTGCTTCCAAACGTAATTCTTTTGTTGATAATTTTTTGTTTGCTAGATGTTTACTACAGTAAATAGAAGCTGTTATTTTTCCCAACAGATTACGATGGACCAAGTTTTTTAGATGAAAATCGATACGGATTTCATCCGGAGTGAAACGAGAGGTAACCTCTTTGATTGTTGCGCTAGTGAATGTGTCAAAGTCTGTTGTTAGGTGAGGTTTACCTTCTAGCGCATTCGATACACATGTTCCGCCAATATAATTTTCAAAACCATTTAGACGATCAAATATATCATTTACGACTGTTGGTGTGCGCATCTTAAAGTAAGGTTTTTCTCCGATTAAAGGGAATTTATGTATCTCCTTTTCTTCTGTTTCTTGATTTGCTACATTGATTCTTACTTTTTCTACATCTTGTTTTAATTTTTCTTGTGCGGATTCTTTAGCTTCATTCTCGGCTTTTAGTCTAGCTTCTTCAGCGCGAGCTTTTAGCTCAGCTTCTTGTTTTATTTTTTCAAGCTCGGCTAATGCTTTAGCTTCAGTTTCGGTTTTTAGTTTAGCTTCTTCTTCGGCGCGTGCTTTTAGCTCAGCTTCTTGTTTTAATCGTTCTCGCTCTGCTAATTCTTTAGCTTCAGTCTCGGCTTTTAGCCTGGCTTCTTCTTTGGCGCGAGCTTCAATTTCAGCTTCTTCTTTTAATTTTCTTTCTCTAACTTTATCTTCTTTACGCTGAGCTTTGCGTGCGGTTCTTGCCTCATCTAGAAGTTTTTTATCCTGCGCTTTCTTGTGCTCATTGGCTTCTCGTTCTTCGGCCAATCTTTTTTCGGCTTCGGCTTTCTGTTCTTTATTAATTCTTGCTCTTTCTTGTTTTTCTAATTTTTTAGCAGCAGCTTCTTTTTGTCGTTTTTCTTCGGCCAATTTCTTTTTTTCAAGGCGTAATTTTTCTTCTGCAGCTTTGGCTGTTGCTTTGATTTGTTCTTCCTCTACGGCTTTGGCTTCCGCCTCTTGTTTTTGTTTTTGGTCTGCGGCTTTGGCTTCTGCTAATTGTCTTTGTTCTTCTTCGACTCTTTTCGCTGCTTCTTCTGCAAGCTTTTCAATTTTTCGAGCTTCAGTAGGATTAGCCATTTGTCTTAAAGTATGAATTTTTTGAGCAAGATGAGCATCGGGTAAAATCTTATGCGCCATCTTGCATAAGATGAGTTGATTATCCACTGTGAGTTCTTGTCGATTTGAGATGTTTTCCAAGCCTTCAGCGACAAGCTTATTGTAGTATGTAAGTTCTGCACCAGATTGAAAGTAAGATGCGCCAACCTCAATACAGGATTGTGCTTCATCAAATTGGTTATTTATACAAAGTAGATCGATTTTTGCGGTATAGTATTTAGCAACTACAGAGCTTTGAACTAGGATGGGTGATGCTTCGGTGCGCAGTAACCAAAGTCCAATATCAAGATAATCTAAATAATCTTGATTGAATTTTTTTTCGTTTGTGAGATAGCGACATATTGCAATATCACCGTAACAAGTTCCATCATGTGGTCTTTCTGCAGAAAGCGCATAATAATCCCAAAGCGCTTCCATATATTTTCCCTGACTCCAGAAAGTAAAAGCAGAGTGACTTAACAAAAGTGACGATAATGGGTTTGCTGGTGTTGATGACGCAGGCGTAATGTCAGCTATTTTTTCACATTGATTAAAACGAATGCCAATTGCGGACGATAAATTACCAGGATAAGTTCCATTTGGATTCTGCCGTACTCCCATAAGAATAGTTTTTTTGACTAAAGGAAAGTTTTGTTGGCGCATGTAAATATCACTCAGTGCAAAATAAAAGTAGGCTATACTATTTGCTGAGTCATGTCCGGTTTGAGATTTTTCATGTTCAATTGCAGAATTTATGCATTTAATTGCATCATCATAATTCGAGAACGCAAGATAGGCTTGTAGCTTAGTCGCATAAGCTAGACAATCCATTTTGTTGTCTGATTCTAATTTATTTAAAATTGCAATGGCATGTGAACGTAGAATCTCATCATCACTTTTGATAAAATCTATTGCATTGACTAAATCCGCTGCGGCGTTATCAAATGTGATCTTACCTTTTGGCTTTGTTTTATTGTTCATTTTAAGTCTTATAGCAACTATAGCAATTTTTATTGCAGCGTCGTTTCTCTGGCCGAGATAGTTGATAAAGTCCGGCAATTCCTGTCTTTGCGTAATAGGCGTGACGACAGCTTCTTTTGACTCATCTGTTTTGATGGGTTTGACTGCGTGTGTTAATTTAAATTGATTGGATTTTTTTTCGGTTTGGGCGCCAGTTTTCTCTTTGGTAGCAGAAGCTGATTTTAATTTATGGTTGGAAAGAAGAGTCGATAAAGTATTGATTTGTGCTTTGAATTTCACATCTTCTTTTAACCTTGAAGTTGTATCGATAAGAGACATAATGGAATTAATGGTTACGTTGACAAAAGTTTCTCTATCGTTTTCTGTAGTCAAGCAAGATAGTGTTTCTTGGAAACACGTATAAGCTTCATCAAATTGTTTATTTTGACTTAACAATTTTAGTTTAAACGTATGAATAGCCATGAGTATTTCAGTTGTAACAATCGTAGTCTTAGTTTTAATTAACCAAATGGCAACATTCATATATTCTATATGTCTTTGCTCAAATCTTTGATTGGTTAAGGCATAAGAACAAAATGCAATTCCATAATAATAGGCGCCGCAGGAAGGTGCTTGTTTGACAAGATCATAAAAAGACTGCAGTGCGGACGAATATTTTTTTTGTCTTAATAATGAAAACGCTAATTCAGTATTTTTAGCTATTAGAGTTGGGTCGGGAACTTGCTTTGTACCGAAATATAACTGCTCGCTAATACTAAAATCAAATGCAACCTGGCATGCAGATTCTGTTGGATAGGTGCCAAGAGGATCTAGGCGAATTCCCGTTAAAATATCTGCTGTTGCATCCTTGTTTTGTTTCATTTCAAGCAATGCTCGGCTACGTAGAAAATAAAAATAGGCGGGATATATACATTTAAGGTTAGGATCATTTTCAAATTTCATTGCCTCAGTACAGCAAGCGATTGCTTCTGTATATTGCCTATTTATAATATAAGCATGGATTTTATGCGCGTAGGTTAAGTGATCGATTTTGACAAGCGTTTGTGCTTTTTCAATCAAAGGAATAATTTGGCTGACAGTATCAATGCTGTAAATAAGTTTAGCTGCTTCAGTAACATCTGTTTCTGTCGGATTATGTTTTCGCAAGGATTTTGTAATTAGATCAATTGCTTCTTCTTTCGTCTTAGCTTTAGCAAGATAATTAAAATCATCTGGAAAATCTGATTTAAGAGCAATGACATGAGCGGTTGTTTGTGAATGCTGCTTTTCTTCGATGTCGTGAGGTAGAATTGTCTTGGCAAATCGATTGATGCGTATTTTACTTTGTGCATCCGCACTATTAGCAATTTCTTTGAGTTGATGAGCAATCTTTCTATTGTATGTTTTTCTATTATCCATACTTAAATACGATAAGCCAAGATGATAGCATGCAGTTGCGTCACTATGCCGATCTGCTAAACAGAGTAGAACAACTTTAGTTGTGTAACACTCTATTGCTAACTCTAAAGAAAGTGGCGAAGCTTTGGTGCGATCTAGCCAGATAGCTAAATCAATATAATCTAAATAGTCTAATTCACGAATACTGTCTTCGATTATGAATCGAGAAATTGCTAACATGCCATATACACTGCTTTCTACGAATTTGTAATTCATGCATTCATTAAGTAAGACTGATGCAAGCTGATAATTCTTTAGCTGAAAATAGGCCTGTGCTTCTTCTATTTTTTTTATCATTGCTTGTCTTTCTTCAGCAGAATGAGACTTACCCGAGAGTAGAAATTCAGATTGTGTTTCACACAAATTGAAGCTGACACCGACCGCCAAGCTTTGATGTGTAGGATAACCCCCTTCAGGGTCTAGTCTAATCGCAGTCAAGATATCTTTTCTTGCAGAAGAGTATTCTTTTATAAAACTATTCGCTTCAGCGCGCGAAATATAAAAATACATAATAAGTAGTTTATTTGAATCTGCTTTTTCAGCTTCGAGGGCGTTATTTAAAGTTTTTATAGCGTCTTTATGATTAAAGAGGCAGCGATATGCTCTGAATTTATGTGCATAGGCGAGAGCGCCAGGTATGCAAATCGCCTCTGCTTGTTCAATTAAATCTATAACCTTATGAAGCTTCTTGCTGTCCGGATGGTCTTCCATCAGTTTACCGGCAGTGTAAATTAATTCGGCTGCTTTTGGGAGATCTGACTCTACGGAATTATATTTTTTTAATGAAGCTATAATCAATTTGATTCCAAGACCTCGATCAACAAAAGCAGTATAATTAACAAAACTTGGCAACTTTGGCATAGCTAAATATGCAGATATTACGTCTATTTCTGTTGCTGTTTTCTCATTAAAAGGCTCTAGTGATTCTATTGGTGGCTGTATTCTTTTGGCTAATTGCATACAAAGATCTGCATAAAAAGGATTGTTTGCTTTGCTTTCCTCAGCAGATTTTGTAAAAAATTGGGTAAGCATTTCAGTGAAATGAGTTTTTTCTTTTTCAGTTTTCAGGTGAACTTTGTACGACAGATAAGATTGATAACAATGTTCAAGCCATGATGGATGATTGAGGCGAATCAAACAGGTAAACTTTTTCATGAGACAGTCAAACATAGTTGATAGAGGTAGTGGTGAAATGTCTGTATAGTCCAGCCACATCGCCATATTGATATCAATTAATACATTATCCAGCATAACAAAACTTTTAGTGCCAACTTGACTTTCCGAGAGAGTGAAATTACAAACAGCGCGATCTATGTAGAGTTGAGCATGTTTAGGATCATAATATATTAGCAAATTAAAATATTTTCGCGCTTCTTTGAAGCCATCGATTGTATTTTTATCAAAATGTAACTGAGCAGTTCCTGACAACGTTTTTATATAGGGTCGCGGTTTCTTTTTTTGTAACTGCATATTGCATACACGAATATTATCAATTATTTTTAGAGCTTGGGCGTAAGTTTGAACTAATGAAATTGGTTTTCTCAATTCGGCACCAATATGCGCTAAAAAAAATCTTTTGCAGTGACATAATTTTTTTTATCGAAAAACATATTGGCTTTCTCTAGCCAGGTTGTAGGATCAGTTGCATGATCTTTGTCATTTTTTATTTCTAGAGTTGTGCCAGTGATCATGGATTTGCCTCATTCGTATGTATAAGCTAATGTTGTGATTTTTTAATTTTTTAGTAAACTATCTGCTCGTTCTCTCACCCCATTCGCGTAATCAAAATAAAAATAACTATTTCCATTTTCATCTAGTATTTTCGCATGCAGCTCGGTTCTAAATTGATTAGTTTGCATATGTTGATTTGACGCATTGTAAATAGAAAGATGTTGCAAGGAATTTTCAGCCTTAATCGTGATGTCTTTCGCTTGATAAATTTTATTATTGCTATCCACTAAGGATTCCCACAAAATACGGCCATCATTTTTCGGTAAATTTAAACCGAGTAAATAAGCAACTGTAGGTGCAACATCAACATTTCCTGTAGGTAATGCATCTTTAAATTCACTTTTAAAATCTGGTCCGTAAGCTGCCAAAAAATTATGTACATCGATCGGGCTAAAGGATCCATGCATACCCCGTGTGTTGGCTGAGTCGGAAAATTCTATGCCAGGTAAACCATTTACTTTTGTTTTTGCATCATACTGAAAACTCACAATGATATCCGGGCTTCGGCCTTGTGAATTTTGTATGCCGATTGTCTCGAGTGGAATCGTACCTTTTATATTTGAATAGCGCGTGTTATCTGCAAAAATAGCACCGTATACCGTGTGAGATGCCAGAAATCTAACAAGTGATTCTGCTAGCTTTTGATTATGTGAAGGAAGATAAATATAATCAGATCCACCACCAGCCGCAACTATAATCGCATCGTCAGGTAGATGATTTGCAGGCACTTTGTAGGCTTTAGTAATATATTTTGTGCCAGACGTGCCGCATATTTTTCCTGACGCATCGGTTTGTGTTGCATGCAGCGGACTATTATCTTTTTTAATTCCTGACAGTACAGGATTATAAATACAACCTACGCCATCATAAGCATGAAAACCCGCTTTTGTGAGTAAATCCGCTGTGCGTATTTCTCCAGAAACGGAGTAGCCATCAGGATTCACTGCACTGATTCGATTATTTTTAACTGCACGTAATGGAAATTCATCCAAAGGTCCTGATACGGTGCTGTGTGCATGATCAGAAACAAAAATAATATCTGTGTGCTTATCTAAGTTGTTATCTTTCAATGTTGATAATAATAAACCGAGTAATTCGTCATTACTTTGTAATGCATCGTGATAATTCGATGTGCCTGGTCCGTAATTATGTTCAGTCGTATCAGGATTTCGCATCCAAACGACAGAAAGTTGCGGTAGTTTTTTCTGTAGAATACTTTGCAAATAAATATTCATCATATATTCATTAGCACGACTGTAGGGCGACCCACTTTTATTACTAGGATCTGGTGTAACGCCATCCGCAAAAAAATTCACTATATCAGGATCGGTCGGTGCTCCGTTGTTTGCTGTAAGTGTGAGATCGCCAGGATTGTAATCGTTGGCTGAATATTTTGGTAATGCTAAGCCGGCTTTCTGTAGCTCTTTAGCGAACTGTAACGGATGTGCATGTTTTTCATCAAGTGTCAGGCCCGCTGACATATAATCTTGCATAAATGCTGGGCCTGATTTACCAATTGCGGCCGTCACAAAGTTTTTCTCATGAGCTGCGTTAAATAATGTTGTAGCAAAAAATAATTTATCTTTATTTAAGTCTTGTAAAATTTTGTAATCTTCTGTGAACACGGGTTGATTAAAATCAACTGGATTGCCTGCTGCATCATTTCCACTAATACCCGGATGCCATAACGTATTCCCAAAAAATCCAGTTTTACCTGCTCGATCGCCTGTTGCAAAACTTGCTGCATTCATCATTGTGAAAGTTGGATAACTGGAATGATTATCTGTAAATTGGGTGCCACTTTGCATTAGCCTATATAAGTTAGGTGTATCTTGTAAGGTAACTGAATCTGGACGCAAACCATCCCAGACAAAAATGATAATATGATCGGCATGTCCTGGGTGGATTGGGGGATTGTCTGCATACACTGTTGTGGAAAATGTTAAGATGGTGATGATATTTAATAATAATTTTTTCATTCGAGTATATTCCATATTATCCGCTAGAAATGAGGTAGGAGGGAATGTTAATCTTTTGATATCATACATTCAATCAAATTTTGATCGTTTTACATACAAGGACTTGTTGCATGACGACTCTTCAAGATAACAATGACATTGCAAACAGCGACTTATTTCAACCGATAAAATTAGGCCCATTAACTTTACCGAATCGGATAGTTATGGCGCCATTAACGCGTAGTCGGGCTGGGAAAGGTGATATACAAGGGCCTATGAATGCTCAATATTATTCACAGCGGGCAACGGCGGGTTTGATTATTTCTGAAGCTACGCAGATTTCGATCCAAGGCAAAGGATATGCTTATACCCCCGGAATTTATACCCCAAAACAAGTTGCTGGTTGGAAATTGGCGACGGATGCTGTGCATGCAAAAGGCGGCCGTATCTTTGCGCAACTGTGGCATGTCGGTCGTATTTCACATCCTGAGTTGCAAGATCATAAACAATTGCCAGTGGCTCCCTCTGCGATTAAACCCGAAGGCCAGGCATTTACTGAAGATGGCTTTAAACCATTTTTTATGCCGCGTGCATTGGAGCTTAATGAAATCCCGGGTGTCGTTAAACAATTCTTGGATGCTGCAAAATGTGCTAAACAAGCGGGGTTTGATGGAATAGAAATTCATGCGGCCAATGGTTATTTGATTGATCAGTTTATTCGTGACAAAACAAATAAACGGAAAGATCAATATGGCGGTAGTTTAGAGAATCGCGCGCGTTTTTTAATGGAAGTGTTGGAGGCGGTATCGACTGTTTGGGATGGACAGCAAATCGGTATACGTCTTTCGCCAGTCAGTCCTGCAAATGATATTGCTGACAGTCATCCAATGAAAACTTTTTCTTATGTGGTCGAGCAAATGAATCGATTTAATTTAGCTTATATGCATTGCATTGAAGGCAGCACTATGGGGCCGCGTACGATTCCAGCGGATTTTAGTTTTGTTACGTTGCGGAAGTTGTTTAAGGGATTATACATGGCGAATAATGGGTATGATCTTCAGCTTGCAATGACTGCACGGCGTGAAAATCTAGCAGATTTAATTTGTTTTGGTCGTCCTTTTATTGCCAATCCGGATTTGGTAGAGCGGTTACGTACGGGTGCTGCGATTGTTGAAGCGCCGAAGTCTGTATGGTATGGCGGTGGTGCAGAAGGTTATACGGATTGGGGTGTGTTGCCAACTTAAGATGCCCCTCCTCTCCCTTGGGGAGAGGAGGGTGTATTAGAATTAGCGCTTATGCAACTTATCAATTTGATCTGTAAATCTATTAATACCCGATCTTATCAACAACCTTCCCACTAAAAATTTTATACGAATGATACGTATAATAAAGCAACGGCGGCAGCATAATACAAGCACCAATCAACATAAAAAGTAGCGCCGAATCACTTGCCGCAGCTTCAAGGTAAGTCATTTTACGCGGTACGATGTAAGGATAAATACTGATAATAAAACCAATATAACACGTTAAAAACATCCCAATCACACACCAAAATGGTTTGTGCTCCGACTTTTTCTTTAAAGCATACCAATTCGTGATAAATAAAATTAAAGTGAGTAGCGGTAAAATCGCAAGATAAGGCATATTGTGGGGATTAAACCAACGTTGTTTGATTTCCGGATCTAAAAAAGGTGACCACACGCTCACCATTATAAATCCTAGCAAAATTAAATATTGTCCTTTGCTTGAAATCGCGAAACATTTTTTTTGTAATGATCCGGTAGTTTTTATAATAAGATAATTAGCGCCCAATAATACATAACCACAAATCAAGCCCAGTGCGCACGCAATACCAAACGCATTGAACCAGGGCACAGAACTCTGCATTCCATCCAGAGAAACATAATTAAAACCTTTGACGAAAGTACCGAGAATAAAACCTTGCGCAATGGTTGCAAATAGTGAGCCGAGAAAAAAACAAGTGTTCCATAATTTTTTAGTCTTAATGGCTTTGAGTCGAAATTCAAATGCGATTCCGCGAAATAATAATGACACAACCATCATCAAAATCGGAATGTACATCAATGGTAAAATTATACTAAATGCTGCAGGAAACGCACCATACAGTGCAGCGCCGCCAAACACTAACCAAGTTTGATTACCATCCCAAACCGGCAATATCGTACTGATCATGACATCATGTTCGTCTTCATCACGAATAAAAATTGACATAATACCAATGCCAATATCAAATCCTCCCAGTAACACATACATGATGATTCCAAATGCAATAATTCCACCCCACGCTAAGGCTAATAAATCCATGATTTAATCTCCGAGTTTTGGCATGTACTGGAAAGGTTGATGTGGTTCATCGCTTGCCGCATGATCTGATGGACCTTTAGATAATGTTTTATGGAGAAAATAAAAATAAAAATATCCAAAAATAATACCATAGACAATAAAAATTAATCCGAATGAAATCATCACATCACGTAATGCAACGTGTGACACGGCATCACTAGTGCGAATTAAATTATAAACCACCCAAGGTTGTCGACCAATTTCAGTCGTAATCCATCCGCACCATAATGCAATAAAACCTAGCGGCGCTGAGAAAATACACGCTTTAAGAAACCACGGCGTATCATAAAGACGTTGTTTTATTCTTAAATAAAGCGCGATAGCTGCTAATAACAACATGAGTAAACCAACACCGACCATAATTCTAAACGTAAAAAAGACGGTGATCACGTTGGGTTGATTTTCAGGCGTGACAGATTTTAATCCTATTAATTCGCCGTTCCACTCATGAGTATTTAAAACAGCTGCCAGATGTGGAATGGAAATTTCTAAATAGTTGGTTTGATTTTTTTGATCCGGAATGGCAAACAATAATAATGGCGCACCTCTTTGTGTTTCCCATAATCCTTCCATCGCTGCAGTTTTCAAGGGTTGAATTTTCTGTACCAGCACACCGGTCATGTCACCGAAAAATATTTGTAAAGGAATCAAGATAATCAGCGCATACCAAATGAAGGAAAAACATTTTTTTGCAAACGCGGTGAATTTTTTATTCAATAAATAAAGTGCTGACACACTGGCGATGACAAATCCTGCAGAAATATATGATGCTAACATCATGTGAATAAAACGTGGAAATGTCGCTGCATTAAATACGACTTCTTTCCAATTTGAAACGTTGTAGACGCCGTTAATTTCAGTGAATCCTACGGGATGTTGCATCCAGGTATTCGCTGACATAATCCAATAAGCTGATAATGTTGTTCCAATCAATACTAATAATGTCGCTAAATAATGTAATTTATGACTCACGCGATCCCAACCAAATAACATGACGCCTAAAAATCCTGCTTCAATAAAAAATGCTGTCATGACTTCATAAGTAAACAAGGGCCCAAGCACACCGCCAATTGCACGCGTAAATCCGGCCCAATTTGTCCCGAGTTGAAATTCCATCACTAGACCTGACACCACGCCCATGCCAAATGTGAGTGCGAACACTTTGGTCCAGAATTTACAAATATTCAGATAGAGTGGTTTTTTTGTTTTGATCCAAGCGCCTTCCATGATGGCAAGAAACATGGCGAGACCGATACTGAATGCGGGAAATAAAATATGAAAGCTGATCGTGAATCCGAATTGAATGCGAGAGAGTAGGGCGGTGTCGATGACCATGGGAAATCCTTTCTGCAAAAATTGGATTGATTATACATTATTTTTTTGTAGACATTAACTATAAAGACCGGTGTCGTTTTGTAGGGGCGAACCTATGTGTTC